>JBLHVT010000035.1:0-28635 GCA_047628735.1 Glaciecola sp.
AGAACCGGTTGGACTTGATCAGCTTGTGGTGCATCTTAAAATCACCGATGAAGAGCAGATTGAAGGTCTGCGGCGTCGCCTTATTGCAATGAGCCGAGACGGCCAAATTATTAGCAATCGGCGTGGGGTTTATGGACTTGCGTCTCTTATGGAATTAACCAAGGGCCGCATTCAAGGCCACAAAGATGGATTTGGCTTTTTTATCCCTGAGGGAGGAGGCGATGACTTCTTTTTAAGCCCGAGGGAAATGGACCGCCTTTTTGACGGTGATAAGGTTCTTGCTAGGCATATTGGTTTTGACAGTCGTGGCAGAAAAGAAGGCACGATAGTAGAGATTCTAGAGCGCCGTTATTCTCAAATAGTAGGACGCTTTTACCATGAGCAAGGCTTCGGCATCGTGGTGCCAGACAGCAAGCGAATTCCTCATGAGATTATAATTCCAGAGGCTCAGATAGGTTCGGCTAAGGACGGCGAGTTTGTAGTGGCCGAGCTGATTGAATACCCGGCTAAGCGTAAAAAAGCGGTGGGTAAAATTGTTGAAATTCTGGGTGATGTTACAACCCCAGGTTTAGAAATTGACATGGCGGTTCGCAGTCATGATATTCCTCATGAGTGGCCAACTGCGGTTACGACAGAGACTTCTCGCTTCTCTGACGAGGTCGGGGAATCCGAATTCCAGGATCGATTTGATCTTCGCCAGACTCCATTCGTTACCATTGATGGTGAGGATGCGAAGGATTTCGATGACGCGGTTTTTGCAGAAAGTAAAAAGTCCGGTGGCTGGACATTGTTCGTTGCCATTGCTGATGTTTCAAATTACGTAAAGATCGGCAGCGCTTTAGACCGCGAGGCTATTAACAGAGGTACCTCGGTGTACTTCCCCGGTCATGTTATTCCGATGTTGCCAGAGAAGTTGTCCAATGGGCTCTGTTCACTTAAACCAAATGTAGATCGCCTTACCTTAGTATGTGAAATGCAATTTGCTGCCACCGGTGAAATGCAGGACTACGATTTTTATGAGGCGGTCATCCATTCTCATGGGCGCCTCACCTACACCGAAGTAGCCGATATGCTGCAGCCAGCAGAGGGCGAGCTTAGGATAAGTGTTCAAGAAAAGCTGCTAAAGCGCCATAAACCGATCATACCTCACCTTAAAGATTTGTATTCGCTCTATCATGCGCTGCGCAGCATCCGTGACAAAAGCGGCGCCATGGATTTTGAGTCCACTGAGACTCGCATTGTGTTTGGTGAGAACAAAAAAATTAGGGAAATTGTGCCGGTTGAGCGAAACGAGGCTCACAGGCTAATCGAAGAGTGTATGCTGCGAGCCAACGTGGCGGCGGCCCGACTCTTAGAAGAGAAAGAAGTGCCGGCTCTTTATCGTATTCACGAAGGTCCAAATCCGGACAAACTAAAGAACCTCCGAGATTTTCTGAAAGAAATGGATATGTTTTTAGGTGGTGGCGACGAGCCAGAGCCTATGGACTATCAAAAAGTGCTAGCGCAAATGGACGGGCGCCCGGATAAGCATCTGCTTCAAACTATGTTGATTCGCTCCATGATGCAGGCCGTGTATCAGCCTGAGAATGTAGGTCATTTTGGCCTGGGCTACGACGCTTATGCCCATTTTACCTCACCCATTCGTCGCTATCCAGATTTGCTTGTGCACAGAGCGATTCGTTATTTGGTGCGCAATAAAAAAGGCAAACATCTTAAAAAGCATAAGGCGGCTAAGGGCATAGATAAGAAATCTATTTATCCCTATGAGATGAAAGACATGATCAGCTTTGGTGAGAATTGCTCTATTGCTGAGCGCAGGGCTGATGCTGCTAGCTACAGTGTGATTGATTGGCTTAAGTGCGAATATATGCAGGACCATGTTGGAGAAGAATTCACTGGCACGGTAGCCTCAGTCACCAGCTTTGGACTTTTTGTAGAATTAAATGATATCTATATAGAGGGCTTGGTTCATATCACTGAGCTGACTAATGACTATTATCATTTTGATCCGGTCCGCCACTGCTTGCAAGGTGAGCGAACACAGAAAGTTTATCGTCTCGGCGACACGGTAGATGTGTGCGTCGTGAGGGTGAATCTGGATGAAAAGAAAATCGACTTACAAATGCAGGGCTCACGCTCCGCTGTGCCAGGCACGAAAAAATCCGGCTTGAGAGAGGCGCTGCGTACAGGCAAAGTTGGAAAAGGTAGCTCTGGTAAAGGCAAGGATTCACGAAAAAAAATTGATTCAGGCAAAGAGGGTACTGCGCGCAGATCTAGAGGTGGCGAAAAAACCGCTACAGGTCAAGAGGCCAGAGGGGGGAGCGATGGTGGGGCACCTAAGAAAAAAGGAAGCCTCTCTCAATCAAAACCGAGCTCTCAATCAAAACGAGCCTCCCAATCAAAACCAGGCTCTCAGTTAAAATCAGGCTCGGAGTCAAAACCTAATGCCCAGTCAAAACCAACTCGTTCCGGGCAGCCTAGCAAAACGAATTCTGGCGGTTCAGCCTCGGCTTCAGGTGCGCCTAAAAAGGCTGCGACGAGAAAGAAACCTGCCAATAAAAAGGCTAGCGGCGTCGCGGCCAAAAGAGCGGGTAGCAATAACCCAGCAGCAGGACCCAAAACAGCACCTGGGACAGCAAAAGCTAAAAAAAGAGCAAATCGGTCCGGTGCTGCTAAGAAAAGAGTTAAGGCCAAAGCCAAATCAACTCAAAGCTAACAGTTAGCTGATCTGGTTACTTGAAACACACGAATAATCGAAAGTCGCAGAACAAAGACCAACAAAGAAGCAGCTAATGAAAGAGTGGGTGATAGGAATTCATGCAGTATCGGAACTACTTCGGCAGCGCCCGCAAGAAATTATCGCTTTAATTCTCCAATCAGGTTCGGCAAATAGGCGGCTCGATGAAGTTAAAGCATTGGCTGTTGCCTCTGGGGTCACGATCACTGAATCTGAAAAGTCCCGCTTCGAAAAGCAATTTAAAGGTGTTCATCAGGGTGTGGCAGCGCAGCTGCAGAGTAACAGCAGCGTTTTGGATGAAAAGCAGCTGTTAGCACTGTTAGATACAATACAAGGCGATAAACTATTATTGGTGCTTGATGGCGTCACTGACCCTCACAATTTAGGTGCCTGTTTGCGCACAGCCGATGCGGCAGGTGTTCATGCGGTGGTTGTGCCAAAGGATAGGTCAGCTCCACTCAATGAAACCGCTAGAAAAGTCGCCTGTGGCGCTGCTGAAACCGTGCCTTATGCTGTAGTGACAAACTTAGCACGTTGCCTTGAATCATTAAAAGAAAGGGGCATCTGGCTGGTGGGGACTTCTGATAAAAGTTCGACTTCTATCTATCAGCAAGATTTAACCGGTAATTTGGCTATAGTGATGGGGTCTGAGGGCAGCGGGCTGCGGAGGCTGACTCGAGATTGCTGTGATCATGAGATTTCTATCCCCATGTCCGGTGAACTTAGTAGTCTCAATGTATCGGTGGCCACTGGGGTTTTCTTATATGAGGCTGTTCGTCAGCGGAGTTAGCCTGCCAGTTGACAGGCGGTAAGGTTTTTTTTGCCTGTTCTTTTTTCTTTTTCTCTACTTCACTGCCCTGCCAAAACACCTGACAAAATTAACGATTCAAAGTAGCGGTATTTCGCTAAATTCGCCGCTCAGATCAACTTTCCGCTAAAGTACTGTGTTTTTAATGTCCGCTTTCAATCTCATTGTGTAGAAATAAGCGCCTCATTAAGATCCCGTTGTGATAGTTAAGGGATAAAAAACAGCCGGTTAGCACTAAAAATGCTGCCCTGCAGGCTTTAAGTGTCATCGTTCGGCCAACACTCTAGTCAAACTATGATTGCTTTGGCATTTTGGTTTCTGTAGAATTCCCGCTCTTTTGTTAGCGAGACTCGTTTCGCCCTACATAACTCCTTGTCTTACCGCTCGCACTTTGCGTGATGGGAGGCATAACCCAAGAGGAGTCTCTATGAGACACTATGAAGTCGTATTTCTGGTGCATCCCGACCAGTCCGAGCAGGTCCCAGGGATGATCGAACGCTATACCCAGGTAATGAACGAAGGCGGTGGTCAAATTCACCGTATGGAAGACTGGGGCAGACGCCAGCTTGCTTACCCTATAAATAAAATTCACAAAGCTCATTACGTGCTCATGAACATTGAGTGTGGCAGCGAGGCTTTGGATGAATTAACTACTTTGTTCCGCTACAACGACGCTGTGCTTCGTAACTTGGTCATTAAGACTAAGGAACTTGTCACTGAAGAGTCTATGATTTCTAAGGGCGAACGTGAAGGCAAAGAGCGTAAGGCTCGTGCTGAAGCAAAGCGCAAAATAGAAGATGATGCTGCAGCTGCATCGGCTAGAGCATCCGCCGCTAAGGCTGCCGCTGAAGCTGAAGCTGAGCCTGCTGAAGAAGTTGTTGCTGAAGAAGCTCCAGCTGCTGAAGCAAAAGTCGTTTCCGAAGAAGCTCCTGCCGCTGAAGAAGCGCCTGCAGCTGACTCCGAAGAATCTAAAGACTAGTTCTCGCATCGAACTTATTTGAAATAGGACATTATTATGGCTCGTTATTTTCGTCGTCGTAAATTCTGCAAATTCACCGCAGAAGGCACCATACAAATTGATTACAAAGATCTAGAAACCCTGAAGGCTTACGTTTCAGAAACCGGCAAGATCGTTCCTAGCCGGATTACTGGTACAAAGGCACGTTACCAGCGTCAGCTGGCGACTGCGGTAAAACGCGCTCGTTATTTGGCATTGATTCCATACACGGATAGTCATCAGGTATAAATAATCTGATGCGTGGCCTTGCTGAATTCGTAATGAAAGGGCGCAAGCAAGCCATCATGGTAGTGCTGCTACTTGGGCTTGTCCCTATGTTAAATTTGCTAAGCCCAGCTATTGTGGGTTTAGTGGCGCTGCGAAAAGGATTGCAAGAAGCCGGTATGATATTGGTCTGGGCAGTGTTGCCATTGGCCGGCTGGGCGGTGGCAGGAGACGTGATCCCGCTTCTCATGTTGTTTGGCATTACTGGTTTGGCATGGTTTCTTAGAGAGACAGAGTCTTGGGAACTTACGCTGCTAGCGTCGATATTAGTCGGAGTCTGCGTTGAGCTTTACATGCGAGCTCAGCCAGAATTACTGAATGTAGTGTATGCACAGTTTGAGGCTTACCTGTCTGCTCAAGATTTGCAGATGGTAAGTCTAGAGCAGTTCAGAGCAACCATACCGAGCTTTTTTGGCGCGGTGTATATGTTCTTATCCATACTGCTATTGATGCTCGCTCGCTGGATGCAGGCGGCACTTTATAACCCGGGGGGATTCCAGACGGAATTCCACGGATTGAGAATAAAGCAAAAAGTCGCGGTGGCCTTGTTGGCCGCTATGTTTATTGTGACGTTTGTTGAGTTTATTCCAGAGAGTTGGGTATTTTATTTGATGATGCCCCTAATTTTCTCTGGCGTGGCATTGGTTCACGGTTTAGTCGGTAAGCGGAAAGCATCAAGTATGTGGTTGGTCGCTTTTTACGGATTAATGCCTTGGATGTCACAGCTAATAGTAATGTTGGCATTGATAGATAGCTGGTACGATTTTAGGTCTCGTAGCCCAAATTCTGCCTAACGAATTGAAAATGAGGAAATAAAAATGAACGTTATTTTGCTGGAAAAGATTGGTAAGCTCGGTGAAATCGGCGATACCACTTCAGTTAAAGCTGGGTATGCGCGTAATTTCCTGTTCCCACAGGGTAAGGCAATGCCGGCGACTAGAACAAATCTAGAGCATTTCGAAGAGCGTAAATCTGAATTGCTTGCGGCCCACAACGAAAAAATGGGCGAAATGCAAAAGCGCGCTGTCAAAGTTAAAGGTCTTGTACTTCGGATCGAAGTTAACGCAAGTGACGAAGGCAGTCTGTTTGGTTCTGTTGGCACTAAAGATATTGCTGATGCGATCAACGAAAAAGTTGGCAGCGACTTGAACAAAAGCGAGGTCATGCTTCCCCACGGTGTTATCCGTGCGTTGGGCGAGTACGAGGTTGCTATCGACTTTGGGTATGATGTTGGCGAAACGGTTAAATTGGTTGTCGCCGGCTTAGAATCAGGCGCGGACATAAGCGATGACGGCAATCTTATCGCTGAAATCGAAGCAGCTGAGGCAGACGAGTCAAGCGAAGCCTAGTAGCAAGTTCCCTAGAGCTTGGGGTTTATCCAGGCTCAATTGGGTTGCTTTGATTAGTGATAGATTAGTTTTAGAAAAGCGCCATGCTGCTATGTCAGATGGCGCTTTTTTTATGGTTTGATTTTGAGTTTTTTTAGCAGTTAATTGTCTCTTATTTTCCTCTTATTTCTTTTCCATTTACGGTAATCTTTAAACATGCCTATTGAAGCCGCCAACAACAGCCACACCAACACGCTTTCAGCATTGAAAGTACCTCCTCATTCCGTAGAGGCAGAGCAAGCTGTGCTTGGTGGTCTTATGCTGGACAACACTCAATGGGACAACATCTCGGATGTGTTGCAGCCAGAAGATTTTTATCGCGGAGAACATCAGCTTATTTTTCAAGTGATGACTCAGCAAAGTGAGGCCAATAGCCCCATTGACGTGGTGACCTTGGTCGAATCTCTCAATAGCTTAAATGAGTTGGAAAGCGCGGGCGGGCTCGATTATTTAAGCGAGCTTGCAGGCAACGCTCGTGGTACTGCTAACATCGTTGCCTATGCCGACATCATCCGCGAGCGAGCAATTTTGAGAAGGCTCATCAGCGTGGCCAATAGTATTGCTGACGTGGGATATAACACAGGGGGTAAAAAATCCGCTGAGATTCTAGATGAGGCAGAGCAACAAGTATTTAACATAGCAGATGAACGGCCCAAAGACGCCGGTCCTATTTACGTCAATCCCTTATTGTCCAAAGCGGTGGATAGAATTGATGAGCTGGCAGGTTTAGACGGCAGTCTTACCGGTATATCTACTGGCTACACAGACCTTGATGAAATGACCTCGGGCTGGCAGAAATCAGACTTGATCATTGTTGCGGGCAGGCCTTCGATGGGTAAAACCGCCTTTGCTATGAATTTGGTTGAAAACGCTATTATGAAAACTGATATGCCAGTGTTGGTATTCAGCTTGGAAATGCCAGCTCAGAGTTTGATCTTCAGAATGCTGTCATCGATTGGCAAAATTAACCAAACTAAAATTCGCACAGGCCAACTAACTGAAGAAGATTGGCCGGGTTTTAATAATGCAGTTGCCAAACTTAAAGATAAGCAACTATTTATAGACGATAGCTCGGGTCTCAGTCCAATGGAGATGCGATCGCGCGCGCGCCGAATCGTTCGCGAGCACGGTCAGTTAGGTATGGTTGTGATCGACTACTTGCAGCTTATGCAAATTAAAGGCTACGGCGATAACCGCGTGGGGGAAATCTCCGAGATTTCTCGCTCGCTGAAGATGCTAGCACGAGAATTTGAATGCCCGGTCATCGCCTTGTCACAGTTAAATCGTGGCTTGGAGCAGCGGCCCAATAAGCGTCCGATAATGTCGGATCTTCGTGAATCTGGCGCCATCGAGCAAGACGCCGATATCATCTCTTTTATTTACCGGGATGAAGTCTACAACGAAGATTCAGCAGACAAAGGCACTGCTGAGGTCATTATTGGGAAACAGCGTAATGGACCAATAGGAACTGTGCGCTTAGCTTTTCAAGGACAATTCACGCGCTTCGAAAATTATATTCAACCTCGTTATGATGACAGCTATACCCACGGTCAATAGTAGCTGTTAAAGCTCAGGTTCCACACTCATGACAGCACCTACCCCCTCACCTGCAATTACATCCAGAGCTTGGGCAAGCATTAATCTAAACGCGCTTAAGTTTAATCTTGCCCGAGTCCGAGAGCTTTGTCCCACTGCCAATATCACACCGGTTATTAAATCCAATGGCTACGGTCATGGCGTGGCGCGGATCGCCAAATCTCTAGCGGCGAGTAATGTCCAGTTTGACTGTTTTGTTGTGGCGACCTTGCAAGAGGCTTGCGCCCTGAGTGAGCAGGGATTGGGCAAGGCGATTGTGCTGCTGGCGGGCTTTATTGATGAGAACGAACTAAGACTGTGTTTAGATAAAAAAATTCAACCAGTGATCCATTCAGCTTATCAAGCCGAGCTTGCAGGCAAGCTTTTGTCTTCAGGATATCAACAGTGCGCAAAGAAGTTTTGGATTGAATTTAACAGCGGAATGAATAGGCTTGGTCAACGTCAAGCGGCTAGTATAGCCACCTATAAAGAGCTGGCTAAGCTGCCCAACACCGACCTAGTGTTTATGTCCCATCTAGCTTTCGCCGATGATATGTCATTGCCAGCCTCGCACGATTTTACTCACCAACAGATTTCTCGGTTTGCGCAAGCCAAAAGTTTTCTGCTAAAAGACTTTGCTCAAGTAGAGACAAGCTTTGCCGCATCTGCTGGAATTTTAACTTTGCCAGAAACCCACCATGACACCGTTCGGCCGGGAGTTATGCTTTACGGCAGTTCACCACTGGCTCGTGAAAACGGTTTAGCTGTGGGTTTGAAACCGGTAATGACACTGAGTTCACGGCTCATAGCTATCAATGACGTTAAAGCCGGAGAGACTCTAGGTTATGGAGCAAGCTATACATGTCCGGCTGATACATCCATTGGTGTGGTGTCTATCGGCTATGGTGACGGCTATCCAAGATCAGCAAATGCTGACACCCCGGTTATAGTTAAAACCGCAGCTGGTGATTTTCGCACTTATGTTGCAGGTCGAGTTTCTATGGACATGATCACGATAGATTTAAAGGACAGTGGTGCCCAGATTAATGACGAAGTTATTTTGTGGGGCGAGGGTCTTTGCGCTGATGACGTGGCGAAATCAGTTGGCACTATCGCTTATGAGTTGTTTTGCAAAGTCACCGATCGCGTAAAATTCCACTATATCGACTAGGCCGTTGTTTTGATAACGGCTGACAAGAGTTACAAAAGCGAATGGCCCCTAACTTACATCAGCTAAACCCAAACTACTCATACACCACACAGACACACTCACACGTTTAGAAGGTCTCAGATGGCAAAGGCAAAAGTAGCATTCGTATGCACTGACTGTGGAACCGAGCACAATCAGTGGCAGGGCCAGTGCGTGTCATGTAAAGAGTGGAATACCCTTTCCCAAATCAACCTTGGCAGCAGCAGTTCGCCGGTAACTAAAGCCGATTTTCGCAAGCAGGGCTATTCCGGTGAAAAAAGTAATGTCCAAAATCTCTCTGACATCGATTTAGATAGCCTACCTAGATTCACTAGCACAATAGGTGAGCTCGACCGTGTTTTAGGCGGCGGTCTGGTGCCGGGTTCAGCAGTCTTGATTGGTGGAAATCCTGGGGCTGGTAAAAGTACTTTGCTCCTACAAATAATGTGCATGTTGGCGTCCAGTGGCAAAGATGCACTTTATGTCACAGGTGAAGAATCATTGCAGCAGGTTGGCATGCGCGCGAAGAGGCTTAAGCTGCCACTCGCAAATTTAAAGATGCTGGCAGAAACCAATGTTGAGCAAATCTGTAATGCAGCGCAAGAACATAAACCTGATTTGTTGGTTGTGGATTCTATTCAGGTAATGCACAGCAGTGATGTGGCCTCTGCCCCGGGCAGTGTGTCGCAAGTGCGTGAGTGTGCTGCTTATCTGATTCAATACGCGAAGCAAACCAATACCGTTATTTTTCTTGTTGGGCACGTCACCAAGGACGGAAATTTGGCTGGTCCGAAAGTTTTAGAGCATATGATCGATTGTTTCATCATGTTGGAAGGTGGCAGTGACAGTAAGTACCGCATCCTGCGTGGTCAGAAAAATAGATTTGGTGCGGTTAATGAGCTCGGCGTGTTTGCCATGACAGAGCAAGGTTTGAAGGAGGTTAAAAACCCATCGGCGATATTTCTTGCTCGAACTGAAGAAGATACACCTGGCTCTATAGTGGTTGTGCTTTGGGAAGGTACTAGACCTTTGCTGGTAGAAATCCAAGCCCTTGTCGACGGCTCACAGCTAGGTAATCCTCGGCGAGTGGCTGTGGGTTTGGATCAAAACCGGCTAGCAATGTTGCTGGCAGTTTTGCACCGCCACGGTGGCCTGTATATGGCTGACCAAGATGTGTTTGTAAATGTTGTCGGCGGCGTTAAAGTTACCGAAACCAGTGCGGACTTAGCGTTACTCTTAGCTATTGTTTCAAGCTTTAAAGATCAATCTTTGCCAAAAGATTTAGTAGTGTTTGGGGAAATAGGGCTGGCCGGAGAAATCCGCCCCGTACCTGGTGGGCAGGAGCGCTTGCAAGAAGCCGCTAAGCACGGTTTTACCCGCGCTATTGTACCGAAGGCAAATATGCCTAAAACTAAAATACCTGGACTGACAGTAATTCCTGTTTCTAAAATCGAGCAAGCCTTAGACGCTATTTAGGCGCGTTTGCTAGCCGCTTTATTAGTTCAATTTATAAACACTAATTTATAAAAAACCAGCTCTCTTGCGCGCTACTCTTACAAACTATTCTGGCGCGCTATCGAAATCTGCTCTAATGGTTTTGGCCGACCAGTAATAATGTGCGGCGCACCAGATGTTGACCAATACGGTAATAGACATCGCGTACCTTAATGCGTCGCTACCATATTCTGGAGTTAACCAATCACTGAACATGCCGGTCATCCACGGCCCCAGTCCTAAACCGATAAGATTAAGCATGAATAAAAGCACAGCCGAGCCCATAGCACGCATTCTTATACCCACTAAGAAGTGGGTAGATGCGAGGCATGGCGCTAGATACCAGCCACCACAAAAGACCGGAAAGATGTAGAAGAAGACAGCACTATAGCCTGTTGGCATTACTAAGAAAGTAATCAGGGCTAACGGAATTGCTAAGACGGTAGAGATAAACGGAATCCAAACATACCAGGTTTTATCCCCAGTTTTGTTGCTCATCCGATCTGACATCCAGCCGCCAAAGAAGGTGCCAGCAAGACCCCCGATGCCAGCGATGAGGCCGTAATACCAGCCTATATCGAGAATCTCCATACCATGCACACGTCCAAGAAATAGCGGCATAAAATTACCGACACCATATGTGACGAAAGCGTGCAGTGCGCAAGCAAAGGATAAATGGCGAAAAGATTTTCTGCTCCAAAGAAAGCCCATTACTTTTGAAAATCCTGGAGGCTGGGCGTCGTTTCTTTTTTCGGCGAGTCCGCGTGGGGGCTCTTTGATAACAAATCTGACGATCATTGCCAGGAAAATGCCTGGAATCGCGACCACCACAAAAGCGGTACGCCAATCGAAATATCTAACCAGATAAGCACCCCCAATAGTGCCGACTAAAATGCCGCCGTATACACCAAATGAGTAGACAGAAAGGGCGGTGGCGCGCTGATTGGCCGGGAAAATATCAGATACGATTGAGTGGGCCGGCGGGCTGCCGCCTGCCTCGCCAATGCCGACACCAAACCGCGCCATGAACAGCTGGGTAAAGTTGTTAGCGGCGCCACATAGAGCCGTCATTACACTCCATACGGTAATCGAAATTGCGATGATGTTGCGACGGTTGCTGATGTCAGCCAAGCGCGCGATTGGAATACCTAAGGTGGTGTAGATGAGAGCAAAGGCTAAACCTGACAGCATGCCAAATTGGCCATCAGAAATCTCTAGATCTTCAATGATGTAGCTGGCCAGTATGTTGATGACTTGGCGGTCGACGAAGTTTGAGACGTAAACGAGGGTAAGAATACCTAGGACTAAATACCGGTAGCCCGGTCTTTGATACGCCTTGGCGGCGTCGCTTAGCGGTGTATCTGCTGCCGGTTTAGCTTCAGGTTCTGCCTGAATGTCAGATGCATCCTTTGTATTGGATTCGGTCATGCAATGCCTCCAGCCCTGTTCTATTTATTAGCGGGCTAGCCACTGATGAAAGCATTTATTCAGCGGACAGTCTATGAATTAAAACCGCGCTGAGTTTTGCCCGCTCGACCAATGAGCTAACCCGAGCTTGTTCACGGTCGGAGTGAGCGCCAGTACCGGAAACCCCGAGCGAATCAAGCGTTGGCAAGCCAGCGGCTTGGGTAAGAGAACCATCAGTTCCACCACCCGAATCAGAGACCCCTAGTTCTTGGCCCAGCAGTCGCCCGATAGCGATGGTTTTCTCAAGCAAATAGTCCGATTCGGCGGTTGGTATTTTTGGTGGACGGTGTAAGTTCGTCCAACTAATCGTGCTGATGTCACCGGAGTCTCCTGGATAGCTGAGCACCGAGTTAAAGATAGCCTCGAATTGATTCACGGCATCAATTCCTTGCTGAGGTTCTGGATATCGCAAATCAATAAGTGCCTCTGCACAGGGGGCAATTGTATTTCTTGCCTCCCCTCCGCTTACCACTCCAACATTCACAGTCACCCCAGATTCATAATCAGTTATTTGCTCAATCTCAACTATTTTATAGGCTAACTCTTTAATTGCTGATCGGCCTTGTTGATGAGCGCCGCCGGCGTGGGAAGCTTTTCCGTTCACAACAAAACGTGCCTGACCCAATCCCTTCCTTTTGCGCACCATATTATTGGAACCAGATGACTCATACACTAAACCGTAGTCATGTAACGGCGCCTGCTCTTCAAGGTGTTTTCTCGAAGAAAGAGATCCGATCTCTTCATCGCTGTTGAGAAAAACCGAAATTGCCATGTCATTAAGCTCGCCAGCATTTTGCAATGCTTTAAGAGCATAAAGCATGACCACCAGCCCGCCTTGCATATCGGCGACCCCGGGGCCATACATAACATCACCGCTTCGACTAAACTCTTGGAACGGGCTGTTAGGGGGAAATACTGTATCCATATGGCCCATGAGCAGGAGTTTTTTGCCTCGGCCTGCTTTACTGGCAAGAATGTGATCAGTTACATCAATTGTGTAATTGCTGCCGGGACAGCTGGGCATTTCGACAACGCTGCCGGGAAGGGTGGTTAGATCGAATCCCAATGTGTCAAGTTCAGCGCTCAATAGTCGCCCAATTTCATCAACCCCTTCCTTGTTTAAGGTGCCAGAATTAACATTGGTAAGTCGCTTCAGCATCGCGATCATATTGTCTTCTTCTGTGTCTAGCCAGTGCACCAAGCTCTGCTCCTTGGTATTTAAAATAGCTTCGATCGATTCTGCAGCCTGAGCTTGGATCGGAGCTACATTGGCTATAAAAAGTGCTGTTGCAAAGGAGATATTTGATTTGATGGCAAGGCAAAGAGCATTACGGTTGAACTTTTTCATAGGGATTGTAGGTTCCATTTTCGATACAAATTATCGCACTATTCTACCATGAGATGCCTAGGACATAATTCGAAACTTGGGTGCCTGGCGGGAAATTGATCATTGATATTGTTACAACCAAGTCTCATACTCAATTGCCTATGGAACATACACAAGACGTAATTTTATCAGTAAAAAATCTAAGCAAAACTTACGCTGACGGTTTTCAAGCCCTGAAAAACATAGATCTAGATATCTATAAGGGTGAAATTCTTGCACTGCTCGGCCCCAACGGTGCCGGAAAAACCACTCTTATCTCAGCCATCTGCGGTATCGTGCGCGCAAGTACAGGCTCAGTGACAGTGGCAGGTTTCGACATTATCAAAGATTTTCGTAAAACGAGATCGATGATAGGTTTGGTTCCGCAAGAACTCACCACTGACTCCTTTGAAACCGTGTTTAATACGGTTTCCTTTAGTCGTGGTTTATTTGGCAAGGCGCCAAATCCAAGCCATATCGAGAAAGTGCTGCGAGCTTTGTCCCTATGGGACAAAAAAGACAACATGATCATGACGCTTTCCGGTGGCATGAAACGGCGAGTCTTGATCGCTAAGGCTCTGTCCCACGAACCTGAAATACTGTTTTTAGATGAACCAACCGCCGGTGTTGATGTTGGACTTCGCAAAGATATGTGGGCGATTGTTGCTGAGCTTAAACAAGCAGGCGTGACTATTATTTTGACTACTCACTATATAGAAGAGGCAGAGGAAATAGCCGATCGTGTAGGGGTCGTCAACAACGGTGAATTGATCCTGATAGAAGAAAAATCTAAGTTGATGGCCAAGCTTGGCAAGAAGCAGTTACTGCTAGATTTACGTGAGCCGCTGTCTCAACTTCCGGCATCTTTAGTCGGAGAAGATCTCGAGCTGAGTAAGGATGGCAGCCAGCTTATTTATACCTTCAATGCCCAGAGCGAACATACCGGTATCACCTCTTTACTAAACAATGTAAAGGACGCTGGTATCGGGATTCGCGATCTCAAAACAACACAGAGTTCCTTAGAAGATATTTTTGTTTTTCTTGTAGGCGAGTCTTCTTAATACAATTTTCAAATAGGCAATTTCTATGCGGTTTTTTAATCTTTACGGCGTGCTCGCAATTTACAAATTCGAGATGGCTCGGATGAAACGTACTTTGGTACAAAGTATTGTCGCGCCTGTTATTACCACATCACTGTATTTTATTGTTTTCGGATCGGCGATTGGTTCTCGTATCGATCAGGTGGATGGTGTCAGTTATGATGCGTTTATCGTGCCCGGTTTGATCATGCTGAACCTGTTGACCACTAGCGTATCGAACGGCTCGTTTGGAATTTATTTTCCTAAGTTTGTCGGCACGGTTTACGAGATGCTGTCAGCGCCGATTTCGACGTTTGAATTAGTGCTGGGCTATGTTGGTGCGGCCGCGACCAAATCAATAATGCTGGGCTTTATTATTTTGATAACCGCCTCAGCCTTCATAGACCTTGAGATAGCACACCCTTTTGTTATGCTGTTGTTTATTTTCTTAACGGCAGTATCGTTTAGTTTGCTGGGTTTTATTATTGGGATATGGGCTGATAATTTTGAGAAGCTGTCGGTATTTCCCACGTTGGTAATAACGCCTTTAGTTTTTTTGGGTGGCAGTTTTTATTCCACAGATATGCTGCCGCCGCTATGGAAGACAGTGTCTCTGCTCAATCCAGTGCTTTATTTGGTAAGTGGCCTGCGTTGGAGTTTTTACGAGGTTTCAGAGGTTAGTGTACTGGTGAGCTTGGTGAGCATCACCACATTCACTCTAATATGTTTCGCGGTTGTTTATCTGATCTTTAAGACCGGGTATAAGCTTAGAGCCTAGTTCTTTGTAGACTTTGCTTCCACCCCGAAACTCCATGGCCTGAGAGTTGCCTCGGCTGTCATAGTACATTCCTGGGCCGTCCCGTTGTCCGCGCAGCCAAGGTCCGACATAGCGATCGCCGTTGGCAAAAAAGTAAGTGCCGTCGCCATTGAGTTCATCGTTGCTAAAGACGCCTTCAAAACGATTGCCGTTAGCGTAAAAGAACTTACCCAGGCCATTCATTTTGTTATTTTGCCACTGACCTTCATAGCGATCGCCATTAGCCCAATATTTGGTTCCCTGCCCGTGTTGTTTGCCATTGCGCCATTGGCCTGTGTATCGATTGCTATTAGCCCACTCGAATGTCCCTAAGCCTGCTCTTAGGCTGTTCTGGAACATTCCGTCATAGCTGCTGCCGTTCGCCCAAGTAAACTTACCTCTGCCATTTTGCTCGCCATTCTTCCACTGGCCTTCATAGCGATCGCCATTAACGAAGCTGTAAACACCCTGACCATTGAATTGATCACCAATCCAATTGCCTGCATAAGTATCGCCAGTTAAGAAATAGTAGGTTCCTTGGCCAGCTTTTTGGTCATTCGTATAAGTGCCCATATAGCGCTCACCATTTGCGCGGTAGAAGGTGCCCGGGCCGTTGCGACTGCCGTCTTTGAAGGTGCCTTCATAACGGTCGTCATTAGCAAAGTAGTAGGTGCCGCGGCCGTTTTTAGCATCATTGCTAAACCGGCCTACATAGCGGTCGCCGTTGGTTAGCGTAAGGGTTCCCTGACCATGAAGGAAATTATTCTGACACTGGCCTTCATAGCGATTGCCATCGGTCCATCGATACACGCCGGTGCCACTGTCACAAAACCCGCGAAACCACCCATTGTCTGCGGCATAAGCCGGCGCAGTAAGAGCTAGGGCAAGTGTTCCCAGCAAAGTCAAAGCTGAAAGTCTGAAGCGATCTATCATGGTCCATCCTGTGGCTTAAAATTGATTGCTTGGGCTATGATAACGACTCTTGCACTTGAATTCAGGTACTAACTCTCAATTTTTGGTCGAATTAGGGAAAAGACAGTGCCGCTGTGAAGGGATTGGGCGGGAATCTACTATAAAGTGGGTTTAATCAGTTACCAAGGCGCTTAAGTTTAGCCTTTGAATGATTGGTTGCCGTTAGCAGCTCAGCTAAGCCAATCTAGAATGATGTCTAGATTGGCATTAGTTAGACGCCATGCACCGACAGCGCCAGTGTTGGCTGCTCTAGGACTTAAATCGATCTCGTTGCTATGGCCGGCTGTACACGTGCGGCACCGGCAGCTGGGCCTAGTACCGCCAATTGGCCTATGACTATGAGAGCCAACATGCCCACAGGGGTGTAGTACCAAGCCATGGTAGGCATATTGAAATTGGTTGTCAGTACAATGCTGAATCCAATCGTTAAGACTGCACCTATAACCACTCCAATCCCGGATATGAACAAATTTTCAAGAAGGAAGTAGCGCAATATTTGAAAGCGAGTAGCGCCAAGGGCCCTTCTTGTGCCTATTTGCTTGCGCCTGCGATTAATTCCAAATACGGCAAGGCCCACTATGCCCATACACGTAATAAAGACTAAGGTTCCAACTACAACCCATAAGATGGTGGCCATAGCGCTGTCTAGTCGATAGAAGTCTTTTCGAGTTTCTGCTAAGGATTGCAGGTTGCGAATGATGCGACTGGCGGGAGCAGCGCCAAGGCGTTCTTCAGTATCAATCATGAGCCTATCGCGCTGGCCTGGCTCGGTTCTTATCAAATAGATCGAGAATCCATCTGTTACGTTCTCTGGCACGATCATAGCGCGCTCAATAGCATTGCTTGCCTGCCATGGCCCTTGCAGGCGATCAACTACGCCGATGATCTGAACTCCTCTTGCGCCTGGCTGATAGATTGTTTTGCCCACTGTTTCATTAATGCCGAGGTCCGGGAATAATTCTCTCGCAAGGGCTGCTGATATTATCGTGACAGCCGAGGTAGAATTCTGTTCGGGTGGACGAATTTGCATATCTGTAGGTTTGAAATTTTCGCCAGCCACGAGCTCTAAACCCATCGTCTCCAGAACGTTTGCATCGGAGCGGTAGATTGCAGCGCTCACCGTTGGTTTGGATTCATCGGTATCTAAACTCAGGCCAGTGCCTGAGCCGCTGCCGGATATTGGTATAGCATTCATAACAGAAGCACTGACTATGCCAGGGAGTTCTTGCAGCATCGCGAGGTCGTCATTTACCGTCGATTCTTCATCAAAATTTTCCCCATAGCCGATGCTGTAAAGAAAAAACTGGTTTGCTTCATCCAGACCGCTAGGTCTGGCCATAAGACGGGAACGTTCGTTGATAATGAAAATAGAGTTGATGATCACCGTCATAGTAAAAGCTATTTGCAGGGCGATAAGAATCATACCTAACTTATTGCGCGCCATCGCTCGTAAAATTGGTCCGAATTCCATGTCTAAATCCTTGTAGCTGCTCAGCAGTAGTTATTCTCTAATGACTAGTAAATGATTAGTAAAAGCGTTATTCACTATTGGGTTTTTAGGTGGATAGCTGGATTTATATTGCAGGCTCGCCAAATTGGATACATGCCCGCTACTATGGTGCTGGCGATTGCCAGCCCTATTGTGACTGAGGCAACGGTAGTATCTAGCTGAATCCACTGGGTCATCATCATGTCCTCTCCGAGAAGCGCCTTGATGCCTTCAAGCCCTATGGCGGCAACACCCAGCCCCAGAAGGCCTCCTATCAAGCCGATAAACCCAGCTTCAATGACGTGTTGAATAAACAGCGAGCCTTTATGAGCGCCCAAGGCTTGGCGCACGCCTATCTCGCCAGATTTGCCTAGGAATTTTGAAAGCAGAAGGCCTATGGTGTTGAGCAGGCAAACGGCAAGCAGCATGCTGGCCAGCACCGAAAGTATCCGCGTTTCATCTGGCATTACCTCTTGTTCAATCATCCACTCGTTGACGTCGAGAAGGTTGTTGTTCAACTCTTTTTCAAAGCGACCATAAGACTTTTGTTCTTGGGCATAGCTGTTAACGAAGTTTAAGTAGTCGGCTTCTTCGTTGCTGTTGGTAAGTTCTACCCAATATTGAATCCATACGCATTCAGAATTTAAGAAGCCCTGAATACCTTCTTCTACTGCTTTGAAACAGTTGGTATTGCCAGAGCGAGAGAGTTTTAAAGGTACGACTAAGGCCCAAGGTATAAAGACTTCTTCGCCTTTGTTAAAGGCGCCGTTGTTAACATCGTAAAATTTAGGCATTGGGTTCCAAGCATCGATAACACCGATAACTTGAAATTGGTTTTCTTGTAGAGTGATCGATCTGCCGACAGAATTCTCCCCACCGAATAGACGTTCGTTTATTTCTTTGGAAAGGACGACAACCTGTTCAACGTTTTTGTCAGCGTCGGCCCCCCAGGCATTGCCGTAAATAAAAGGGATCTCAAACATGGTAAAGAAATCAGCCGTGGCGCCTCTACCATCTACAGTAAAGGGTTTAATTTCAGCGTTAGCCGGTTCCAAAACTGCTGCAAATTTGGAGGTCATAGTTTCACGGGCAGCCTGATTTGCCTCGAACAGCGCCGTTGCATCTAAATAGCTGAGTTGCCTAGGCATATCTCTGTCTTGCCCCGGACTGCCTATGTCCATCTGCACATGAAATAACTGGTCACTTTTATGTGGAATTGGGTCGCCGCCCATTACATAGTTGAGAGTGAATATGACCATGTAAGCACCGATGCCAATGGAAATTGCCAGCACCATTAGAGAGCTGAGTATTGGATTGCGCTTGTAACTTAGGGCGCTGAGACGAAGATAATAAAAGAACATGCTTTATCCTTTGCTGTTGCTAATCTTAACAATTTTAGGCGGCAGTCCGCTTTTGGGTAGTGTCATTGATTTCTTCACTATTTATTCGTCCATCTAGAATATGGATATTGCGCTGTGAGCGAGTAGCAAGTTCCTGATCATGAGTAACCATGACAATAGTGGTTCCGGAATCGTTAATTTCATGTAGCAGTTCCATCACCCCTAGTGCGGTATGGGAGTCTAGGTTGCCAGTGGGTTCATCGGCCAATAAAAACAGCGGATTTCCAACTAACGCTCTGGCTATTGCGACTCTCTGCTGCTGGCCTCCTGATAACTGAGAAGGAACATGTTTCTTTCTAGAAAGAAGTCCTACGGAGTCGAGCGCTTGCTCAATACGGTCACGTCTCTCGCTAGCTTTGACGCCTCGATAGCGCAGCGGCACATCAATATTGTCAAATAAGTTAAGGTCGGGCATCAGGTTGAAGCTTTGGAAAATGAAGCCTATTTTTTGATTGCGAAGTTTGGCCCTCTGGTAGTCCTTGAGTTCAGAGACATCGATTCCATCTAGGAAATATTTTCCAGAAGTTAACGTTTCTAGTAGTCCGGCCAGATTCAAGAAGGTTGTTTTGCCGCAACCAGAAGGGCCAGTGATCGTAACAAATTCGCCAGCGCCAACGGTTAAGGAAAAATCATCCAGTGCGCGGGTTTCTACCAATTCGGTGCGGAAAGATTTCGAAACGTGAGTCATCTCTAACATGCTTAAACCTCTATTAATTATTGATCAGCACAGAATCTGCGCTATTGAAAATATCTGTACTCGAAACGATGATTGAGTCGCCAGCGGATAAGCCATCCAGTATTTCAATGCTGTTAAGGCTGGTAGCACCGGTGTTGATAGAGCGTCGATAGGCCACCGAGTCTTCAACAACATAGGCAACTCTTCCGCTGCCGCTGTCAAAGAATTGTCCACGCTGAACCATCAGTACATTTCGTTTTTCTTCTAATAAGATTCGAGTAGTCAGGCGCTGATTTTGTCTAAGGCCATCAGGAACTGCTTCATTGAAGCGGATACGGCCGGTGACTTGGTTGTTGATGATCTCCGGCGATACGGCAACCAAGGTTGAATCATAGCTGTTAGAGCCGGCGCGAATTTCGGCCTGCATACCGATAGCCAAGTCGTCGGCGTAGCTTTCAGAAATCTGCACTTCAACTTCGAATGCCGATAAATCCACAACGCTTAGAACCGCCTGATTTTTTGCCACGTTGGTTTTCTGCGCGACATTAAGGTTGCCAACAATGCCGCTTACTGGAGAGACAATTTTTAGCTCATCTACCTGTCGGATAAGTTCGTCGACTGTTAAGCGTTGTTGTTCCAAATTGAGTTGGCTGGTTTGTAGTTCAAATACCAGACGTTCGCTGTCCAGTTCAGTGTCCAGAAGTGAGTGTTTATGTAGTAGCTGCGCACTCAGTAAGTCATCTTGAGTTTTCTCAAAATCTACTTCCGTCATGGCGCCTTGACTGAACGCGGCCTCTGCCCGAGTCTTTTCTCTTTGGGCTGCCTTTAGCGCGATGGTGGCGGAATCTTCAGCCTTTTGGTTCTGCAACTCTTGCTGACGGCTGGTAATATGCTGACGGTCCAATTCTACCTTCAAAGAGGACAGCCGAGACTTCTCTTGCAGTAGTTGGTTCTGAATTTCTGGGCTGTCAATTGTAGCCAGCTCTTCTGCGATTTGAACTTCGTCACCCGAATCCACAGTGAATGTGATGGTGCCGGCCTGGCTGGCGTATAGTTTAGGACTTACCGCCGCAACAACCCGGCCTTGAACAGAGATGTCGCGAACAAAATCGCCTTGTGTCACGGTAGCCATTCGGAGTCGCTGGGCCGAGACAGATTGTTCGGCTCGCGACCAACGCTCAACCACAGGGGCGAGCATCACAGTAACAATTGCCAGTACAACAACTCCCGCGCCAGAGTAGAGATATTTGCTGGATTTGGATTTCGGAGCGAGAGTAATGTCTTGCGCCGATGTGTCGGAAATTTTGCTCATCTAGAATATTCCTCAAATTCACTACAGGGCAAACAATGCTGCGCTAACAGTTGTTATAAACTCCCCTTTATTGCTTAGACGGGAAAAATACCGAATGGTTACAAAATATTTGCTGGTGAGGTTTGAGCAGCTTTAAACTGCCAAGGCTGGCTCACGGTGCATGTTAGATTTAAACTATTGCCTTGGGTGTTTAGCGGTTGAGCTCAGAGTTATCCGAGCGACTCTCATAAGCTGAATCAATGCAGAATTAAAACTGGGAATTACGAAACCACAAATGATCAATATGGGCTTCTCAAAGCAAATCGTTATCGACTCTACTGAACGTGATTGGGTGGCAAGTCCGAAAGAGGGAGTGCTTCGTAAGCCTTTAGCTAGAGAAAACCCGGAGCAGGGCCATGCAACGAGTCTTGTAAAATATGAAGCCGGCGCAGAGTTCTCGGAACATGGTACCCAGGCGGTGAGGTAAATTTTAGTGCTCGAAGGCGTGGTTTCAGATGACACAGGTGGCCATCTGACGCACTACCCTGCAGGCACCTACCTCAGGAACCCTGAAGGCTTTCGCCATGCGCCATTTAGCAAGCAGGGCTGCACCATCTTCGTGAAATTGCATCAGTTTCAAGATGCTGATCGGCGAAGGGTTTGTATTGACACCAATATTGAGCCTTGGCGCTCAGGCCATGGCAACCTCGAAGTAATGTCTTTGCACAGTCATGGCAGCGAGTCGGTTGCACTGGGGCTCATTGGCCGGCTGGTGAGGTTTTTCAGGAGCACAGTCATTTTGGCGGCGAGGAAATTTATGTTATTGGCGGTGAATTTATCGACGAGTACGGCAGATATCCAGCTGGCACTTGGATTCGCTGCCCACATCTGAGCAAACATCACCCTCGAGTTGAAGTTGACACGCTGGTTTGGGTTAAGGTCGGCCATCTGCCTGCCCAGTAGTCCTTCGACTTAAGCAAAAATCTTGTTATTCTCTGGAGTCGAAAATAATAATTTTGAGCTTTCCGACAAAGCTCGTCTTGGGAGTCTTTTTATGGGCATTCTTGCAGCTGTTTTTAAATCCTTAACTCAGCTATATCTGATCGCAGTCGTTCTTGGATTTGGCTCGCTTGTCATCGCTCAATCATCTGATGAAACCGACGCGGCAGTGGCTGGCGCCTTGCAGGCGATGGATGATTTTATGTTGGGTTTTAACGCCAGAAATCCAGAAGCTTGGGCCGAATCGCTAAACTACCCACACGTCAGGTTCGCCAGCGGCACTGTTACAGTATGGGAGTCTGCTGAAGAATTTGCTAAAACTCAGGCTTTTGTCTCATTGCCCGCATCGGGTTGGGACCATTCTCATTGGCTTACTCGTGATGTCACTTTGGCCGCTCCAGGTAAGGTTCATATCGCTACGGTATTTCAGCGTTTTAACAGTGACAACGAAGTAATTGGGACTTACCAATCGCTTTATATCATCACTAACGTTAACGGTCATTGGGGTACTCAAGCACGGTCAAGCTTAGCGCCGTAGCCATACTTATCTGCCAACAAGAAATAAAAGGAGATCAAATGAACACTTTAAAAAAGCCAATTCAATACCTGCGGCGTTCTCTAGGTGCTGTCCTCGTTTTCGCTGTTTCAGCAACATCCTTGGCTCAAGATTTAGGACTGCCGATGACAGCGCCTGAGCAGGTTGGCATGTCGAGCGAGCGACTTGAAAGAATTCGTCCGGCCATGCAAAAATACATCGATGACGGATTGGTGCCAGGTGTCATTACTATGATTGCCCGCAAAGGCAAGATCGTGCATTTTGAGACCCAAGGCTATATGGATGTCGATAGCGGCAAGGCAATGCAGGCCGATGCCATTTTTCGAATAGCGTCAATGACCAAACCAATTACCTCAGTGGCATTGATGATGCTTTGGGAAGAAGGCGCTTTTCAGCTTCGCGATCCTGTAAGCAGATTTATTCCAAGCTTTGAGAATCAAGTGGTTTCTAGCACCAGTGATTCTAGCGCTCGCACGGGTGAGCTTGTGCCTGTTAAGCGTCCAGTCACTATAAGAGATATGCTCACCCACACGGCTGGCCTTTCAAACAGCTACCGTGGCAACACCCAATTCTATGGTGAGAATATTCGAGTCAACCCAGACGATAGCTTGGAATCGTATATAGACAGACTCGCCGGCTTGCCCCTTAATTATCAGCCAGGGGAAGAGTGGCAATATTCAGGAGCAACCAATGTCGTTGGCCGTTTGGTGGAGGTGATATCAGGGCAGACTCTGGATGAGTTTATGCAAGAGCGTATTTTTGAGCCGCTGGGCATGACCGACACTCACTTCTTTATGGACGATAATAAAGGCGGCCGCTTGATGTCCCAATATAGCCCCGGGCCCGATGAAAACAAGATAGTAATGGCTGACCCAGGATCAAACGAAAGCAGATGGATCAACAGCCCAAACAAGTTAGTTCATACCGGTGCTGGTGGTCTAGTGTCGACCCCCCATGACTATATGCGGTTTCAGCAGGCGATGCTCAATGGCGGTGAACTCGATGGGGCAAGATTGCTCTCGCCCAATACGCTAGATTTGATGATGGAAAACCACACTGCCGATTTGCCCCTTTGGTTGCCGGGCCCAGGCATGGGTTTTGGTCTTGGCTGGGCCGTAGTTGAGGACCGTGGCGAAGCGGCAACGGCGTTAACTGAAGGCTCTGTCTATTGGGGTGGTGCTTATTGCACGCTGGCGTGGATTGATCGAGAGGAGGAATTAATCGGCATTCTTATGACTCAAGTTCGTCCATACAATCACATGAATATTCGTCAGGATTTTCAAGTGCTCGCACACCAAGCCATTGTCGACCAAAACTAAGGAGTTAGTGCTGCCTGACAGGTCTATATCGAAGCCAGAGCTATTGAGAAGAGACATCGGTAAGAGCTATTTGGAATAACTACCGGAACCAGAATTCAATTTCTGCAGTATCGGAGCGAAATTCGGCAGCATGCTCACAGTTGGCGGGGACGTGATACCACTGGCCGGCGCTAATACACTGTGCCATGCCGTTCATGGTCAATAAAAGTTCACCTTTAGTGATAATGCCGACATTTTCAGTTTCGTGGCTATGTGTCTCAATCACCGTGCCAGCGGGGTAGCTGGCAAACAGAACCTCGCAGTTATTAGCTTCTAGGCGAGTGGCAGCAAAACGTCCTTCAAAAGCAGGTAAATTACGAATAAGCTCAGGGTAATAGTTATCAAGTGTCATGGCGTGTTCTCGAAAGTTGAAATTTATATACTGAGTAGCTATTGGGCCTTAGGATAGGTCAAAACCAAAAGGCTGGCTATGCGCCGTGAGGGCGGATACTCGAGTCTGCTTGAAAATAACCCCTTCTGACGAATGAGAAGCCGCCTAGACTTGGTCTTTAGATGATCGGGTTATATACTCACAGCCGATATTTAGCCTAAATAGTCCGTAACTAAAAGAAAAATAAAGGATTGTGTTGAAAGCTCAACATCTAGACTGGGTTTCCAGCAAGACCTTAGGTGTCGCTACCGCTGTAGTTTTTCAACTATCTACAGGTGCTGAACCTTACTGAGGAGCAACAACAATGAACATGTTAGCAATATTGAACCTAGTGATCTTTACAGCACTACTAAGCTTCCTATTCCAAATGACGAATCGGGGCATGAGCCTGTCACGGCGCACCTTGCTTGGCTTGGTAGTGGGTTCAGTTTTTGGATTTTATCTGCAGATGGTTTTTGGAGGCTCTGATGTTGTTCCGCAAACATTAGAATGGACCAACATGGTGGCCAATTCCTACGTTAATCTGCTGCGTATGATCATTATGCCTTTAGTGCTCATTACGATGCTGGCTGCCGTAATGAAGGTGGATGAGATCAGATCACTTGGTAAAATTGGAGGTACCGTTGTTGGTGTTCTAATTTTTACCACAATCATTTCTGCTTTAGTCGGCATTATGATGGCCACAATCTTTGGTCTTAACGCCGGAGAATTGGCAAGTGGCGCAAGAGAAATGGCAAGAGCGGAAGTGCTTGAAGGCCGTGTCAGCGGCGTCGCCAACATAAGTTTCCCTGAGCTTATAACGAGTTTCGTGCCGCGAAATATCTTCGCTGACCTTGCCGGCACTCGCAGTATTTCGATTATCGCTGTGGTCGTATTTGGACTGCTTCTGGGCATCGCTTCTCTTTTAGTAGCAGAAGAAAATAAAGAGCACGGAGACCGCATTCGCTCGTTTGTCGATACCACGCAAGCGGTTGTTATGCGCCTCGTAAAGCTGGTGATCAGCTTAACCCCATATGGTGTATTAGCGTTAATGGCGCGGGTTATTGCCACCTCTGATGGCGGTGCCATCGTAACGCTGATTAGCTTTGTTATTGCATCTTATATAGCTATTGCAATCATGTTTGCGGTTCATGGCCTAATGATTGCCATGCTGGGCGCCAATGTTAAAACGTACTTTCAGAAGGTATGGCCGGTATTAACGTTTGCGTTTGTCACTCGCAGTTCAGCGGCAGCTATTCCGCTAACTATTCGAACCCAGATAGAAGATTTGAAAATTCCACCAACGATTGCAAATATCGCGGCTTCCTTCGGCGCGACCATTGGTCAAAACGGCTGTGCTGGAATTTACCCTGCCATGCTCGCGACTATGGTAGCACCCACTATGGGTGTAGAAATTGACATAGCTTTTATCGCCTCTTTACTGGTGATAGTCGCTGCCGGTTCTTTTGGCATTGCCGGTGTTGGCGGTGGTGCAACCAACGCAGCGCTAGTGGTGCTGCCTGCCATGGGCTTCCCAGTTACTGTAGCCGCGCTTCTTATTTCGATTGAGCCATTGATCGATATGGCGAGAACGGCCTTAAATGTGAACGGCTCTATAACGGCTGGCATGGTGACCACTCGGTTTTTGAAAAGCGATGCCGCCACTGAGCCTACGGAGGCCTCTGGCCAAACTGTTTCAGAAAGTTAATCTGCGGCATACAGCGGCTGATGATAAATCAGAAAGCCGAACTCACTTAAGCTAGTGGGTTCGGCTTTTTTTTTGCTTAGCTAAAGTACAGGCCCCGCTTAATAGGAATAAATAAAGGAAGTAAGAATAAGTGGGAAGGCCTGAAACACATCTGATTAGTCGATAGTGCTTTGATGATGTGATTCTAATTTGCTTAGTGTAAAGTCTAGAAGTCTTGGTTTGCACAAACGTGACCGCTAAAACTAACAACAAAAACAGCGATAGGAAAGGGATAGTGATGACCGAACTCAATGAGACAGATAAGCCCGTAGCGAAGCCTGCAGATGAATCAACAGATCAGCCCATAAAGAATCCTTACGCATCAAAAAAGGCGAGAAATTATGCGCTAGGTTTGCTTACAGTTGTCTATAGTTTTAATTTCATCGATAGACAGCTACTGTCTATATTGCAAGAGTCTATCAAACTTGATCTGTCACTTTCAGATAGCCAGCTAGGGCTTCTAACTGGGTTTGCTTTTGCTCTTTTCTACGTTACCGCAGGCCTTCCTATTGCCCGCTTGGCGGATCGATCAAATCGCCGCAATATCGTAGCTGTATCTATCGGTTTATGGAGTTTCATGACGGCCCTCAGTGGTCTGGTCCAAAATTACGGACAACTGCTAGCGGCAAGAGTAGGCGTTGGAGTTGGTGAGGCAGGAGGTAGCCCACCGTCGCACTCAATTGTGTCCGATATTTTCCCTCCCGAATCCCGCGCCAGTGCGCTGGCGTTTTATTCTACCGGCGTCAATATTGGTATTTTATTCGGGTTCCTATTCGGTGGATGGCTTAACGAATATTTTGGTTGGCGTGTAGCATTCATGGTCGTTGGCATTCCAGGGCTGTTGATTGCGGCATTGGTTCGATTCACTTTAAAAGAACCGATACGTGGTTTGATGGAGAAGAAGCAAGTATCTGATGTTCAAGTCCCTTTTTCAGAGGTTGTTAAATTACTTTGGAGCAGGCACTCTTTCCGCCATTTAGCTCTTGGTGCAGGTCTTAATGCCTTCGCCGCTTATGCCTCTGTTAACTGGCTTGCGTCATTCTTTATTCGCAGTCATGGCATGAGTACAGGCGAACTCGGAACTTGGCTATCGTTTTCTACCGGTTTATTGGGAGCGGTTGGAGTCTTCGCCGGCGGTGTCATTGCCGATAAGCTCGCGCCACGAGACAAGCGTTGGTACGTTTGGTTGCCTGCTTTAGTAGGTTTTTTTAGTGTGCCATTTACTGTGGTTATGCTGTTGGTGCCAGGCCAATACGCCGCGCTACTTTTATCTTTTGTTCCCGGCTTACTTTTCAATGTTTATCTAGGCACGTCTATCGCGACCGCGCACGGTCTCGTGGGTTCAAGAATGAGAGCCACTGCTTCGGCCATTTTGTTTTTGATTCTAAACATTATTGGCTTAGGCTTAGGCCCTTGGTCAGTTGGAATGTTAAGCGACTATCTTAATCCTAGTTTAGGTGCAGAATCACTTCGCTATGCAATGGTCTATCTAGTTCCGACCGTATTATTTTGGTCCTCATGTCATTTCTATTTGGCCGCGCGCACTTTGCGGGAAGATTTGGCAGCGGCACCTGATTAATAATTGACCGGTTAGAATGTCCAACACAGAGTTTAAAAATGTTCAATCGAAGCAAAAAAATCGCAAGCTTTTTGTTAGGACTCGTTCTAGGTTCAGTCCTGACAAATGTTTCCTATGCTGATGATTCCCAGTGGCGGTCTCTGTTTAATGGCTCAGATTTGGCCAACTGGCAGCAGGTCGGACCCGGCGGGTTTACCATTGAGGATGGTCTATTAAAGTCATCCGGTGGTATGGGATTACTTTGGTATACGCCACAGAAAATTGGCGATGCTGAAATTCGGGTGGTTTTTAAAAATCCGGGTGGGAAAAACTCTGGTGTGTTTATACGAATTCCAGAACAGCCTACTGAACCTTGGATGCCAGTTAATCGTGGCTATGAAGTACAAATAGACAATAATGCCGATGAGTTTCATGCCACGGGAGTTTTGTATTCGCTAACTCGCGCTGAGGTTCAGCCATCAATGCCAGGCGAGTGGAACACCATGCTTATACGCCTCCAAGGTGAAAGAACGACAGTAGAGGTAAATGGAGTTCTGGTTACCGATTTTTCAGAAGGCGATGAAGTTCCTCCGAAAAAGCAATGGTACGAACCAGACCGAGGACCACGTCCAAAGTCAGGCTATTTTGGTGTGCAAAATCACGGTGTGGAAGACATCGTCTACTTTCGTGAAATCAGCGTGCGGTCACTCAAAAATTAAGCTGTCTATCTGCCGGTCCAATTAGTTTTGCTACTGGGGTTTAGTCTTCTCAGCAGTAAATATAGCCTTTCTGATCCTGTCTCTGTCAATGCCATAGCGAGTCCTCGCAGTCAGCAGGTGGACTGTAGTTTGCGAACAATCGGACACGCAGTGTCATGAGAAAATAATAACCAGCCTACTGACGGCCTGATTGGATGATGCGGCTTATTATTTGTGCATCAACAGGAAGCACCTGCTACTGGAGTATTTCAAACTCAGCCCAGGAGATATTTCGCCTCCACTTGATTCCAATCCTCGAAGTCAGGAGGCAGGATGTTGT
>JBLHVT010000036.1:0-28400 GCA_047628735.1 Glaciecola sp.
TGGTCTTCGTTGTTGAAGAACTTGTCCATTTCCGCTTGCAGGTATTTGCGATCATCGCCATTGGCCATACTGAGCTGTTTTTCGTTGATTAGCATGACTTGCAGGGTCTGCCAGTCTTTCCAAGCCTTTTGGGAGACGTTCTCGTATATTTCTTGGCCTTTGGGTCCAGGGTAAGGGGCTAGGGCAAGACCTGGTAGCTCTTTGCCGTACTTTTTGCAGTTAACCATGCGTGACATAATGATTCCTTTGCGAGCTTTAGGCTCGGTTCAGTGTTTGTTGCTGACTACTTGTTGCTTGCCAGTTGCTTTAATATCTTCTTAATGGGCGCGGCTAGGCCAACTTCTGTTATCCCAGCCTTGTCATCTTGGTTGATCGGATACCAAAGCCAGCGGTCGGTTTCAGATACGCCGAATGACTGCTCTTGCACGCTGTATTCTACCGGTGAAATATCTAAATGATAGTGTGAAAAAGTGTGCCGGAATAACGGCAGTTCAGACTTGCTGCTGGCGGCTACTGTTAGGTTTGGTATGTCAGGGGTCTTATCCTTTGCTTGTCCCTCTGGCAGGCTGTATAGGCCTCCCCAGATTCCGGTGGCAGGGCGCTTCTCCAACAGCACTTCATTCTGAGAGCGGCGCAGGATATACAGCGTCACTTCTCGCACGGGAAGCGTTTTTCTCGGTTTCTTGCCTGGTATTTCAGCAATTTTGTTCTGTTTAAGCGATAAGCAGTCATCAGTTAACGGGCAGCTTTCGCAAATAGGCTTGCTGCGGGTGCAGACGGTGGCGCCCAGATCCATCATGGCTTGTGTATAGTCGGCAAAGCGGGCGTCAGGTAGCAGGGACTCAGCGACCTTCCACAGCTGGGTTTTGATCTTCGCTTGTTCCGGCCAGCCTGGGATAGCGTGAGCGCGAGTAAGTACTCGCTTTACATTGCCATCAAGAATCGGCGCGCGGATATTCATCGATAATGAGGCAATAGCACCGGCCGTTGACAGACCAATACCCGGCAGTGATTCTAATGCTTCAACTGTGTTCGGAAACTCGCCGCTAAACTCATCAACGACCTGATTGGCAGCTTTATGTAAATTTCGAGCGCGAGCGTAATAGCCCAGCCCCGTCCACAAGTGGAGCACCTGATCGAGATCCGCTTTTGCTAAATCGGTAACCGTGGGGAACCTGCTGGTGAACCTTTCGAAGTAGGGTATGACTGTACTGACTTGGGTTTGTTGCAGCATAATTTCTGACAACCAAACTCGATACGCAGTTCGATCCGACTGCCAGGGTAAATTCTTTCGGCCGTGTTCATCAAACCAAGCTAAAACTAGCGTTGAAAAATTAGACATTAGACATTAGACATTAGACAGTAGCGATTGTGATAGTCGATGGGGTCATCAGGAGGTGAAAGCACTAGTTCAAAAGATTTTGTAGCAAGCCGCGTGCGGTATCGCGAAGGTTTTCCGGCACCTTGTCGGTGATGCTTTCTTCGAGCTCACCGCGCAGGGCGTTTCTGCCTAACTGAGTGAATATTTGACGGACACTGGTAAAATCTGGCCGGCAATATTGGCTGACCTTATCGGCAAAGTACGCAGCACATTCTACCGGCCACTGAACTCCGTGATACAGCTCACCGATTGGGATGGTTTGTAATTCTGGCTCGCCTAGCAATGTAAACGCTAGCTGATAATTAAAGGCACTTGATGCTAGATCAATTCCGCCAATGCCATCGAGTTGGAAGTTATCCATTTTAAGGTTTATCAGTTGGTTTTCGGCAATGCCGTTGTCGAAAACTATGTAACCCCCCAGCTGACTAAACTGAACTTGATCTGGCCACTGTTGAATACTGCCTCCGGTTGGGCTTAGCGCAGAAATGGTAGTGAATATTTGTTTAATAACGCCGATGTCCACGGAATTCTCCGAGATAGCGAATTGAGTTGAACCGTCTAGAGTGTTCATCAGACTTGCCGTGCTTGCAGCGCTGGCGGTGTACTCTGAAGTCATATTTAGCTTGCCGCTTACCGAGTTAAAGCGTGATATCGAAGGGAATAAATTGACCAAGTTAAGCTGGTTAAAGTTTAGTCTCGAAGTCATTGGCGCATCTGGAGAGCGGCCGTCCACTCTAATATTACCGGCTATGGTGCCTTCGAAAGCAGAAACGGGCTGAATTTCAATGTCCAGTACGCTACTTTCAATATTTGTAAAAAGATTTATATTTTCAAACAGATACTCGTTTGCCTTTAAAGTATCAATCGATAGGCTGCCAGTGACATCAAAACTGCTTAGTAACTCTATAGGCAAGGCAGTAGCTGAGGTAGCGGAACTAGCACTTGGTTCTGCAATGGCCGCGCCATTTGCATCTGGGGTATTTTCTGCCAGGGAGGTGTTTTCAGCGGCGGGCATAAAAGGACTTAGGTCGAGTGCCGAAGATGACAGGCTATAGCTCACACTCGTCGGAGTAAAGTCAGTTGCCAGGCGGATATCAACACTGCCTCGTGCAATAGAATCGCCCAATGTTACGCCTAGATCGGAAATAGAAAACTGTGATTCATCACCACTAAAGTCCAGCTTAAAAGAAAGCCTTGGCAGTATGGTAGTGGCATTAAAACCAGCCGCTTGGCTTTCGTTTGCGCTGGCGCCGAGCGTTTGCATAAGTCCAGCCACATCAAATGAGCTGGCCAGAATTGAGCCGGCAGCCTGAACAGAGTCATTTAGGCCAGTGATCGATACCTGACCTTGCAATAACATTGGTGTCAGGCGTAAGTTAAATTCTCTGATCTCAATAATACCGCTGTTTAAGTCTGCACTGACAATGCTGCGCAGGCCCACCGGGATGGGCTCAGCCAATCCAGTGGTATCGCTGTAAGTAACATAGTCAAACTGCAGATCAACTGGAAAAGGGATGCTGTCTATATTGGTAGCGCTGCTTTCGAGATCTACATTGGCAAGGCTGTAGCGGGAATTTTGTGATAGGTCTTGGATATCTATGCTGGCATTTGAAATGCTGATTCTCTCGAACGTTGCTGAGACAATGCTGCCCGTTTCAGTATTGGCTGGTTGAGAGTCGTCTGGTTTAGGGGTTTCTGAGGCGATGGTTTCCAACGCCCAGCCGCTGATGCCAGATTCATCGATTGTATAGTTAACATGAAAGTCGTCAGCGATGAATTCTTGGATACGGAGCTTGCCGCCTATCAAAGCGAAGGCGTCAATTTTTAGAGACACTGCCGAGGTGGATGCTAGCTCTTGTGGGTGTGCAGGATTTTTAAGTCTCACGTCGTTAAGTGTGAGCCCAAATGTGGGGAAAAAATCCAGCGCCAAATCTCCTGCGATGGAGAGCTCGTAGCCGGTATTGCTAGCAACAGCAGATTCAATAGCGGATTTATATTGGTTAGCATCGACAAGTATTATCAAACCAACGATGAGTGCAATAGCAAAGGCGGCGATACTTAAGAAAAATTTTACTAATACTTTCAACATCGAGTTAGCTTCTGTGTAGATTCGGGCCGTGTTAGCCAAACCTAGAGAATAGGGTACCGTATTCTTCGATTTGTGCTGGTTCAATAGAGCAGGCTGCAAGCCAATGAGTTTAACGGAATCACAGGTTTGTTGCACGATTGATGAAATCCCACTGTGGTTGCCCAAAATGGCTTCGATCTAAGGCAAAAGGTCGCTGCTTTTCTTTGAATAGCTGCAGCCCTTGCTTTCAAAGCGGCTGCACGCCCTTTATAATACGTTTTTTTACGGTTGCTGAGGGCCTAAACGATGGCACTGAGCACACAGGAATTTTAATGAGTGAACTATCTCCAAGTGCTGGTATAAGTCGCAGCCCTCGTCAAGCTAGTGTTGAGCGAAATACTAAAGAAACCCAAATTTCCGTGACCGTCAATCTCGATGGTACGGGCAAGCTAGATTGCGAAACTGGCCTGCCTTTTCTTGACCATATGTTGGATCAGATCGCTCGTCATGGGCTGATTGATATAAGGGTTAAAGCGGTTGGGGATTTGGATGTTGATGCACATCACACTGTTGAAGATGTTGGCATTACTTTAGGTCAAGCCTTTGATCAGGCGCTAGATAAAACCGGTATTCGTCGCTATGGCCACGCCTATGTGCCGTTAGATGAGGCACTGTCTCGCGTTGTCGTAGATTTTTCTGGCCGCCCAGGCTTGGATTACCATGTTCAATATGTAAAAGGCACAGTAGGCAGCTTTGATGTTGATCTATTTCACGAGTTTTTCCAAGGCTTTGTAAATCACGCGTTGGTGACTTTGCACATCGACAATCTGCGTGGCAAAAATGCCCATCACCAAGTCGAAACTATTTTTAAAGCCTTTGGCAGAGCGCTGCGCGTCGCGATGGAAATTGATCCTAGATCTTCCACTACGATCCCCTCCACCAAGGGTGTGCTTTAATCCGAATTTAAGTTTGCCGAGCCTGCCTGCGTAACCAAACGTCATTACTTTTGGTGCGTCGACAGACTCGTTTCGTCTGCTTTTGCAGCTAGCAATTAATCGCAACAAAATTACAGCTGAACTGATCAATGAACAAAGTAGCAGTAATCGATTATGGTATGGGAAATCTGCACTCTGTTGCCAAGGCGGTAGAGCATGTTGGGCGCGAACTCGAACAGTCCACTGGGGTGGCTACCGAAGTCACCGTCACCGCTGATGCTAATATCATAGCTGGCGCAGACCGTGTAATTTTCCCAGGGGTTGGCGCTATTCGTGATTGCATGGCTGAAATCAAACGACTAAACGTTGGCAAGATCGTCGAAGAAGCTATGAAAAAAAAGCCCGTGTTAGCCATTTGTGTTGGTATGCAGGCACTGATGCAGCGCAGTGAAGAAAACGGCGGGGTAGAGTGTTTAGGGTTCATGGATGGGGAGGTTCGTTATTTTGGGGACAATCACGTGAATGATAGTGGCCTCCGATTAAAAGTTCCCCATATGGGCTGGAATCAGGTTAAGCAGACAGTCAGTCATCCTTTATGGCGGGGTATTCCCGACAATAGTCGTTTCTATTTTGTGCACAGTTATTATGTTCATGCGGCAGGTCATACTAAGGTAGCCGGTGTCACTAACTATGGTGTCGAGCTAGTCGCCACCATTACTGACGATAATATTTTCGCGACCCAATTCCACCCAGAAAAAAGCCAAACTGCCGGTCTTACATTACTTAAAAACTTTTTGCAGTGGGATGGTTCAACTAAAGTGAGTAAAAATACGTGCTAGTAATTCCAGCGATTGATTTAAAAGATGGTCAGTGTGTGCGACTAAAGCAAGGCCGAATGGAAGACTCCACCGTTTTTTCAGATGACCCTGTCAGCATGGCAGGAATCTGGGCTGCAAAGGGTGCTAGAAGATTACATATTGTCGATCTCAACGGCGCATTTGCTGGCACGCCAGTGAATGCAGAAATCGTTGCGGCAATCGCCAAAGCCTACCCAGATTTACCGATTCAAATTGGCGGCGGAATTCGCAGCCTAGAAATAATTAAATCCTATTTGGACGCAGGGGTTGCCTACGTCATCATAGGAACCCAAGCTGTTAAAGACCCAGATTTCGTCCGTCAGGCTTGCGTGGCATTCCCGGGTAAAATCATTGTCGGAATCGACGCGATAGACGGCATGGTTGCCACCGAAGGCTGGTCAGAGGTCAGTGAAGTACTGGCTATCGATCTGGCTGAAAAGCTAGCAGATTTTGGAGTGTCCGCGATCATCTACACCGATATCGCTCGGGATGGGATGATGAAAGGCGTCAACATCGAAGCGACAAAAGAATTGGCCAACCACTCGCCGATTCCTGTGATCGCATCAGGCGGAATAAGCAAGCTTGCAGACATTGCTGCCATTCGGGAGGCGTCCGAGTCAGAATATGGCGCCGGCATTATTGGTGTAATAACTGGCCGTGCAATTTACGAAGGCATGCTTGATCTTTCTATGGCCCAACAATTGTGTGACGAGTAGGAGTTACTGTGGCCCTAGCAAAAAGAATCATTCCTTGTTTGGACTGTGAAAATGGTCGGGTTGTCAAAGGTGTAAAATTTTTAGATATTAGAGATGCTGGCGATCCTGTTGAAATATCCAAGCGCTACTGCGATGCCGGTGCCGATGAAATAACGTTTTTAGATATTACCGCGAGTCACGAAGGCCGGCAGACTACAGTGGATACTGTTCGCGCCATTGCCAGCCAGGTGTTTATCCCCTTGACTGTAGGCGGCGGAATTCGAACTCTCGAGGACATTCGCACCATGCTCAACGCCGGTGCAGACAAAGTGTCGATCAATACTGCAGCGGTGACTAACCCTGAATTCGTCCGCCAGGCAGCACAGCGCTTCGGTTCTCAATGTATTGTTGTGGCCATAGACGCTAAGCAGGTTTTTGGTAAAGGGGCAGAGGAAGAACAAGCCGATCGCTGGGAAATATTCACCCACGGAGGACGCAATGCAACTGGCATTGATGTAATCGAATGGGCAGTGAAAATGGTGGATTACGGCGCTGGGGAAATTTTGCTAACCAGCATGGATAGAGACGGTACCAAAATAGGATTCGACCTGGCACTAAATAAAGCGGTAAGCCAAGCGGTGCAGGTTCCTATTATAGCGTCCGGTGGTGTTGGCAATCTTCAGCATCTTGCCGATGGTGTTCTATTAGGGGAGGCCGACGCTGTGCTAGCGGCGAGCATTTTTCACTTTGGTGAGTTTAGCGTAAGCGAGGCCAAAGAATATATGGCCTCGCAGGGAATTGAAGTTCGTTTGTAGCGTTTGCTTGCAAGGTTTATCAAGGGCGTTTAGTTATCGCGCTGAGCAAAATTACCTGATGCCGCTCTGGCCTGCGCAGGTTTAAAAGCATTTATTCCTTTCAGCAGATTTAAGGCTTCGTTGAGTGGGTAATCACTCACTAACACTTCTTCCGCTGAAATCATTGCCTCGGCCATTTCGGTGTTGTTGTTACCGCCGCTTCCATTACCATTACCTAAATGACCCTGCAGATCAGCTTCGCTATATTGCGCGGCGTTTCTGGAGCGGCGAGTTACAAACGCTTCATCGACTATAATGTCTGGCTCTATGCCTTGCGCCTGAATTGAGCGGCCTGATGGAGTGTAGTACAAAGCGGTGGTCAATTTTATCGCTCGCTCTTCCCCCAGAGGCAGTATGGTTTGTACTGAGCCCTTGCCGAAACTGCGCGTTCCCATGATGATGGCTCGGCCATGATCTTGCAAAGCGCCAGCAACGATTTCCGACGCCGACGCCGATCCGTTATTGATCAAGACGACAACCGGGATATCGCCGGCAACAGTCACGCGGCTTGCGTTAAATTCCATACCACTGTCTTCCATGCGGCCTTTGGTATAAACAATTCTGCCTTGGTCGATAAAAGCGTCAACTACCCCGACCGAGGCTTGTAATACACCGCCAGGGTTGTTGCGCAGATCTAGAACAAGGCCTTTTAGTGAATCGTTTTCTTCCAATAATTTGGTGATTTCGGCTTGTGCTTCAATGCCGGTATTGGCGCGAAATTGAGAAATTCGAAGATAGGCATAGCCCGGGTCAACCATTCGGCTGCGCACGCTGGCGATGGTGATGATTTCGCGCACCAAAGTGACATCAAAGGCATCTACGCCTTCTCTGGCGATCGTTACAGTAATTTCGGTGCCCGGTGCCCCGCGCATCATTTCAGCTGCTTCATTAGGGAGCAATTCCCTAAGAGGTCGGTTGTTTATCTGAATAATTAGGTCGCCTGCTTGAATGCCCGCGCGGTCAGCCGGTGAGTCATCAATAGGACTGATGACCTTGATATAGCCGTCCTCGCGGCCAACTTCGATGCCAAGCCCGCCAAATTCGCCGGTAGTCGTTTCTTGAAGTGCCTCGTACTCATCCTCGATCAGATAGGACGAATGCGGATCTAATCCAGAAAGCATGCCCTTTATCGCGTTTTTCAGCAAAGTGCGGTCATCGACCTCTTCAACGTAAGCGGCACGAATTCGATCCAATGCTTGGGTGAATATGCGGACTTCCTCTAAAGGCAGAGGCAGCTGCTCTTGGGCGATAGAGGGTATTGCCAAGCAGTTGCCTGCTAAAACCAAAGCTAGGCTGATTGATTTAAGCTTGGTATGAGCGTTTTGGAGCGAATTCATAAGACCTTCCTAGTTGCGCTTGCTGGGCTCTTTGCCCCTAATCGAGAAGCAATGCTTGTATTTCGAATGAGTTGCAAGAATAAGTTGCACTAAACACTTATACGATTCAGTTAAATGATTTAGTTTGATGAATGAACTAATAGTTTCAGTTTATTCACGTGATGGCAATTCGGAAACTGCTTCAATGGTGTTAAAGGTGGGGCCGTGGGTCGCTTTTTCACCCCTCGTGCCCAGTTTTAGTTTCAGTACTGGGTAACTCGGAGGGTCTAGAGCGCAAAACTGAGGTTCTAAGTGGCACAGCTGCCCTATTGTAGCTAACCCATAATAGCTGGTTCAGAAAAGGCGGTTAGCGACTGGTGCTAAACCAAGGGCTGGGGTCTTGGGGTTGGCCATTGCGGCGGATTTCAAAATACAGACCGTCCTCACCGCTGATGGAGGTGCCTGATGTGGACACGATGTCGCCGGCATCAACCCAGTTGCCGGCAATCGCAGAAAGGGCCTCGTTGCCGCCATACAGACTCAAATAGCCACTGCCATGATCAACAATGACTAACAATCCAGAGCCTCTTAGCCAGTCTGCAAAGACCACATGGCCGGCATGAACCGCTCGCACCGGTGTGCCTGTTTCTGCCTGAATAGTGATGCCTTGGCGGTTCAAATTGCCATCGCCGTAGCGCTCACCAAAGCGGCTGCCAAAACTGCCGGCCAGAGGAGGGATAAGCCGGCCTCTGGTGCCTGCAAACGGCGGTACATCGGCAAATGATCGTACCCCTTTCATTACTATTTGGATTTCCTCAACGAGCCGCTGAAGATCTGCTTGATTGATTTCCAATTGCTCTAATTCTTGCCCCTTCGAGGCGATACTGCTTCTAAGAGACGCCAGTGCGTTTTTCTTTTCCAACCTAGCTAAGTCTACTGCCGCGAGCTGATTATTGAGCGTGGTGCTTTGTTGTTCTAGTTCGGTAACTTTTGCGGCTGCTGCTATTTCTGTACTCTTGATTCGTCGTATTAAGGTTTCGAATTCACTAACTTTTTGTAACTGGGCTTCGGAAAACTTCAGCGTATAGTGCAGCATTCTAGCGCTATCGCTAATAGCGTTTTGACCGTCTTGGCTGAAAAAACTTTTTAGTAAATTTGGACCGCTTCGCATGTAGGCTGCTTTTATCAGTTGGTTCAGGATTGCTGCTTGTTCTGCTTTTAACAAGTTCAGGGATTGTGCCTCACCCGCTAAAGCGTCTAGCTCGGTCTGAGCTTGTTGCATGTTAATGCGGGTTTCATCAGTGCGGTTGCTTAGTTCAGCTAAATCGCTGTCAGCCTGTCTAAGTGAGTTTTCTTCTGAGCTCATCGCTTGAGTGGCGGTGTTGAGCCAGCCCCGTATGTCTTCGATTGCAGTCGCCACAGACTCTAGTTCTTGCTGTGCTTGGCGGCCAGTGTTGTTTTGGTTTTGGCTCAGGGCTGGGCTTGCAACCCACAAAGCTGCAGCAAGTAAAAGCCAGTGCTTGCTTAGGCCGTATTTTAAGGGTTGCCGCATTAAAGAAGACACCAGGCTATCAATCTTCTTCAGCTTTTTTTCGCAACAAGCACCTGACCGGTCATCTCGGCAGGGACATCAATGTCCAGCAGTGTAAGTAGGGTTGGCGCAATGTCGCTGAGGCTGCCATTTTGAGTTAATTCAAATCCACTTTTGCCGACATAAACCAAAGGCACCGGGCCAGCTGTGTGAGAGGTGAGAGGCTGATTGGTTGCGGAGTCAAGCATCTGCTCGACGTTGCCGTGGTCGGCAGTTATCAACAGCTCACCGTCGGTTGCAAGGATGGCATCAACAATCGGTTTTAGACATTTATCGACGGCTTCCACCGCTTTAACTGCGGCGGCAAAATTACCGGTGTGACCCACCATGTCGCCATTTGCATAGTTGCAAATAATGACGTCGTATTTGCCAGAGTTGATTGCTTCAACTAGTTTTTCAGTTAATTCGAAAGCTGACATTTCAGGTTTCAGATCATAGGTTTTTACCTGAGGAGAAGGAATTAGCTCGCGATCTTCGTTAGCAAAAGGCTGTTCACGGCCGCCGTTAAAAAAGAAAGTCACGTGAGCATATTTTTCGGTCTCGGCAATGCGCAGCTGGGTTTTGCCGGTGTTAGCAAGATACTCGCCCAGAACATTTTCCAATGCTATGGGCGGATAGGCGACGGTTGCCTCAATATCAGCGGCGTATTGCGTTAATGTAATAAAGTCTCCCAGCATAGGTCTTGCTTCACGAGTAAAACCGCTAAACTTGTCATCTACAAAGGCGCGGCTGATTTCTCGTGCACGGTCGGCGCGAAAATTCATGAAATAAACCACGTCACCGTCATCTATGACGCAGTTGTTGCCGTCTGAATCGGTAATTGAGGTTGCTTGCACAAACTCATCGTCTTCTGCGCGCTCGTATGCCGCTGCCAGTGCATCATTTACATTGCTGTAGCTGAACGGTGCTTTGCCCTGCGTCAGTAAGTCGTAAGCCGGTTGCACGCGATCCCAGCGATTGTCGCGATCCATGGCAAAAAAGCGGCCACAAAAAGAGGCGATACGACCGCGACCAGACTTTCTAAGAAGGTCATCGGTTTTTTGCAGCGAGGCCAGTGCGCTGCGCGGAGCAGTGTCGCGGCCATCTAAAAAGGCATGCACGTATATTTGCGGCACATCCCGCACAATGGCCATTTCAACCATGGCATTAATTTGGTCTTCGTGGCTGTGAATACCTCCGGCAGAGAGCAAGCCGATTATGTGAATAGGGGTTTCACTGTCTTTGGCTTTGCGGATGCCGCTGCGCAAAACCTGATTGGTAAAAAATGTACCGTCTTCAATTGCCTTATCGATTCGCGTAAGGCTCTGATAAACGACGCGACCGGCCCCGAGATTCATATGGCCTACTTCGGAATTGCCCATTTGTCCTGCGGGCAGTCCTACCGATTTTCCTGAGGTATCGATGAGGGCGTGAGGCTGATCCTGCCAAAGTTTGTCCCAGTTGGGGCTTTTCGCAGCATGGATTGCGTTGCTGGCGGTTTCTTCTCGATGGCCCCAGCCATCAAGGATGAGTAGAAGGGCAGTTTTCTTATGGGTCATGGAGGGCGCTTTATCCGAAGGCTAGGTAAGTTTTAATCAAACTCGATATTATCCTTTAAACCCGGAATCATAGCGAGTGAATCACGATGAGCGACTTCTTTAGCGGCGACGGTCCGTGTATACTCCCTGCTTTTTGCGGTAGCGGCGACTTAACGTCCGTGGGATAGATCTGAATCATAATGGCTCAATTCATTGAATTTATAGGCAATCATCTAATCTTAGCGGCAGCTTGGCTGCTGGTTGCGGCTGGGATTGTTTTTTACCACCAACGTACAGGTTCCAAGTCTGTCAGCCCTCAAGGGGCGGTTGCGCTTATTAATCGCAGCGACGGAATTGTTATTGATTTACGGGACAAGAAAGATTTTGACGCTGGGCACATTGTTGATTCGATCAACATTCCTTATGCAAAGCTAGCTCAGAGATTGACCGAGCTGGACAAGCACAAGGAGACGCCGGTAATCGTGGTTTGTAAGCTTGGGCAGCAATCTGGTATGGCTTCAAAGCAAATCCAAGAGGCGGGCTTTTTGGACGTCCACAAGTTGGCAGGCGGTATAAGCGAATGGCGAGCTCAGTCGCTGCCTGTAGTGAATAAATAGCGGATAAATAGTTGGCAAGTAGCAGTTGAAGTAACCAATACTAGTTAATCAGAAGCATTGCTCGTAAGCGATTGCTTACAAAAAAACCTAATCACACGATACAAAGACTCTATAGGATTAATCATGGCCGAGAATGAAGAAAACACAACAGCAGCGGCCGCTGCACCTTTGGGCACTGAGCAACCTGCAGGGCCTCAGTTTGCTCTACAGCGTATATTTTTAAAGGATTCTTCTTTTGAATCGCCCCGCAGTCCGCTTATTTTTCAGGCGCAGTGGAGTCCAAAGATTAACTTCGATATTAAGACGCGCAGTAGCAAAGTTCAGGACGACGTCTACGAGGTTGTGTTGATATTAACTGCCGAAGCACAAATTGACGAGCAGGCCGCATTTTTGGTGGAGGTTCACCAGGCAGGCATATTCACAGCTAAAGATTTTGATGATGTACAGTTAGAGCAGGTTTTGGCGACGGTATGCCCTAACATCCTTTTTCCATATGCTCGGGAAGCGGTGGACAGCTTAGTCATTAAAGGCAGTTTCCCCGCACTTATGTTGGCGCCCATAAATTTTGATGCGCTTTACTTGCAGCAAAAGCAGCAGGCTCAGCAAGCGGCTGCGGACGGTGGCGACACGGCTGCGGAAGCTCCTGCATCAGATACTACTCAGTAGTCACCTGTGTAGATCAAAAAAAGGCCGCTGTTAGCGGCCTTTTTTTTGCCTGATTTTTTTAGTTTTCCTAACGGCCTGTTAACTACTTCCTAGCTATCTTTAGTTCGTCCTTATTTGTTTTGCTCCTCTTTGCTATCTTCATTGTCCTAATTCGAAGCCTAGCTGACGCCAAGCTTCGTAAACTAATACGGCGGCAGCGTTGGCCAAGTTCAGGCTTCGGCTTTGGGCTAGCATAGGGATCCTAACAAGGTTTTCGGTGCCCAATTCATTTCTAATAGAATCTGGCAGGCCGCGCGTCTCAGGTCCAAAAACCAAAAAATCGCCTTTTTGGTAGCGAACTTCAGCGTAATTGTTTTGGCCCTTTGTGGAAATACCGAAAAGACGCGAATCGGCGTTAACTTCTTTAAAATTCTGCCAATTATCATAGATCGTGATGCCAGCAAACTCGTGATAATCTAATCCTGCGCGACGCATTCGCTTGTCATCTAGCTCAAAACCAAAGGGTTTGATCAAATGTAGCTGTGAGCCTGTATTTGCGGCTAATCGGATAATATTTCCCGTGTTAGGGGGTATTTCTGGTTCGAAAAGAACGATGTTGATCAAAATTTAACCACTTGATTACAATCAGTCGAACACTCTAACAGCTACTGATTATGAAAATCAGTTAAATTTGGATTGCTGAGATACACGAATTCTTCCCACCGTTAGTCCAGCGCAGCACCATTAATAGGGCGTTTCCGATCTTAAGCAAGTAGCTTTTCCTAGTTTATCCTAAACATGGGCCTATTTTTTCTTAGAACTTAACGACCTAAACGAAACTTCTGACCGGCTTATTAGGTTTGGCAGGCGTTTTTGGGGTTCAAAGATTGGTAGCGGCTAGTTACAACAAGAATTGCGTTAGGCATTTCGTGCAAACAATAGAGCTTTAGCTTTTTAGTGGGCTTTTAATTAACGGGCCGTAGAGCGATGTTTCTGTTTTTGAAGAAGAAGACGAAACCGACAGTCCGAGTTGGGCTTATGGCCCAATCCGATCAGCTTGTAGTGGCCCGTGTGGAACGAAAAAATGGTTCGCTTTAGGTGTTGTGCAAACAAGTGGCGCTGAAACCTGCCAAAGACGCCTCGGCGGTGTTGGAGGATCTGGTCAAGGAATTGAATCTTAAGGGGGCCCAGTTTAGCGGCGTGCTGAACCCCAAAGATCACAGGCTGGGCTTGGTACTAGCGCCTAACGCGAGCCCGACGAATTGCGCTTTGCCGTGCGCTGAAAAATTAAAGGTGTGTAGGGTATAAAAATCGACGACGCTGCGATTGACGTGCTCCAAGTGCTGGAGGATAAATGCCGCGGCCGCAAAATGGTCTATGCAGTGGCATTATTGAAACTCAAAGTTCAGTGTATCGCTGAAATATTTTCGGCCGGTGGCTTAGAACTAAAGCCCTAAACGCCGACCCATGCACGATAATCAAGTCGCTGCGACGGTCTATAAGAAGGCTATTTAACGAACCAGAATAGTGTCTAGTGTTCTCAGGGCGAATCAGATAGGCATTAGCTGGGGTGCTATTCGCTCAAGATGTTTGGCGTCTTATTATTCGCAAACAACATCCCAGCCACCGACTCTTAGGCTTACAATCCAGCCGGGTCAGAATAAACGCAAGTAAATCGCTTCGCTTAAGATTGGTCGCCGCTGCGAATTAACCTAGCGTTTACTGCCAGCTTCACTGGCGCCGACTCCATTCGATCTCCTCGAAGTCTGAGTCAAAGCTAGTCGTCTAGCTCAGGGCTTGAATCTGTGCTCTTAGGATGTGAGGAGCCTAGTTCCTTAATCTTGCGAGTGAGCGTGTTGCGTCCCCAGCCAAGCAGGTTTGCTGCATCTCTGCGCCGGCCAGATGTGTGTTTCAGCGCTATATCGATTAAAGTACGCTCGAACAGTGGCGTGGCTTGATCAAGAATTCCTGTGTTGCCCAAACTTAATTGCTGGTCCGCCCAAGCCTGCAGCGCAAATGTCCAGCTGCCAGTATTGCTGCTCTGGGCCTCTTGAGCTGAAAATTCTGGAGGTAGGTCGGTCATATAGACTTCACGGCTGGAAGCCATGACGGTGACCCAGCGGCAGAAGTTTTCCAATTGCCTAACATTGCCAGGCCAGCTTAAGCCGATTAGATAATTTTCAGTCTCCGGCCTTAGTATTTTAGGCTCCATACCTAATTCTTTAGCCGCCGACTTTAAAAAGTGCGATGCAAGCGTTGGAATATCTTCGCGGCGATCACTAAGTTTAGGTATATGAATGCGAATGACATTGAGACGGTGAAAAAGGTCTTCGCGAAACAAATGTTTCTCTACAAGCTGTTCTAAGTTTTGGTGAGTAGCCGCGATAATGCGCACGTCTACTTTGATCGACATGTGGCCGCCGACACGATAGAACTCCCCATCGGACAGCACCCTTAACAGCCTAGTTTGTGTCTCAGCTGGCATGTCACCAATTTCATCTAAAAATAAAGTGCCGCCATCGGCTTGCTCAAAACGGCCAGTACGCTGAGAGGTGGCGCCAGTGAAAGCGCCTTTCTCGTGGCCGAATAATTCCGACTCAATAAGCTCCTTCGGTATAGCCGCGACGTTTAACGGCACAAAAGGCTGTTTGCTGCGCGGGCTGTGGCGGTGCAGGGCATGGGCTACTAGTTCTTTGCCGGTGCCTGACTCGCCATTAATTAATACCGAGATATTGGATTGGGAGAGCCGGCCAATTGCGCGAAACACTTCCTGCATAGCAGGTGCTTCGCCAATTATCTCTTGATCTTGAATAGGGGCTTCTAAAACTGGCTCGCTGCTTTGCTCTTTCGAATGTTGTAGTGCCCGCTTGGTTACAGCAACGGCTTCGTCAATGTCGAAGGGCTTGGGCAAATATTCAAAAGCGCCGCGGCTATAGGAGGAAACTGCACTGTCCAAATCAGAATGAGCGGTCATGATAATGACCGGAAGCAGCGGATGCTTTTCTTGAATGGTGGAGAGCAAGTCTAGTCCGTTAATTCCCGGCATTCGAATGTCGCTGATGATGGCATCAGGAAGTTCATGTGTTAGCCGGTGGAGTAACTGATCACCGTTCTCAAAGGTCTCTGTGCTGACCCCTGTTTTAGTTAATGATTTTTCCAACACCCAACGAATAGAGCGGTCGTCGTCGAGTATCCAAACAGAATTGTGATTGGCCATGTTTCGGTGCACCTTTTCTTTAATCCACATACGAGATTACGCAGATTTTGCTGCAGTTGGTTCAAGGGGTAGTAAGATTGTAAATTTTGTTTCTGCCTGATCGCTCTGACATTCGATCATGCCTTCATGCTGATTAATAATACCGTGAGTGATGGAAAGGCCCAGTCCGGTGCCTTCAGCTCGCCCACTTATCATCGGATAAAAAATTGTATTAATGAGATCCTCTGGAATTCCTGGTCCGTTGTCGATAATCCCGATGCTCGCCGCCAAGCGGTGAAACTTAGAATCTATGGTTGAGTTCCGTATAATTCGAGAGCGAATAATAATTCTGCCCAAATTATGTTCTATGTCAGGGCTAGTCAAAGATTGCATCGCATTTCTTACCAGATTTAAAACGGCCTGAATCAATTGCTCAGCATCAGCTATGATTGTTGGGATGCTTGGGTCGTAGTCTTGCACTAATTGGATGCCAGAAATATGTTGGTCTGCGATTTCGGCGGTGACTAAACTTCGGACTCGCTCAAGCACTTCGTGAATATTGATTTCCCGTTTGTGCAGAGGTTTTTTCGAGCCGACCATACGATCGACGAGATTGCGTAGTCTGTCTGCTTCCTCGATGATGACGTTGGTGTATTCATTAAGCTCGTCGCCTGGAATTTCTCGCGCCAATAGCTGGGCAGCACCGCGAATGCCTCCCAAAGGGTTTTTGATTTCGTGAGCCAGTCCTCGCACTAATTCTTGGGTTGTCGCGTGAGCCGAATGCAAAGTTTCTTCTCGACTGATTCGATGGGCGTGCTCCAAAGAGTTGAGTTCTATAAGAGCCTGCATTTCCCCATTATCCTCAAACGGACTAATAGTATAGTCAACCAAGATGGTCTTGTTATGAACCGTGCGCAGTTCAGCCATACGCCGCGTGGTGCTTCTGTTATTCGTCAAGGCTGCCTGCATTTCATTTATATCAGCTGCAGCATTCAAGAATAAATCCCCGATAAAGGAGTGCTTTGCTTGGCGATCACTAATATCCAGCAGTGTCTCGGCGGCCATATTGATGTAAAGCAGGCATAAATTCTCGTCGAGAAGAATCACCGCAGTTTTTAGCGTATCTAGTAGGCGCTTGTGTTCATTGTCTGGGGTCACACGCTTGCTCGGGCTCGCTGTGCTATTAAAATTGATTTAGAGCTAGGATTAGCTATGCAATAAGTAAACCAAAGTTGTGCATGCCAAATCATTGAGTTTGCGGCCGGTTTGGGGAGGAAAACAGGCCTACAAGCACCGCTATGACTCAAATTCTAGAGAATTGCCCCATAGTAGTGCATTAATGAGGTGCGGCCAAGAACTTCAGTCGAAAGTGGGGCATTGATAGATACTTTAGAGGTAACGCCGCCGCTTGAATATAAGACATGCAGGGCGCTAGGGCGCTAGACGGGCTTGGTGTCGGAATAACAACTTCGGCACATGAATCGGCTATTTACCATGGTCTATGAGTAGCTACTCCGCCACCCTACGTCGTGGTAGCAAAGTATCATGATTAACGGGACCTAAGTAACCACTCACTAATTCCTGAACGCAGTTTGCCGGAATGTGTGGGTACGCAGACACTTCGCAGCTGCTGTGCAGGCGCCTCGCGCTCGCAGATACCTCATGCCCTGCAATGAGTGAAATTGTAGGCAAAAAAAAGCCCAGATCACTGGGCTTTTTCGTATTGTTTGCAGTCTGAGCTTGAAATGGGGTTAGCTGCTTCAGAATAATTACCCCGATAGCTAGACGCCAAGCTCAACCTGCGCTATGCACTCTGGCACACTAAACTAGAGCTTCTTTAGTGGTTTTGATGATAGCAGCAGCAACTTTATATGGATCAGCGTTGGAAGCGGTTCTTCTGTCTTCTAAACGTCCTTTCCAGCCGTCTTCTACTGTGCCGATTGGAATACGAATCGATGCGCCACGGTCAGAAACGCCGTAGCTAAATTCGTCAATAGACTGTGTTTCGTGCAAGCCGGTTAGGCGTTGGTCGTTATTGGCGCCATAAACACTCATGTGGCGCTCAATGTTCTTGCCAAAGCCTTCACAAATCTTTGTAAAGAGTGACTCGTCGCCATCTTCACGCATTCCAGCGTTTGAGAAGTTAGCGTGCATGCCAGAGCCGTTCCAATCTGTGTCTTTACCTAGTGGCTTAGGTTCCCAGTTAATGGCATAGCCATAACGTTCACCGGTACGTTCTAGCAGGTAGCGGGCAATCCATGTTTGGTCGCCTGCGTCTTTAGCGCCTTTGGAGAATACTTGAAATTCCCACTGTCCAGCGGCTACTTCAGCGTTAATGCCCTCAACGTTGATGCCAGCTTCTAAGCAGATATCGAAATGCTCTTCTACGCAGTCACGGCCGAATGAATTATAGGCGCCGACTGAACAATAATATGGGCCCTGCGGTCCAGGGAAGCCGCCAGCTGGGAAACCAGGAGGAAGATTAGTCTTGGTATCCCAAAGAAAATACTCTTGCTCGAAACCGAACCAAAAATCCTCGTCATCATCCTCAATAGTGGCGCGGCCATTAGTTATGTGGGGCGAACCGTCAGAGTTTAGTACTTCAGTCATGACCAGATAAGAGCTGTCGCGGTCTGGATCTGGATAGATAGCGACTGGCTTCAGTAAACAATCCGAATCATCTCCAGAGGCTTGCTGAGTTGAGCTACCATCAAAGCACCACATAGGACATTCTTCTAACGTGCCGCCAAAATTGTCTCTGACTTGGGTCTTGCTTCTGAGACCTTGAGTTGGTGCACAACCATCTAGCCAGATGTATTCGAGTTTAGATTTCATTTCGTGTCTTTCTCCTAATGATTTACTACTTCTTGTTAAACACTGACTTCGGCGGAAAATTTAACCTTCAGCGTGTTTTTGGGTTTTCTGGTCCGTTAAATCTTCCTGCCTTATGGCAGACGATCTATCAAAGCTGAGAATTGCAGCGATGCCAACTCTTTTAATTTATGACATAAGCCATCGTGATATTCAGAGCAGCAAGATGTATGCCATTGACTGAGTCCTCGCAGTGGCCGAATTTACTGGACCTTGTGACGAAATTCAACAGCAAGAGCACCGTTATGGCGCGCAATTAACAGCTATGCGTTAATATGGTGCGTTTTGAGATAGGTATGCCGGGTTATAGCGCGCCAGCACGATCACGATAAAGTCGCTTATTCTTAAAAATAGATGTTACCGCCTGCAAAATAAAATATCCCTTTCAAATTGAAACAATCTGCTCCAGCTTTATTTCAGAGGCTGTTACGCTAGGTTTATGCTCCACCGCGCGGGCCGGTGGGTATAACAATAAACATAAAGATGCTACGCATTGATGTCCTGTATCATGCTTTTTTGAGAAGAGTCTGAGCTATTGCCTGCGTGTAACAGACAAGCCTGTGCTTGCCAGGGGAGGCTGCGTTGTCAGACTTGTTCATCCTTGATTTAAAGGCTAATTCTCAAGCTTAAAGGCTTAGGTTACGACCCATCTGGATACAGGCGTAAGATTCATTTCATAAAACTCTGCAGGATCGTGTATACTCGCCGCCTTTTGTGCCGGAGAATACGGGCTTTAGGGCTCCATTGGCTCCTTAATATAAGGCTCTATTTCGCCAAGTTTAAACCTTAAGTCTTAAGCTCGAGCGCCACAGTCTAATTACTCTCGCTAGCAGGTCTGTTGTTTTGAGATCTGAAAGCCTACTTATTTATTGGAAAAATCGTGATAGAAAAAATTCGCAACATAGCCATTATTGCCCACGTCGACCATGGTAAAACAACTCTGGTGGACAAGTTGCTGCATCAATCGGGAACTCTGGAATCACGAGGCGCTCAGGTAGAGCGCGTGATGGATTCCAATGATCAGGAACGAGAGCGCGGAATTACGATTCTCGCCAAGAATACGGCCATCAACTGGAACGGTTACCACATTAATATCGTTGATACCCCCGGCCACGCCGACTTTGGCGGAGAAGTGGAACGCGTTCTTTCCATGGTGGACAGTGTGCTATTGTTGGTTGATGCGGTTGATGGCCCTATGCCACAAACTCGCTTCGTTACCCAAAAAGCCTTCGCTCAAGGTTTAAATCCAATCGTAGTAATCAACAAAGTCGACCGCGATGGCGCACGACCAGATTGGGTTGTGGACGAAGTTTTTGACCTGTTTGATAAATTAGGCGCCACTGACGAACAGCTGGATTTCCCGATTATTTATGCTTCTGCCTTGATGGGGTTTGCCGGGCTTGAACTTGATCAGATGGCTGAGGATATGATTCCTCTGTTAGAAGTCGTAGTAGAAAAAGTTCCGCCGCCGGATGTTATCGCTGATGCGCCTTTGCAAATGCAAATTAGTGCACTAGATTACAACAGCTACGTTGGGGTTATAGGTATTGGACGGGTAACCCGCGGTAAAGTACGCAACAACCAACCGGTTGTCGTCATCGACCGAGAGGGTAAGCAGCGCAAGGCAAAAATTCTTCAGGTGAAAAGCCATCTAGGGCTTGAGCGAATTGATGTGGATGAGGCCAGTGCTGGCGAAATCGTCTGTATCACAGGCATCGATAAACTCAACATCTCCGACACCGTATGCGACCCAGAAAAGCCTGAGGCAATGACGCCGCTGTCGGTTGATGAACCAACCATCAGCATGACTTTTCAGGTGAACGATTCGCCCTTTGCCGGTCGTGAAGGTAAATATGTAACGACGCGTCAGATTAAAGATCGCCTAGATCGTGAGCTCCTGTATAACGTGGCGCTGCGTGTAGAGCCAGGTGAAACACCTGATAAGTATAAGGTATCAGGGCGTGGCGAACTGCACCTTTCAGTCTTGATCGAAAGCATGCGTCGGGAAGGCTTTGAGCTTGCCGTGTCTCGCCCGGAAGTTATTATTCATGAAGAAGAGGGTGTCTTAAAAGAGCCGTTCGAATCTTTAGTTGTGGATTGTAATGACGAGCATCAGGGCTCGGTAATGGAAGAGTTAGGTTTGCGCCGCGCTGAAATGCAAGATATGTTGCCCGACGGTAAGGGGCGAGTTCGATTGCAATTTCTTATTCCAACTCGGGGCTTGATTGGCTTTCGTTCGATGTTTCTGAGCATGACGTCGGGCTCGGGTTTAATGACACACGTGTTCGATCACTACGGTGATTACAAAAATATTGAGCTGGCAGGAAGAAGCCGAGGCGTTTTGGTGTCGATGGTTACTGGTAAAGCACTGGGCTTCTCGCTGTTTAATTTACAAGATCGCGGTCGCTTGTTTGTAGAGCCAAACGTGGAAGTTTATGAAGGCATGATTATCGGTTTACACAGTCGTGAGAATGACCTCGCGGTAAACCCCATTAAAGGTAAGCAGTTGACTAACGTTCGAGCGTCCGGCACCGATGAGAACATCGTGCTGTCGCCTTCGGTAAATCATACGTTAGAGCAAGCAATGGAATTTATTGCTGATGACGAATTGGTGGAAGTGACGCCAGAAAATATTCGCCTGCGTAAGCGCTATTTGACCGAAAATGAGCGAAAGCGCCATAGTCGCGGCAGCGTCACGCGAGGCTAAACGGCCGAGTTTGAGTGACATTAAGTATAGCCAAACAAACAGTGGGGTTAACTAATGCTAGTTCTGTATCCGCCCATAAAACCGTATAAGCGACACCAGCTTAAGGTGTCAGATATTCATGAGTTATACGTTGATGAGGCGGGCAGTCCTGACGGCATCCCAGTATTGTTTGTTCATGGGGGCCCGGGAGGCGCATGTGATGCGAGTTCTCGGTGTTTTTTTGATCCGGCCATCTACAGAATCATCACATTTGATCAGCGAGGCTGCGGCCGTTCTACCCCTCATGGTGAATTGAGGGATAACAACACAGCGGCGTTAATCCAAGACATCGAGAAAATAAGAGAAACCCTTTTGGTTGATAAATGGGTCTTGTTTGGAGGTTCTTGGGGCTCAACACTAAGCTTATTTTATGCCATCGAATATCCAAGCCGGGTCTTAGCTTTAGTTCTACGGGGCATATTTTTGTGTCGCAAGGCTGACATAAATTGGTTTTATAAAGACGGAGCTAACCGTGTTTTCCCAGATTATTGGGAGGCTTTTATCAAGCCAATTCCTGAGCTTGAACGCGACGATCTAGTCGTGGCCTATTACTCCAGACTCACCGGTAGCGACGAGCTAGCCCGAATGTCTGCAGCAAAAGCCTGGTCAGCATGGGAAGGAAGTTGTTCAAAATTGCGTCCCAGCCCTGAAATTCTAGCAAAATTTACTAAGCCTCATAACGCCCTTGCACTGTCTAGAATCGAAGCACATTACTTTATTAATGACGGTTTTGTTGAACAAGGTCACATTTTAGCAAATGCAAAGGCCCTCAGCGGCATTCCGGGCCAGATAATCCATGGTCGCTATGATATGGTTTGCCCTTTAGAAAACGCGCAAACTCTACATAAGCTATGGGGTGACTCGCAGTTGCATATTGTGCGAGATGCCGGTCATTCGGCCTCAGAACCCGGCAATGTTGACGCCTTAATTCATGCTGTTCAAGATGTCGCTAAGCAGCTACAAGCCGCTACCTAATGCATCCACTGTTCTGCGCATAAACAGGACATTCAAATGATTGCGCTAATTCAACGAGTCAACTGGGCTCAAGTAAACATCGAAACAAAACCTCATGCTGAAATCGACCTAGGATTGCTTGCGCTTATCGGCGTGGAAAAAGAAGATACTTTTGGGACAGCTGACAAGTTATTAAAAAAGCTGTTGGCCTACAGGGTGTTCGCTGACTCTGAAGGCAAAATGAATTTGGATCTAAAAGACATCGGTGGCGACCTGCTGCTGGTGTCCCAATTCACCTTAGCCGCGACCACGGACAACGGCTTGCGCCCAGGGTTTTCATCCGCGAAAGAACCTGCCGAGGCCGAGGAAATTTATAATCATCTCGTGTCGCTCGCGAGCAATGAGCATGAGTTTGTTCAGTCGGGGGTATTTGCCGCGGACATGCAGGTGGCATTGGAAAACGATGGCCCGGTAACGTTTATCTTAAAGGCCTAAAGATAGTAAAACTTGAGCAATTAGCCGGCGATGTTGTTTTCTTCATCGTCGTTTTTCACCTGACGCTTTTTAACTAAGCGCCCAGCCAATATTCCCACTTCAAACAATGCCCACATCGGCAAGGCCAGCATCGATTGCGTAAAGGGGTCGGGAGGCGTTAGCAGCATTGCAGCGACAAAACAGCCAACAACGACATAGGGCCTTTTCTCAGTGAGGGCATCCGGTTCCGCCATGCCAGACCAAATGCAAAGGAACACCGCTATTGGAATTTCAAAGGCGACTCCAAAGGCGAAAAAAATCGTCAGCGCGAAACTTAAAAAGCTACTTATATCCGGGGCTACCTGGACGCCTTCTGGAGCCACCGAAATGAAAAAGCTAAAAACGATACTGAATAAAATATAACGGGCAAAGGCTATGCCGCCATAGAACAGCGCGACGCTGGAAATGAAAAGCGGGATAGCGATGGCTTTCTCATTTTTATACAAGCCAGGCGCAATAAATGACCAAAGTTGATAAAGAATATAGGGGGCGGCGATTAGAAAGGCCACGTAGAACGTTAATTTAAAGGGTGCAAAAAATGGTGACGTTGGATCAATCGCAATCATGCTGGTGCCTTCGGGAAGGGCAGAGATTAGCGGATCGGCGACATAGGAATAAATGTCATTGGAAAAGGCAAATAGAGCTAAGAACAATATAATTACGGCAAGTAAAGACTTTAAAATTCGATCTCTGAGCTCTACCAAGTGATCAATTAAAGTGAGCTCTTTTTCGTTTTCAACTGCGATCATTGTTTTCTGCTTGAGTGTCATCGTTGTTGCCGCTGCTGCTAAGCTTGGGGTTTTTGCCGTTACCGTAAAGCGTTTCTTTTATGTTTTGTGTTGTTTCTTCGATCTGCGTGGACGCCTCAGAAATTTCCTCGACCGTTGTTTTCTGCAAGGCTTGATTGGCGTCTTGATCTTCACTGTCAGCATCAAGAGGGGTGACCGCCCCGGGATCAAAAGTGTCGGAGTTAACCAGATTATTCACCGACCGCTCAGTCTCTTTGGCCAATTCGCTCATTCTTGATTTGGCATCTTCGATATCTTCTAATACTGATTCATTATGCAGCTGTCTGCGAATTTCATCGGCGTTGAGTTCGCGCTCTATTTCATTTTTTACTTTATAAAAACTACGTCTGAAACGGCCAACCCACAGGCTCACTGTTTTAATCGCGCCCGGCAATTTTTCTGGCCCAATCACTATGAGGGCCACAACACATATCAGTAACAATTCTGTTGAATGGATATTGAACATAGGCTGATGCCCCGCTTACTGCAGATGACTGAATCGAATCTGCAGGTAATCGTCTAGTTCAATAGAAGATCGCTAGCAGATCGACGGGGGTGTAAAATTTACTTTTCGGGTTTTTCAGCAGAGGTATCGACAGCTTCACTGTCAATATCTTCAGCATTTTCCGAAAGTTGGTTCTGATCTTTTTCTTTGTCATCATCACCCATTGCGCTTTTAAAACCTTTCAATGCGCCGCCGAGGTCAGATCCCATGTTTCGTAATTTTTTGGTGCCAAATAGCATAAAGACTATCAATAGAATGATAACCAACTGCCAAACGCCTATTCCGCCTAAACCCATGATATTTCTCCTAGGCTGCGATCGAGTTAAATATCGATCACAACTATCTGATTTTCCTAATTTGTCCTGATGTGCCCTAATTCGTTCGAGAGGCCTTTTCTTCAAGACCTGATATGTTAAAGCGTTTTTCCAATTCCTCCAACACCTGATCTGGGTGGAGGTCTAAATGGCTTAGCATCACCATGCAGTGGAACCACAAATCGGCGGTTTCACTGATAACCGCCTGCTTTGATGTGGCAGAGCCAGACGCGGCATCTTTCGCCGCAAGTAAAGTCTCGGTAGCTTCTTCACCGACTTTTTCCAGAATCTTATTCAGCCCCTTTTTATGCAGGGACGCGACATAGGAATCCTCGGCATTCATGGCTTTGCGCGCTTCCAGTATACTGGCTAATTGACTCAGAATATCTGACATCGTTATCTCAACTTCTATTTCTGATAAATATCGTCTGCTTGTTTTAACACCGGTTCAACGTTTTGCCAATTGTCAGCTTCCAACTTTTGGAAAAAACAGCTTTCTCTGCCTGTATGGCAGGCTATTCCACCAATTTGCTCCACTTTGTAGCAAATACAGTCGTTATCGCAATCCAAATAAATGCCTATCAGCTTCTGTACATGGCCAGATTCTTCGCCTTTTCGCCAAAGCTTGTCACGAGATCGAGACCAGTATACCGCGCGATTCTCTGCAACGGCGGTTTTTAATGCTTCTTCATTGACCCAAGCTTGCATCAAAATCCGCTTGCTCTGCGCATCTTGAGCGATCACTGGGATTAAGCCGTCGGCATTCCACTTAATTTGTTTGAGATAGTCTGTCATGGCCTAAGTATGAGGGCTCACGGTCTAAAACACAAAAGATAGAGGCCGCTGACACCCAGCCCTAGACTAACTAAGGGGATGCCGCTGAGAAGCTGGTTAGCGCTAGGGATGACACTAAACAGGCCTAGCGCGAGAAGCGTTATGCCAAATATTTTGGCTCTTCGGCGCGAGCGAAGAGTTTGGGCAGCGCGAGCAATTAGTTCAGATTTTAGCGTCAAATTAATATTTTCGAGCTGCCTTTGTTGAGCCGCAGCGTCTATTACGAGCCGGGGAATCTCGGGCAATTTTTCAATCAGTTCCGGTAAGTTGTCACGGATTTTATTTAACAATGTGACAGGGCTAAGGCGCTTTGCTTGCCATCTTTCTAGAAACGGTAACGCAGTTTCCCAAAGGTCTAGGTCTGGATATAGCTGTCTTCCCAAACCTTCTATGTTGAGCAATGTTTTTTGTAACAGGACCAGAGAAGGCTGAACTTCCATATTGAACTTTCCGGCGGTGCGAAAGAGTTCAAGCAATAAATTTGCAAACGAGATTTCCTTTAAAGGCTTCTCGAAAATAGGCTCGCAAACGCTTCTAATGGCTGACTCGAATTCGTGGATCTTGGTGTCGCTAGGAACCCAGCCGCAGGCAACATGTAACTGCGCAACGCGGCGGTAGTCTCGCTTCAACATTGCCAGTAGGTTTTTCGCAAGATAGTCCTGATCTGAGTCAGTGAGCGAGCCAATTATCGCGCAGTCTATAGCGATATATTGAGGGTTTTCAGGACTATGCTTGGCAACAAAAATATTGCCTGGGTGCATGTCCGCGTGAAAGAAGTTGTGCTCGAAAACTTGTGTGAAGAAAATGTTAACACCGGTCTCAGCGAGCTTTTGTAAATTGATTTTGTGAGCGTTTAACAAGGGGATATCGGTGACTGGAATGCCATCGATTTTTTCCATGACCATGGTGCCGCGTGAGACATAGTCCCAATAAATTTTCGGCACATATAATTCAGTCGAATCTTTAAAGTTTCTTTTTAGTTCAGATGTATTAGCGGCCTCAGACTGAAGATTTAATTCTTCCAGGATCACGAGTTCATAGTCGTTGATAATTTCTATAGGGCGCAGTCTTTTACCGATTTCAGTGCGGTTTTCAATTAGTTTTGCTAGCCATTTAAGTATCTTGATGTCTGATTTTATTAATTTCTCTATGCCTGGGCGGACAACCTTAATGACGACGTCTTCGCCGCTGAATAAAGTCGCTGAATATACTTGGGCCACAGATGCTGCTGCAAAAGGTTCAGCGTCGAGCTGACGGAACACTGCCGTTGAATCAAGATTCAATGCCTCCAGAATAATTGACTCTATGGGGGGGGTCTTGAAAGGAGGGACGTTGTCTTGAAGTGATGCCAGTTCATCCGCCAAAAGCGTATCTAAAAAGTCTCGGCGAGTGGAGAGCAGCTGCCCGAGTTTAATATAGATAGGGCCGAGCTCTTCAAGCGCCAGTTTGAGCCGAGCTTCCTTGGGCTCAAGCCTCAGTTTTGAAAACAGCCAGAGTATCGAAAATGGCAGTAATAGCAGCTTTAGGGCTGTGCCGCCCGGTTTGCCGCGTAAGAATTCGCTGAGCCGATACTTGGCGACAATATTGAGAATACTAACTAGGCGGAATACAAAAGACACAGGCGTTGAGATTACTTAAGGGCTCTGAAGACTTGCAAAGATACCACCTGCTTGAACGCCTCACAAGGAACGGGGTAGGCCGATGGCATTGCTGCTGATCACAGGTGACTGTTTAGTCGCTCGATTCGTGCCTTGGCCCGGTCAATGCGCAGCTTTAAATCATCCATCGCGCTATTGAATTGATCGAGCTGTCCCCGGGCCGGCAAAAGCCCTGATTCTTGACGCAGATAATCGCTAAGGGTGGCAGAAATGCTTGTTTTGGATTGAGCGCTCCACTGCCTGATACTGTCGCTACTGGTTTTGGCTAAGTGAGTTGAATGATCACCTAGCCATGGGGCAAGAAGGTCATCCCAGCGCAGATCTAGGTTTTTTAAACTTTGAAAAATAGCGTGCACAAACTGAGCATCACCACTGATCTCGATCTCAGGGTTGGATAAAGCCGCTGAATCTGAGGTGGTGAGCAAGAGTTTTAGCAGTGATGTTGCCTTGGAGGAAACGCGGGCGGTGGGTGTCACCCCGAGATCATTGCTAGAAATTGCGCTCAGCCTAATGCCATTGTTGAAATGAATACAGATAAAAGCGCTAGGCGTGGTGGTATGGATTTCCAGCAGCTGGTCGTCGAACTTCTGCACAATAGACTGCAGATGCTGATCAGACTTTACCAGTTGATTGAGTGCAAATTCGATGGGCCAAAGCGCCGTAGATCCAAGTAGTTGATTCACGAGGTCACCTTAAAGTGTCGCTTGGTTAATGTGACTTGAAGCCGATATGAATCGCACATATACCGCTCATGACATTATGGTATTTACAGTTGATTAAATCAGCGTCTTCCATCATTTGCTTAAGTGTATCTTGGTCAGGGTGCATGCGAATTGACTCTACCAAATAGCGGTAGCTGTCTGCGTCACCGGTGATTAGCTTTCCCGCTATTGGCCACAATTTTGAAAATGCGTCATAGCTTTTGCCTATTATGGCATTGGTAGGTTTGGAAAATTCCAGTACCAGCAGCCGGCCGCCGGGTTTCAATACGCGCTGGATGCTTTTTAGCGCAGCGTCTTTGTCGGTTACGTTACGCAATCCATAAGCAATACAAACGCAGTCGAAGGTGTTGTCTGCAAAGGGCAGGTATTGAGCATTAACTTGCGCTACCTCGATGTTACCGCTCATGCCTTTGTCGATAATTCGATCGCGACCGACGCTTAGCATTGCTTCATTGATATCGGCGAGAATAACTTGCCCGCTTGGGCCTACGATTTCTGAAAATTGAAGGCTAAAGTCGCCGGTGCCGCCAGCCAAATCTAGCACTTTGTGGCCCGCTCTCAGCGCGCTGAGCTCGACTGTGTAGCGTTTTATCAATCGGTGCGACCCCAGTGACATAATGTCATTCATCACATCGTAGCGCGCCGCTACGGATCTAAATACGTCCCCAACACGCTGCTCTTTTTCTGCAACGGGGACCTCCTGATAGCCAAAATCGGTTGTGGCTTCTGAGTTTTCTGGCTTGCTCATAGGACTAGTCTTTGTGTTAGCGGCGAGTTATAGGGTTATAGGGTTATAGGGTTA
>JBLHVT010000037.1:0-28248 GCA_047628735.1 Glaciecola sp.
TTGGGAGACCCACTAGAATTACAGGCAGCTAATACGGCTTATCGATCTGATCAACCGTCTTTGAAGGTGAAGCCAGAAGCACTGCTTGTGGGTTCTGTAAAAACTAATCTTGGTCATTTGGAATCTGCGGCGGGAATTGCAGGTCTAATCAAAGTTATTTTGTCGCTGAAACATAAACAAATTCCCAGTCATCTAAACTTTAAATCGCCGAACCCGCATATCCCATGGTCTGAATTAAATGTAAAGGTGCCAACGTGTCTGACGCCTTGGCCAAAGTCAGCCAGACAAATTGCAGGTGTTAGCTCGTTTGGTTTCAGTGGGACCAATGCTCACGTTATCGTTGAGGCGTATAAAGAATCAACCGCCCCATCCACCTCTAATGATGCTGTTGAGAAGACTGACGGTAACTATTACGTGCTGCCGCTATCGGCCCATACCGAAGAAGCGTTGCTGGCTCTGAAGGAAAAATACAAAGTCTTACTGAGCGATAGAATTTCTACTAGAAATAATTCTCAGGAAAGCCGAGCGTTGTCTGTATTGTCACTTTGTTACGGTGCGTCCACCGGCCGGCAACATTTTAAATATCGAGCAGGCGCTATTGGCCGTACTCTCGATGAATTGAAATTAAATCTGTCTGTTAGTGAGCTTCCTAGTGCTGCTGGCGATTGGCAGCTGAGGTTTAGTGAGAATTGGGCGCTTAGTACATTACGAGACTATATTGCCGGGAGCACGGTTGCTTTGAATCACTACGCTGAATTGGGCGATGCTCTGAAATTTCTACCGAAGGCTAGGTTGCCGAGCTACCCATTTCAGCGCAAGCGTTACTGGATTGAGAATAGTTCCAATACAAAGCGCGATCTGCACGTGGGTGGCGGCAAGCTTGATCGCGATACCTTCATTACTTTCCCTGGTGAGGCACTAGCTCTCGCTGATTCTGAGAAGCGCTATTTTCATTTGACAATAAACAGCGCTGCATTAGGTTTTTACAATGATCATAGAGTCTATGGGAAAGCAGTTTTCCCCGCGGCGGCTTGGCTGGATGCGGCGCTGCAGACCGCAAGGGTAGTTTTGTCTGGAGATCGTGCCTGTATTGAAGATCTACAGGTTCTGCGGCCATTGGTTTTTGAGGATGGTGTTAGCTATAAAATTCAAACTGTAATGGATGCGATTAGTGGTAAAGATGGCCATCAAATAAAATTCTTTAGCCAAGAACTTGGATCAGATTCTGCGCATTGGGTCTTACTTGCCGAGGCAATAGTGTCACAGTTGGCAGTTTCAGAAGCGACGAAATCTGCAGAGCAGTTAACGTTAGAGTCTATATTGGAGGCAGAGGTTGATTTAGAGAAAAGCTGGCAGAATATTGAACCGGCAGAACTCTATCAACGATATAAGGATCTGCATCTGGATTATGGAGAGGCATTCCGCACCGTCAAATCGCTGAAATACCAAAGCAATAAATCTCTTGGCAAGTTCGAGATTGATGATGTTAGATTGCTGCCAGCATTACTAGATGGCTGTTTTCAAATTGCCGGACTCGCTTCCCCTCAGCTCGATGATAAACTTACGCTTCTTCCTATAGCGATAGAGAAGACTCAGTGGTTTTGCGAAGGAACTCTAGCAGGGTGGTGTTTTGCTGAATATATTTCCCCTGAAAATGATGAATCTACCGTTAAGAATGAATTAGCTATTAAGATTGGTCAGATCGTTACATTGGACCTTTCCCTCTTTAATACCGAAAAGCAACTCATCGCCATTGTCAGTGGGCTAACCTTAAAAGCTGTTCCTAAGGGGCAGCAAGGTTTAGTGAACCTAAATTCGAAAGCGGCTCAAGTTCTCAATATTCAGTGGGATAAGCTTGTCTTTGATGTTAGTCATGACCGCGCGAACGAATATCATTGGTTGCTTGTTACTTCAAACCCCCAGCTAACTGCAGGTCTTTCGGACTATCTGAAGAACAACGGTGCCAGTTGGGAATGTGTTGATCCTGCTCGGTTTCCGAAACAGTTGCATAGCAATATCCAAGTAATTTATTTAGAAGGCTTGATCGCAGGCAGTGCGAGTACGATAGGAATCACGGTGTCTTTGTTGAGCATCTATCATAAGCTCTCCGCGCTTGGTGATCAGTGGCGCTTGTCTGTTATTACTTGCGGGGCAGTCCGTGTCTTAGACGATGATAATGTTGCTGGGTTGACGCAATCTCCGTTATGGGGACTGGGCAAAGTGATTGCATTAGAGGACAGTGATCATTGGGGTGGTCTATTAGATATTGAAAGTTTACATACGGCGACATCTGATCATGTTGATAGCCGTCAAGCCGAAATGATAGATCGGTGGATACAATCTACCACCAGCGAATCATTGTGTGCGGTTCGAGGTGAGCAATTCTACGTTGCTCGATTAGTCGCGACGGCCTTGAACAATAAGCCGATTTATTCTAATCAAGCGCCAGCGCCGGCCCATGTAAGTAAAGGGGCTTCTTATATCATAACTGGCGGGTGTGGTGGCTTAGGGCTGCAAGTTGCAAAATGGTTAAGCGAGCAGGGGGCAGGACATCTAATTTTAACCAATCGTTCGGGTTCGAGTGCTGCGGCGCAGGTTACATTAGACGCGATAAAGATAGGTTCTGAGACAGAGGTAAGCGTGGTCGCTGCTGATGTAACAGATCTTGCGGCGATGCAAAGGGTTGTTGATCTCGCCGAGTCACTCGCACCATTGAAAGGAATTATTCACGCCGCTGGAATTATCGATGACGGTATTCTATTGCAGCAAACGGCTGATCGATTTGAAAAAGTGATGGCGCCAAAAGTGAAAGGTGCGTGGAACCTACATAAGTTGACGGTCGACAAAAAGCTAGATTTTTTTGTCAGTTTTTCTTCAACCGCATCCGTACTCGGTGTGACCGGACAAAGTAGTTATGCCGCTGCTAATGCGTTTTTAGACTCCTTAGCAGGCTATCGCGGCAGTTTAGGATTGCCAGCGCTCACTATCAATTGGGGAGGATGGAAAGATACTGGGATGGCTGCGCAGTTATCAGAAAAAGATATAGAGCATTTGGAGCAAGTGGGTGTGAAAGCTTTAAGCCCAGAGGAAGGGCTAAGGATTTTGGGCTTGTTGATTAGTCAAAGTGCTGCGGTTTCTGAATCTGTAGCTGTTTTGGATGTTGAGTGGGAAACATTCTTCAAGACTTATTCTATTGAACAGACTCCAAGTATTTTGAGACTAATTAGAACTGCTGTCGAAAAAACTAGCTCGAGCTTTAAACTTAAGTCTGGTGAAACGATTACAGCCTCACTTTTTGAATCGCTTATTGAGGCAAAGAACACGCAGCGTTTGGGGTTAGTTGAAGATTTTCTCCTTCAGCAATTAAAAGAAGTCTTGGAAGTTGATAATGATTTTGATAAGTCCATCCCATTAGTGAAAATGGGCATGGATTCCTTGATGGCGGTTGAGATACGAAGCCGGGTGCAGAAGGGCTTGGACATCGATGTCTCTATTGCGCGCTTTCTCGAGGATAGAAATTTCTATAGTATGGCCGCGTTTTTGCTCGAGAGTTTTAGCGAATCCCACTTGTTAGATAGAACCGGTTCAGTTCTTGATGAGAAACTAGAAAACTCTTTTAAACCCGGTGAAGAGCATGTTCGGCAGTTCCCTCTATCTATTTCACAGCAGGCTCTGTGGTTTTTACATCAGATAAACCCGAATAGTGCTGCATACAACACCGCGTTTGCCGTGAAAATACTATCCAATGTCGAGACGCTTGAGTTGACCAATGTGCTCAAGCAAATTGTCGACCGCTATAGCGCATTAAGAACTGTATTTCCTGAGCAAAGTAACGGGCGACTGCAACAAATTAAGCCGGCAACGTCTATCGACTTAGAATCTATCGATGCTGCTGACTGTAGTGACGCGGAGTTAAAAGCGCTTGTCGAAAGTCACTACCAACAACCGTTTTCTTTAACCGACGGTCCGCTATTTAGAACGACACTGTTTAGTCGAAGTGCAATTGAACATGTATTGCTATTGTCGTTCCACCATATTATTTGTGATGCTTGGTCTATCTGGCTGATCGTTGGTGATATCTGTAAAGCCTATGCCAACAACGGAGTGCTAACGTTAGCGAATGAAGAAAATGATCAGCAGAGCTTCCAGCGTGCCGTTGATAGTCAGAACCAGCTGGAGACGAGTGAGCGTGGCGTTAAATTAAGAGCCTATTGGTTGAATGTGTTGGGAGGAGAGCTCCCGCAGTTAAACTTCCCTACTGACACAATCGTGCAGAACACGGAGCAGCCAAAAGGAGCGTCGTTACATTTTGGGCTCTCTACTGACCTTACCGCAAAGATCACCGCTTTTTGCAGCGCCGAAGGTATTACGCTTTATTGTTTACTGCTCAGCGCTTGGCAACTGTTTCTGCATCGATATACGGGGCAAGACGATATCCTCGTTGGATCTCCGGTGGCGGGGCGCGATGATTCGGGAGCTACTAACGCAGTGGGTTATTTTGTTAATCAGATAGTGCTACGTACGAATCTAGCAGGCAACCCGACTGTAAAAGCACTTTTATCCCAAGTAAGGAAAACTGTACTTGGTGCTTTAGAGCATCAGGAATATCCCTATCCATTGCTTGCTCGCCAGTTAAGTGAAGGCCGTCTAGAAGGACAGGCCGGAGTGTTTAGTACTTATTTCGTTTTGCAAAAACCTCAGCAATTAGTTGAATCGTCTGGCTCGTTAAAAGGGGCATCGCTTAGTGGCGAGCTTCTAAAGGTTGGTCCACTCACGCTGGCTCCGTTCGCTATGGATCAGATGGAGGGGCAATTCGATCTAGCGCTAGAGGTTCATGAAAAAAGTAGCGCACACAGTTGCACGCTCAAATACGATACCTCACTGTTAGAAGTAGCGACTGTGCAACGCCTTGCTAAACATTTCAATCATCTGCTGGGTGATCTTGTAGCTTCCCCTGACAAGCAGATCAGTCAAATTAGCCTTTTATCAGCGGATGAATATAGGAAGATTGTTTATCAATGGAATGACACGATTGAACCTCACGACCTATCGCTATGTTTGCATGACCTATTTGAGCGTCAGGTTCAGCGTAGCCCGGATGCCCCGGCAGTAACGATTGAAGGACAAATTTTAAGTTACTCGGAGCTCTCGAAAAAAAGTTTGCTACTGGCTAAATATCTTCAGAAGCAGGGTGTTGGCCCAGATATTTTTGTCGGTGTCTTTGCCAGCCGCTCATTGGAAATGGTAATAGCCTTATATGGGATACTGCGCGCTGGCGGTGCTTACGTCCCGCTGGAGCCCGAGTATCCTGAAAAGCGCTTATCTGCTGTGATAGAAGATGCTGGACTATCAATTGTATTAACTCAGGAAGCCTTGTTGTCACGACCATTGTGTAACGATTCAACTAACACGGTTCAGTTCGTACCATTGGACCGTGACTGGTCTATTGTCGAAGCCTGTGGCGATTTGCCAATGAAATATATGACCACACCTGATGATCTTGCCTATTTGATTTATACCTCCGGTTCGACAGGAATACCTAATGGGGTGATGAACACCCACAAAGCAATTTGCAATAGGCTTTTATGGATGCAAAAAACCTATCAGCTGGATAAGGATGATCGTGTATTGCAAAAAACCCCCTTTAGCTTTGATGTGTCGGTCTGGGAATTCTTTTGGCCGTTAATAACCGGAGCTCAGTTGATTCTAGCGCCACCAGGTGTTCATAAGGATAGTGTCGCGCTTGTCAATTTGATACTAAAGGAGAAAATTTCTACCTTGCATTTTGTTCCTTCAATGATGACCAGCCTGCTGGATTATCTTGCTCTAAAAAGCAATCACAGAACGGCGGATAAGTTTTCCTCTGGTGATATGTCAGATTCCAATGTTCGACAGGTTTTCTGTTCTGGTGAGGCGCTTTCACCTGCCACTGCGTCCAAATTCTTTGAGTATTTTGATAGTGATTTGCATAATTTGTATGGGCCTACCGAAGCCGCTATTGATGTTACTTTTTGGCAATGCCTGAAGGATGAGCAGTCTAAGATAATGCCAATTGGTCGGCCAATCGATAATACACAGATATATATACTCGATAAATATCAGAACCCCGTGCCAGTTGGCGTTGCCGGTGAGCTGTTTATCGCAGGTACCGGTGTCGCCAGAGGATATCGAAACCGTGATCAACTCAATGCACTCAAATTTATTGATGATCCTTTTAGTCAAACTGTTGAGGCGCGCATGTACCGAACCGGTGACATGGCTCGGTTCAATGAAGACGGTGTTATTGAATATTTAGGCCGGATTGACAATCAAGTAAAAATTCATGGGTTTCGAATTGAATTAGGTGAAGTCGAGGCAGTTTGTGAGTCCTTCATGCCGATTAATCAGGCTGTCGTCTTGGCAAGGGAAACGGCAAAAGGCAGTTATAGTTTAGTTGCTTATGTCAGTCAAAATGAAGGGGTCAGTCAAAATGAGGCGCTCAGTCGAGATGAAAAAGCTAGCGGTAACGAAAAAGGATTGAGGGAGTTCCTACAGCAGAAATTACCGGAGTATATGGTGCCAAGTCACATTGTTGTGCTGACTGTCTTTCCTCTAAATAGCAATGGCAAGGTGGATAGAAAAGCATTACCGGAACCTGTTTCTTTAAATTCCGCAAGGCAAGGATCTGCTCAGCAAGCAACTTCCGTCAGTAACGGCACAGAACAGTTTATTGCGGCTGCCTGGAAGGAGGTGCTGGAACTAGATCATATTGGCATCAACGAAAACTTCTTTGAGCTCGGTGGGCACTCCATTGCTTTAGGTCAAATTCACGCGCGGATTTGTTTGGAGTTTACTTGTGAGCTCAGTTTAGTCGACATGTTTCGTTATACCAGCATATTACAACAAGCCCTGTGGGTTGACAGTCAACTGCAGTCAAAGGGCGATACTGTTGAGCAAGAGACTGCCCCTATTCGTGGTAAGCGGCGCAGGCAAATAGAAAATAGTCTTCAGGATAAAAGGACGGTTCGTCGCAAGAGCCGGAAGGAGTAGGTTCTTGACATCACTAAATTATATTGAGAATGGGGTCTTGGCATGAGTAATTCCTCGTCTGATGTAACCGAACTTGATTCGGGTTATTCCGATTCTGACGTAGCGATTATTGGACTTGATTGCCGGTTTCCGGGGGCCTCAAATTATCACGAGTTTTGGTCCAATCTTGAAGCGGGTGTTGAATCGATAAAGTTCTTTTCTGATGAGGAAATGGCGCAGGCGGGGATACCTGAGTCAGATTTTAAGAATGAGCGTTACGTGGCTGCGGCGTCTTTGATAGAAGATGCCGACTGTTTTGATCATGCTTTTTTCGGCTTTAGTCCATCAGAGGGGGCTTTAATGGATCCGCAGCAACGTGTCTATTTGGAGTCGGCATGGCACGCACTTGAGGATGCTGGTTACGGTCGATCATCTTGCCGAGGTCTTACCGGTATTTGGGCAGGCAGTGCGATGAATAGCTATTTACTGCGTAACTTGCTCAGTAACAGGGGTAAATTATCAGCTAGTGAGTATCAGATTATGATTCTCAATGATAAAGACTACTTGGCAACGAGAGCGGCGTTTAAGTTAGATTTACAAGGCCCAGCAGTGACCGTGCAAAGTGCATGCTCTACCTCACTAGTCGCCGTGCACATGGCAAGCCAAGCACTTATAAATGGTGAGTGTGATATGGCTTTGGCCGGTGGTGTGTGTGTCCGTGTTCCCTTTATTAACGGCTACCATTATCAAGAAGGAATGATTTTATCTTCGGATGGGCATTGCCGACCTTTTGATGCGGATGCCACAGGTACGCTAGGTGGTAATGGCGTAGGTAACATCGTGTTAAAACGAGTGAAAGATGCGATCGTCGATGGCGATACCATTCGTGCGGTGATTCGCGGCAGTGCTGTTAATAATGACGGTGCAAACAAGGTAGGTTTTACCGCACCCTCAGTGGAGGGTCAGGCGGAGTGTATTGCAGAAGCAATGTCGATGGCCGGCGTAGAGCCAATAGACTATGTTTATCTCGAAGCCCATGGTACTGGTACTCAACTTGGCGACCCTATCGAAATAGCGGCCCTAAAAAAGGCATTTTCAGAATTTAGGGAACCAGGAGATTCAGAAGAGTCGCACTATTGTGGCGTTGGTTCTGTGAAAAGTAACTTCGGACACCTAGATGCCGCAGCTGGAATAGCGGGCTTAATTAAAGCGATACTAGTCTTGCAGCATCAAGCTATTCCCGCAAATTTGCATTTCAAATCCAACAATCCAGCTCTGGGTTTAGACAGCAGTCCTTTTTATATTAATGATCAATTTAAGGCATTGCCTTCTCAAGACAATCCGCTTATTGCGGGAGTGTCATCCTTTGGAATCGGTGGCACGAACGCCCACGTTATCATCGAAGAGCCTCCAGCATTAAAGACCGCTCAGGCGAAATCAAAGCTTTCTCATCACATTCTAAGGTTATCGGCAAAATCCCAATTGGCAGTTGATAGACTCAAAGCTAGTTTCGCTAATTTCCTAGAGTCAGAAGATACCGCCAGCATTGAGGATATCTGTTTCACTCTGAACAATGGGAGAGAGCACTTTGCATTCCGCCATGCGATTGTCTGTCAAAATAAAGCGATGGCAGCAGAACAACTAAGAACCAAAACATCTGCTAGTTATTCTGGCCATGTCGATGACAGCGATTCCAGACGGTCGAAAGTTGTTTTTATGTTCCCAGGCCAGGGTGCGCAATACCCTAAAATGTGCTTGGGACTTTACGAGACGAATTCTTTATTTGCTCAAGTGATTGATGAATGTTGCACAATAACATCGAAGATCCTTGAAAGAGATTTAAAACCTGCTCTATTCTCTGCCGAGCAGGATGAGATTGATCGAACCGAGATTGCTCAGCCATTATTATTTATTACTGAATATGCGCTGGCTCAAGTCTGGATCAGTCGAGGTCTAACGCCTGATGTAATGATTGGCCACTCACTTGGTGAAATTACTGCAGCGTGTCTGGCAGGAGTGTTTTCGTTAACCGATGCCCTGCAGTTAGTTTGTGAGCGAGGCCGCATGATGCAGTCCCTTCCGGAAGGGGATATGCTTGCCGTAGAAATATCAGAGGCTGATGCGCAAGTGTATCTGTCCGCAGATGTGTCCATTGCAGGAATCAATAGCGATTACCAATGCGTGTTTTCTGGTGCTAAAAACGCGATTGATCAATTGATTACCAAATTCCCAGAAGCGCAGCGCTTGAACACCTCGCACGCATTTCATTCTCAAATGATGCTATCGATTACTGATGCTTTTTCAAAGATGTTGAGCTCGTTATCACTATCACCTCCCAAGCTATCATGGGTTTCTAATGTGACAGGAGACTGGATTACAGCTGAGCAAGCTCAGTCAACCCAATACTGGTTGGATCACATTCTACAGCCGGTAAGATTTGCTGATGGAGTTGCTTGTTTACAGTCTGCTGGCTATAGAATTTTTTTGGAGTGCGGGCCAGGTAACGTACTCAACAATTTGGTTCGTCGTAATTTGGAAGTCGATGCTCGGCAAGATCTTCCAGTTAATGGTTTTGTTTATGCCAATAGCTTGCCACGTCGTCGGCAAGCTATTGAGGCAGATCTCTATCTACAAAACAATGTTGCCAAACTGTGGGCGAACGGTGTCGATATTGATCCGGGGTTGCTCCCTAGGTCTGAGAATAAAGAGAAGCAGTCAGAGCCGAATAGAGCAGAGTACAGGCGGGTAGCTTTGCCAAGTTATAGCTTTGAACCAACGCGCTGTTGGATTGATGCCGCCGATCAAGGCGTATTGAGTCACGCGGCGACTGTAGATAACTCCTCAACCCAGCCTAATAAAATTACAGATCGAAAAGATTGGTTCTACTCGCCGTCGTGGCATCGTCGTCGATTGTCGAAAACCGCAGTAACTAGTAAGCGCTTATTGGTACTCATTGATGGTGATACCGGTGCCGCAGCTGAGGCTAGAAATGCGTTGGTGAAGGAATTGCGGAATTTGGCTGAAGAGGTTATTACCGTTAGCACTGGAGATCACTACGTTCGCAGTAGTGCCCACGAGTTTTGCATTCGGGCCAATTGCCTTGAGGATTACACTAGATTATTTCAGTCTTTGGATTCTGTCCCTGCGCGAATTGTTCATGGGTGGAGTGTGAATTGTGAGCGTGAAGACTCCCGGCGTGAGAGAGGGCTCTTTAGTCTTTACCATTTGTTTAAAGCCTTGGACAGTTTGCAGCTTGATCCTGCTTCAATGGAATTAATTGTTCTATCCAAAGGTGTTGATACGGTAACTGCTGATGAAAACCTTGGGATAGATAACGCAGAATTATTGGGACCAGTTCGTACTGCGCCACGGGAAATGCCGGGATTAAAAACACGTCTAGTTGATGTTGATGATTTAGGCGCGTTGAATACTGTAACGGAGGTAGCGCGGGAGCTGGTATCAAAATGGCAGAACGAGCAGTGTGCGTTCAGACAGGGTAGGCGGTGGGTTAGAGCAATCACTCCTGTTGTACTTGATGAAACCGCTAACCCTTTAGTTATGAATGGTACTTACTTGTTAACAGGTGGGTTGGGAGGCGTAGGGCTGGCTATTGCTAAATATCTCGCCAGCCAGTATCAAGCTAAGCTCATTTTAGTTGGACGGTCGGCGATACCTGAAAAGTCGGAGTGGGCAGAAGTAGTAGATCGTGATGAAAATGAGAAGCTGGTTTCCACTTTGAAGGCGCTACTTGAGATCGAAGTACTAGGCGGTCAGGTTCTATGCTGTGAAGTTGATATTTGTGACACGAGCTTATTAACAAAAACTTTAGCTTCAGTTGAGGAAACGTTTGGTGTTATTAACGGAATTTTTCACGGGGCTGGAATTGCAGGTGGTGGAATGATGACACTGCGAGCTCAGGGGGCTATAGAATCCGTCATGGCCCCGAAGGTAGAAGGTTTGAAATCACTGATACGAGTGTTTGAAGGTCGGTCACTAGATTTTATGGCTCTATTTTCGTCAATAAGCGCAGAGATGGGTGATTTTGGACAAGCAGACTATAGCGCTGCTAATGCTTATATGGATAGTGCGGCGGATGCTTTAGGGGCCGCTGATATCCGTATAATAGCGATCAATTGGGATACATGGGTGGGGCTAGGAATGTCCGGTAAAGGTTCGCCTGAAGGAGCAGTTGCTCGTGAGTCTGGCCTAAGCGTAGAAGAGGCTCTAGGGGTATTGCCGTTCGTTTTAGGCAGCGGACTTTCGCGATTGATTATTTCGACAGAACTTCTGTCTAAGCGTTTTATTCGGCTGGCGCAAGAATCTGAACCAGAATTTCTTAAGGCGAAGAATAATACTGACGCGAATGACTTGCATTCAGATAATACGCTGCTACCCCAGGTCCCTAGACCATCTCTAGTTAATCCCTTTGTTGAAGCCAATACGGAAATTGAAAAAATACTAGGCGGTATTTGGCAACGGCTATTGGGGTTTGAGCGCATCGGCATCGAAGATGATTTTTTTGAACTTGGCGGGCATTCGCTGCTAGCAGTCCAGGTGATTTCTGAACTTGAGGAGAAAACTGGCATTAAATTATCGCTTACAGATTTCTTCGAACACCCAATAATTCTAGAGATTGCGGTTAAAGCTGATGATAAAACCACAATCGAAACAGACAGGGATTCACTAGAAGCACTATTGGCCGAAGTGGAAACGCTGCCGGAAGAAGATATTTTGCAATTACTTGAAGAGAAGAAATAATTCTAACTATGGATCAAGAACTCAAGGACCGATTGGGCAAATTAAGCCCAGAAAAAAGACAGCTAGTTCTCAAGAAACTGAGGGAGCAGCAAGCGTCTGCAGCGGCTGAAAATAGCGTTGATTTGGCTTCACAAGTGATCGAGCTTGCAGATAGATCTAAAGCTATCCCGTTGTCTTATGCACAACAGCGCTTGTGGTTACTACACCAGATTGATGGCCACAGTGCTCAGTACAATGAATTTTCTGCACAGCACATTAGCGGTTCGCTTAATATCGAAGCACTTAAAGTGGCTATCGATTGTTTGATAGAGCGGCACGAGGTTTTACGCACGTGTTTTTCGTCATTAGATGGAGTGCCTTATCAAAAGTTCGGTGGTGCGGAACAGCTATTCTTTCAATGCACTGACTTTAGTGTGGAGGACGATGCGCTTGATTCGGATGAGAAATTAAATCAACTGGCGACGCTGGCGGAAGAAGAAAGTCTATTTCCGTTTGATCTTGAATTCGGCCCCTTGGTCAGAGTTCATATCTACAAATTGTCCGATGAACAAACGGTTTTGTTCATTAATATGCATCATATCATTTGTGATGGCTGGTCTACGGCGGTTTTTGTTACGGAGTTATTAAGTCTATATCAGGGGGCGATCGACAAAAAAAATGTTCAGCTAAAACCTCTCAGAATTCAATATGCTGATTTTGCTGTTTGGGAGCGCGAGCATCTAAAAAGTAACACGCTGGATAACGGGCTAAATTATTGGGAAAATCAGTTGCGGGGAGCGCCCCCTCTATTGAACCTGCCAACGGACAGAGCTCGACCCGCAACTCAGCGTTATCGGGGTGGAAGTTTGTCATTTGTTATTGATAAAGCGCAAAGCGCACAGCTGAGTCAATTTTGTCTAGAGACTACTAGCACACCCTTTATGGTGCTCTTATCAGCTTACTCTTTACTGCTGTCGCGATATAGCGGACAGCAAGATGTTGTTATCGGCACGCCGGTAGCCAATCGAGAAAGAGTGGAGCTTCGGCAGTTAATTGGTTTTTTTGTTAATACTTTGCCGCTAAGGGTTTCAATAGAAGAGGATCAGGCATTTGTTCAGCTCGTAGAGCAGGTTAAACAGAATACGTTAACAGGCTTATCCCATAAAGAAATTCCATTCGAGCTTATTGTTGATGCAGTTCAGCCTGAGCGCAGTATGGGCCACTCACCGTTGTTTCAAGTTCTGTTCGTAATGCATAACACACCTAATGCTACTAGAGACTTTGGTGAGTTATCTATATCGCCTTTTACGACGGTAAACAATAGTGCCAAGTTTGACTTAACCTTAGGGGTTGAAGAAGTGGCGGGTGAATTTCACGGTAGCTTTATTTACGACTCAGATTTATTTGATGTCTCTACCGTTAAGTCCTTTGTTTCTCACTTTCAAACATTGCTGCAGGCAGGCTTGAAAACCCCTCATGAGAAGCTGATTCAACTACCTCTAATGACTGGGCAAGAAACAAGCCAAATTGTTTCTAAATGGAATAATACGTTTCGTGATTTCAGTGGTGATGGTGAAGGCCGGCGTGATTGTCTCCATCACTGTTTTCTACAGCAGGTACTGAGAACACCGAATGCTATCGCTGTCGTGACAGATGATGGGGAGTGGACTTATCAAAACGTTTATTATAGGGCAATTACACTTGCACGATGGTTGCACAAAGAAGGGGTAGGGCCTGACGTGCTCGTCGGTGTATGCGCTGAACGCTCCTTCGAGATGGTAGTCGCGCTGTACGCAATTCTATTTGCTGGAGGTGCTTATGTGCCTTTAGACCCTGATTACCCAAAAGATAGACTGCTGACCATGCTGGATGATTCCGGTGTCTCGATTGTGTTGACATCGAATAGTGTTATTGCAGCGAAGGTAAAAGCGCTTTCTGACCCTATAGCTGATCCAACCCATACTGATAGCTCTGCAGACGCAGTGGCCGTAATGGACCTCGTTGGTGACTGGGCCCAAATAGAGAACGTTGCACTTGAGTTTGAAAGTATCGATGAGTTGGCAGAAAGTTTTAAGAAAAAGCTACTGAATGAGCCTTTGGTAACGACCGCAGATAACCTTGCTTATATGATCTATACGTCCGGTTCAACAGGGCAACCGAAGGGTGTATTGGTTTCACATCGCGCTATCGTTAATCGAATCCTTTGGATGCAGGAAGAATTTTGCATTAATGAGACAGATGCGGTGTTACAAAAAACACCCTTTAGTTTTGATGTCTCGGTCTGGGAGTTTTTCTGGCCACTAATGCAAGGTGCCCAACTTGTGGTTGCAGCACCAGACGCGCATAAAGACGCCAAGGCCCTTCAGACACTTATTGATAGGCACTCAATAACGACGATGCACTTTGTCCCTTCGATGTTAAATCTATTTCTAGCAGCTATGCCCAAAGGTGCATGCAACAGTTTACGTCAAGTTTTCTGTAGCGGGGAGGCGCTTTCTTGTGACACACAAGATCAATTCTATTCGTTGATTTCGGCGGATTTAGTTAACCTTTATGGTCCCACTGAGGCGGCAGTCGATGTCACTTATTGGCGCTGTGATCCAAATGAAAACCGGCGCTCGGTTCCAATTGGGCGGCCGATTGCGAACACCCAAATATATATTCTCGACCAAGCGGGTCAGCCGGTACCTTCAGGTGTTGCTGGCGAGTTAATGATTTCAGGTATGGGTTTAGCGCGGGGCTATCACAACAAGCCAGACCTCACACTAAGCAAATTTATTGACAACCCCTTCGATAGTCATTCGCGTTTGTACAAAACAGGCGATCTGGCCAGATACAATAATGAGGGTGTTATTGAATTTTTAGGCAGGATAGACAATCAAGTTAAGATTCGGGGATTCCGTATCGAGCTTGATGAAATCGAGCAGGTTGCGCGCTCTTATTCAGGCGTAATAGATGTGGTTGTGATTGCCAAGCAACGCTCCGAAGAAGATAAGGTAATAATGGCATGGGCTGTTTGTGAGAACGATGCTGATGCCGATGGGCTACGTGAATATTTGGAAAGCCAGTTACCCTACTATATGGTGCCGAGCTACATCACTGTCATCGATGCAGTCCCATTAACAGCCAATGGCAAAGCAGATTTGAAAGTCTTGCTCGAAATGACTGTCACCAATGACCAACAGTTACCGTTTGTAGCGCCACGTAATCGGATGGAACGTTTTATTTGCGAGCAATGGCTTGAAGCAATTGCCAGTGATGACTTGGCGTTAGCACAGCTCGGAATCGATGATGATTTATTTCACGCGGGAGGACATTCCCTCACTGCTGTGCGACTAGTCACTCGAATAAGTGATAAGTTTTCTCTCGATGTACCGTTGCAATCGGTTTTCAGGCAGTCGACGCCACGAAAACTAAGTAATTGGATCACCAGTAATATTATGGAGCTAAAAGGGGGAGGTTCAATTGACCTAAGCTCCACTAACTTTAGCTCGTTTGAGCGGAGTGGGCTGTGGGCATTGTCATTTGCGCAAGAACGGCTTTGGTTTTTAGAGAAAATGCAAAGTGGTACCACACTCTTCAATATTTCAGTGGCGTTAAAACTTGATGGTCCGCTAGATGAGTTGGCGCTGGCGGAAAGCTTACAGGCGATGGTAGATCGACATGACATTCTGCGGACAGTGTTTGTTGAGTATGACGGTATTCCTTTTCAAAAAATTGCAGACTCTGCAGATGCAACAATAGATTGGATAACCCTTGATGAAAAAGCTACTACAGGCACACCTATTGTCCCGTCCTCTCTTTTAGCCGACAAGATTGCGCTTCTAGCGAGACAAGATCAAGATATGCCATTCAATATTGAGACTGGCCCGCTATACCGCTTTAGCCTTTTACCCATTAATGATAAACAGCACATTATCTTTGTAAGCTTTCATCACCTTATTTCAGACGGTTGGTCTTTGGATGTTTTTATCAAAGAGTTTTCGGTCTGTTATGCGGCTTACTCTCGCTCTGATGATATTGTCTTGGATGAGTTGTCTCTATCTTATGCGCAGTACTCTACGTGGCATCGTCAGAAAATTGAATCTGGTGCTGAGCTGCATTCACTTGAATTTTGGAAGAAAACCCTCGCTGATGCACCTCCACTGCTTGAGTTTCCGTGGGATCGCACCCGTCCGTCTCGCCAAACGACTCATGGTAGCTCGCTTCCTTTTACTATAGATGCAGGTTTGGTGGCTAGGCTAAAAAGTATTCGAAAGCAGGGGAGTAGGAAAGAAAGCTCTTCAACTGATGCTAGTTTATTCGTCTTGTTATTAACCGGACTTAATATTTTGTTGTCACGTTATAGCCAACAAAACGATATTGTTATTGGAACGGCTGTTGCAAATCGTGATTATAGTCAAACAGAATCAATTCTTGGACTGTTTGTTAACAGTCTAGCAATTCGAACAAAAATTGATGGTGAGCTTTCATTTTTTGGTTTCTTGCATCAAGTAGGAGAGAATTTCCTTTCTGCGTTTGAGCATAGGGAGCTGCCCTTTGAGAAAGTAGTGGAGCAGATAAATGTAGATCGTAACTTGTCTTACACGCCTGTTTTTCAAACGATGCTAGTTTTACAAAATGCATCAGATGACCGGGTAGCGCTTTCGGGACTAGATGTCACTGTGTTGCCAGTTCAGTCTACATCGGCAAAATTTGATTTGAGTTTTATCCTTCAAGAGTCCCTGAATTCGGGTTCTCTTGAAGAGCTCAACGGTATTATTGAATTTAACACCGACTTGTTTGATGCGGATTCGGTTAGAGAAATCATGGCGAGTTATCTCACTCTCCTCGAAGCTATTTGTGATTCTCCTGAGAATTCCATCGCTAGTTATTCTTTGGTGTCAAAACAGACTGAGCGCAAACTAAAAATGGATTGGAGTGGTGTCCAAACGGATTATCCGCGAGAAAGTACCGTGCACGACTACTTCAGCGAAATCGTAAAAGATTACGGATCTAATATTGCAATTCGCGAAGTGAGGGCGGGGCTGTCTTCTCAAGAGTCAGGCCTGCCAGAGTTAGCTAGTCGAGAATTGACCTATCTACAACTAGATCAGCAGGCTGATCAAGTCGCTCAATATCTCTTGAGCATGGGGGTAAGTACAGGTCATTGTGTTGGAATTTGTATAGAGAGGTCGAGCTTTCTTATTGTTGCCATATTAGGTGTTTTAAAAGCCGGCGCCGCTTTTGTACCCCTGGACGCCTCTTATCCTAAAACGCGCCTTCAGTTTATCGTCGATGATACCAACGCCCAAGTTGTTATCAACTCGAGATCCACGTCGGAGCGATTAGCTCTAGATGAATCAGTAACTACCTTAACGATAGATGGCAGCGAATGGAAAAACGCGTCAGCTCAGCAGCAGGCAGAGGTCAAGTTTGAGAAAAAGTTAGAGGCCAAATTTGATGATCCCGCCTATATCATGCATACCTCTGGCTCCACTGGAAATCCTAAAGGCGTAGTGATATCTCACCGAGCGATACTTCGTCTAGTGGTGAATAATAATTATTATGCCGTTAGTGACGACGACAAATTTTTACAGTATGCCCCCATCTCGTTTGACGCATCGACATTTGAAATTTGGGGTGCCCTCTTAAACGGCGCCTGTCTTGTTGTCGCGCCTGCGGGCAATCTACCGTTGCATCAGTTGGGGCAATTGGTCCGTGAACAGCAGATAAGTACCCTGTTGCTCACGTCAAATCTTTTTAATGTCATGGTGGATGATTTTCCCAAAGATTTGCTTAAGGTTAAACAGCTCCTTACAGGCGGGGAAGCTATCTCAACTAAGCATATGCGCAGAGCGCTAAATACATTGCCAGAAACAAAGTTAATTAACGGCTATGGGCCTACCGAAAACGCTACTTTTACCTCTGTCTATCAAATTCCCGCAGATCATGACGATCTTCGTCCTGTCCCTATTGGGAAGCCTGTAGCTAATTCGACGGTTTTTATTCTTGAGGATAACCTCAATCTTGTCCCAATTGGGATGCCCGGCGAACTCTATACAGGGGGTGATGGTTTGTCTTCGGGTTATTGGGGAAGAGCAGATCTCACTCGCGACAATTTTGTTGAAAACCCTCATGGTAGTGGCAAGCTCTATAAAACCGGTGATCGAGCTCGATGGCTTCCTAATGGCACGATAGAGTATTTGGGCCGCGTTGATGATCAGCTTAAAATCCGAGGTTTTAGAATTGAACCCGGAGAAATTGAAACGGTTTTAAATTCCCTTCGTAGGAACGATACAAGTCTTGTTGCACAGTGTGCCGTTGCCGCGAGGGAATTGCCTCATGGTGGCAAAGTGTTGGTGGCGTGGATTTGCCTCCCCGCTGGTGTAGATAACGCTAGCGTTGATGAAAGTCTGTTGCAGTCGTTGTTAGAGGCCCAACTCCCCGCTTTTATGGTGCCATCACACATAGTAGTTTTGCCGGAGCTCCCGTTAACGAACTCAGGCAAACTTGACCGAAATGCCTTGCTGTTTGATGCCAATAATTTGCAGAAACTTGGTGGTGAAAAAGTTCATATAGAACCTGTTACAGCACTTGAAAAGAAAATGGCAGGCATATGGCAAAATCTATTACACATAGACTCTATAGGCTTAGCTGATAGTTTCTTTGAGTTAGGAGGTCACTCGCTCTTGGCAACTCAGTTGGTTTCTCGCGTTCGAACTTTATTGCAGATAGATGTTCCGATTAATACGATTTTCGAAAACCCTTCACTTGACGAGTATTGTCGGCAGATCACGCGACTCGAGTCCGCACTTTCGAGTTCTGAAGAAAAGCTGTCAGGATCGAGCTCGGCGATCGTTAAATTGGGCGACAGTGGTAGAAAGGAACTATCATTTGCTCAAGAGCGTCTTTGGTTTTTGGACCAATTAGAGCCAGGTAATCCATTCTATAATATTTCGGTCGCGCTATGTTTGACAGGATGCTTGGATCGGGCTGCTCTACAAAGCAGCTTGAATTTTATGATCGAGCGTCACGAAGTTTTACGGACTTCTTTTTCTGTCGCTTCCAATAATAATGACTATGATGACAGCGGAGTACCTCAGCAGAATATTCATCCCGCGTTTCCATGTTCGATGGAACTTGATGTCTTGACCGAAATGGGCAAGCAGCAACAACAAGAGATGAGCGATATTGCCATTAAAGACGAAGCCCGGAAACCATTTGATCTGGCTAAGCTACCATTGCTTCGAACTCGTCTTCTTCAGTTGAGCGATGACAAACATACCCTAATCGTAACAATGCATCATATTATTGCTGATGGCTGGTCCATGGGTGTTGTTATGCGTGAAATTAGCGCTCTTTATCAATTGTCGCTGCAGCCAAAAGAGTCAGCTGATTCGTTAATTTTCTCTCAAGAAGATCATAGTGTGGCTACTTTAAGTGGCGATGAATTGCTGCCCGCTTTACCGATACAATATAGCGACTATGCAGCCTGGCAGAAGAGCTCTGTTATGCAGTCCACGCTTAGTGAACAGCTCGTTTATTGGAGCGGGAAATTGGCAGGTGCCAATACTGTGTTGGATTTAGCATTTGACCGACCGCGAGGCGCAAAGCAGAGTTTTAAGGGAGATTCGGTTCGGTTTGAGATTGATGCATCAGTGACGCGGAAATTACGGAGAATCTCTAGCTCGCAGGACTGTACACTTTATATGACCTTGCTCTCCGCTTGGGCAGTATTGTTATATCGCCATTCTGGGGAAGAAGATATTCTTGTTGGTTCACCTATCGCAAATCGAAATCATCAGGATATTGAAGGGTTAATTGGATTCTTTGTTAATACCTTGGCGATGCGTTTCGATTTTAAAGGCAATCCCGATTTTACCGATTTCCTAGCGCAGGTAAGACAAACCTCTCTTGATGCGTTTGCTAATCAAGATCTACCGTTTGAAAAGCTAGTTGATAGTATTCAACCCGAGCGCGATTTAAGTCGCAATCCCCTTTTTCAAGTTATGTTTGCTCTTCAAAATGCACCTGCTGAGGAATTTGGGCTATCAGGCCTCGCTATAGATGTAATTGAAACTCCGCGCATCTCTGCATTGTTCGACCTGGTCCTCGATATGTGGGAAACAGAGCATAGTTTAATCGGTGTTTTTGAATTCGCGACTGATCTATGGGATAGAAGTACGATTGAACATATGGTGGGACAGTTTAAAGAATTATTAGGTGCTATCGCTGAGCAGCCAGTGATGCCTATCAAATCACTCTCGATTCTCCCACCGTCGGAGCGTGAAACCTTACTGCATGATTGGCTGGGAAAATCAGTTTCTTATCCGGTACATGTGACGCTTCAAGATCTGTTTCAGGCACAAGCATTAAGCCATCCGCATCGCATAGCCGCTAGCCATGGCGAAGAAACGATTACGTACGCTGAGCTGAATAATTTGGCGGGAAAGATCGCCGAAGTACTCAGGCTATCGGGTGTAGTGCGCAATGATATCGTCGGCATTTACCATTACAGAGGTGTTTCGTTTCTTGCAGCGGTCATGGGTGTTTTAAAATCAGGTGCGTCTTTTGTTCCTGTAGACCCCACTTACCCTATGGCGCGAGTCCGCCACATGCTTGCCGACAGCGAAGTTAGGGTATTGATTTCGAGCAACAGTCTTCTGGAAGCTCTGTATGAAACTCAGGTAGACGAGGAAGAAGCGGAGAAAGCGGAAAAGACGAGTGCTGATTTAAGCGTTGTATTGACAAGCGATTGTGGATCACCGGCTCTAAATGCAGATGTCCTGTCACAATTCACCCTCTGGACTCATGACAATATTGAGGCGATCTTGGAGAATTACCATAACAAGGGTAGCTCTACAGATCGCGCTTATATGATGTATACCTCCGGATCTACGGGTACGCCGAAGGGCGCATTGATCCGTCATAATGGTGCTGTTAATCATATTTTTGCTGAGTTCGATGAGCTCGGCTTTCATCAAGATTCAGTTTTTGCACAATCAGCGCCATGTTCTTCTGATATTTCTATCTGGCAATTTCTTGCACCATTGATGATCGGTGGGTCAACGAGAATAATCGACTTCGAAACGGTTTGTGATGCAGCTGCTCTGTTTAATGAAGTAAAAAGCGTGACTATTTTTGAGTTCGTGCCAATCGTACTCAACGAGGTTTTAGAATTCGCAAGCAGCCTTTCGACGGCGCAGCGAGCTTTACCTAATCTAGACTATGCCATGGTAACGGGCGAAGCCGTATCCGTTAATCTGGTGAATCGATGGCATCAATTGTATCCCGAAGTACCGCTGTGTAACGCTTACGGTCCTACCGAGGCTGCAGATGATATTTGTCAGTTTACTGTGGTTAAACCGTTGCCGGAAAACTGCTTGAGAGTTCCTATTGGAACACCAATAGCAAATACCGCGATATATGTTCTGGATAAAGAATTGCAACTGCTTCCCATCGGTGTCCCAGGTGAGATTTGTGTTGCTGGTATCGGTGTTGGAGAAGGGTATTGGAAGCAGGCTGAAAAAACAGCTGCCAGTTTTATCGATAATCCTTATTCTACTGGGAAGCACGACAAGATACTTTATCGAACAGGGGATTTGGGTCGATGGCAGGCGTCGGGGAATTTGGAATATTTTCACCGCGCTGACAATCAAGTGAAATTACGTGGTTATCGTATTGAGCTCGATGAAATTGAAGGGGTTCTCTTTAAACATCCTTCCGTGCAAGAGGTGGTTGTTGGTTTGAGTCATGAGGCCGAAGGTGACCAAGCTCAGGAACAGAGACTGGTTGCTTGGTTAGTCGTTTCTGCACAGAATGAACAAGAAGAAAAATTGCTCCAGCAAGAGCGGGTGAACTTATGGCAGTCATTGCATGAGGATAGCTACCAAGGCGATTCACTTCACGCAGATGTGACTTTCAATACCATTGGCTGGGATAGCACCTACACTGGTGAGCCCCTGTCTGATGCGGAAATGCATGAGTATATTGATTACACCTTGGAGTTAGTCTTCTCTGACACACTTAACGAGATCGAGAAACCAAGCCCAGTACTAATAAAGCCTAGAGTCCTTGAGATAGGCTGTGGTACAGGATTGTTGATGTATAACCTTCTCAATCGCTGTGAGAGTTACGTAGGAACAGATCTGTCCGATGTAGTAATTAATCGACTATCTCATCAAGTTAATCCTAATAATGGCTTACGGGGTTCAGATGTTGACGGTAAGACGACTTTGTATTGTCGAGAAGCCATTAACTTTAGCGGTTTTGAAGAAGCCTCTTTTGATCGACTGATGTTGTGTTCCGTGGTTCAGTACTTTCCTAGCCTGGAGTACTTAACGCAGACCTTGGAGCAGGCAGTGCGGGTTGTTGCAGACGGCGGTAAAATTATTGTCGGTGATGTGAGAAATTATGCTCTGCTTAGGGCGTATCATACATCGATCGAACTATTTCAAGCGACAGGCGGCACTGAAACGACTGCCTTAGAAACGGGCGTGGCAGAGAAAAGTTTACGCGAACAAGAGTTAACGATCGACCCATCATGGTTCTTATTCCTTCCGGAACTTATTCCGTCTATTAGTTTTGTTGAGGTATTGCCAAAGCGCGGGAAACTGCAGAATGAAATGACTCGTTTCCGCTACGACGTGGTGTTACACATCAACCGTCGAACGACTAGTGTTGATGTGGAGTGGCAAGAATGGTCACATGAAAAATCGACTGTCGATGAGATCAAGCAACGACTAACGGAAACAATGAGTAGTGCATTAGGTTGGAAGGCTGTTCGTAATCACCGCATTGTTGATGAGACTCGATTGATCGCTTGGCTTGATGCGGGGCAATGTGCTGAAAATGTTTCAACTATTCGCAGTAATCTTAAAAAGAAACTAACACTGTCTATTGAACCTGAAGATCTGATTGATCTTGCTCGATTAAGCGGGTGGCGTATTCATTTTAGAATGGCTGATGGTAACTTTGCTGGCGACTACGATGTTGTATTCATTAAGTCAAAGGGTGAAGAAACTGAGTTCCCAAAATATCCATCGGTTGAACAAAAGCGAGCTCGAGAATATTCAAATAATCCATTGAAGGAAAAGCTTTCTGCTTACGTGACGCCACAACTACGAGCTTATTTGCAAAACCAACTGCCGGCGCACATGATTCCGTCGGATTTCGTATTGTTAGAAAACTTACCACAGTTACCTAACGGCAAAATTGATCGAAGCGCATTGCCAACGCCACCACGTAGTCGTCATGCCGCGACAAAACCTTATATAGCTCCAAGCACTCCGTTAGAGCATATCATCGCAAATATCTGGTGTGATGTATTAGGTTTAGAGAGGGTAGGTGTCGATGATAATTTCTTTGAGTTAGGTGGACATAGTCTAAAAGCGGTTCAAGTTATTAGTCGCTTTGCGCGTGACACCAGTAAGCAATTGAGTTTACGGGATCTGTTTTCACTTCCCACAGTCTCTTTGTTAGCGGCAGATTGTGCTGATAAGGATAGCTTTGACTACCAACGAATTCCCATTATTGACGATGCGCAATACTACCCTGTTTCTCACGGGCAACGCAGGCTTTGGGTTATTGCCCAAATGGATGAGTTGGGTAGCGGGGCATACAACATGCCTGCATCATTGGTTCTGCGACAAACCAGTAACCACGACTCTCTAGATACCGCCTCAGTTAACCGAGCATTAAGCTGCCTCATTGAAAACCATGAGGTGTTGAGAACGACGTTTACAGAGAGCGATGGTGAGTTGGTGCAGGTGGTCAGCTCGACTAGAACCTACTTATCATCTAAGAGCTTAATAGGAGTTGTGGACTTATCTAAGTCGGATGATCCAATGGAGCAGGCTAGAACCTTTGTCAACGAGGATGCCATTACACCATTTGACCTCAAAAATGGTCCGTTGTTTAGAATATCCCTATTGAAGATTGACTCACAAACTCATGTGCTGGTGTTTAATATCCACCATATTATTTGTGATGGTTGGAGTATGTCGCAAATAATTAGTGAATTCTCCGAGGCGCTGCAGGGTACGGATGAAGTGGATGTTACCGCCAAGCCAATCAATGATGCACAGAGAAGGCTTCAGTACCGCGATTATGCCTCTTGGCAAGAAAAGCTTCTTAAAGGACCGGATGGGGAACGGCACCGGCAGTACTGGCATCAAAAACTGGCAGGTCGGCTACCGGTGCTGGATGTTCTTTTAGAGCACCGGCGCCCGCTAAGAAAAACCTATAACGGCCATAGTCAGCGAATAGTAATCAACTCCCAGAATAGTGATCGCTTACAGGCATTATGTGATTCTCAGAAAGCCTCGCTTTATTCAGCGTTGGTTAGTTTGGTCAAGCTATTACTGTTTCGCTACACCCAGCAAACAGACCTTATTGTTGGTTGCCCTATTGCCGGACGACCTCATATAGATCTAGAAGATCAGTTGGGTTTCTATGTGAATACACTCGTGCTCCGAGATCAAATAGATGAACGGCTCAGTTTTCGGCATTTCTTAACCCAAGTCACGCAGACGGTAAACGAAGCTCACGAACATCAAATTTACCCATTTGATAGTTTGGTGGATGAACTGAATATAGAACGAGATGTATCCCGGTCACCGATTACTGAGGTGATGGTGTTACTACAGAACCTCCAAGAGTCTCAAATTGATTTTGGGGCTTGCATACAATCAACTCCCTTTGTTGAAGACAGTGTTATTAGCAAATTTGATTTGCAGTTCACATTCGAATCTCAAGAGACAGGCTTGAGTTTAGATTTGGTTTATAACACGGACATTTACTCCGGTGAAAAAATTAGCCGAGTACTATCCCATTTTAAATTGTTGTTGATATCAGTTCTTGAAAGTCCGGGAAATGTGTTATCCAGCTTTCCTATTTTATCAAATGACGAGAGTGATCGAATTTTGTCGTTTAATGACGTCGAGATAAAACTTGATAAACGGGGTGCCCAGCAGACACTGGCAGATCGATTTGAGCAACAGGTGGCAATGTCGCCAGAAGCAGTAGCCATAACTATTCCAGGCCCTGACAATCAACAGTTCTCCTATGCTCAGTTAAATAGCAGGGCGGATCAATTAGCCACCATCTTACTTGATGAGCATGCCATCCAGCCTGGTGAATTAGTTGCGGTACTGTTGGATCGAGGCTTCAATGCGGTGGCCGCATTCTTAGCAATCGGAAAGGTAGGTGCAGCTTATGTTCCGCTTGACCCCAGCTATCCTAAGGATCGAATAGATTGGATAATACAAGACAGCGCCTGTAAAGCTGTAGTCACTATTGCATCACATATCACTAAACTCGCAGCAGAAGTAGCGGTCGTTGATATTAGTGAGTTGCCGAGGAATACACAGGGAGGAGGCGCATTAAGCGAGAGCGCCACTGCTAGACGCGATAGTGATCCAGCCTATGTGATCTATACCTCCGGTTCAACCGGCCAGCCCAAGGGTTGCTTGGTGACTCAGAAGAATGTTGTTTCATTACTGGATCAGGCAAAACACCATTTTGACTTTCGAGCAGATGACGTTTGGATACAAGCTCATTCAAACAGTTTTGACGTTTCTGTTTGGGAAATCTATAGCGCGTTACTGAATGGCGCGCAGCTGGTTATCCCTAGTGTGAACGACGTTCGAAATGCCCAGAGCTTTAGGCAGATGCTGGAACATTTTCGGGTGACGATTTTGAATCAGACTCCAGCGGCATTTTATAATTTGGTTGAGGTTGAAAAAGATTGTTCGTCTCATAGGCTTGCGGATCATTTACGTATGGTCATCTTCGCTGGTGAGCAACTGTTAGCGCCACCACTGCGCCCATGGTGTCAGTGGTACAACCCTGAACAGTTAGCGCTAGTGAACATGTACGGCATTACAGAGACGACTGTGCATGTCACTTATCATCGATTGAGTCTTACAGAAATTGAGAGAACATCAGGGAGTTGTTCGATTGGAAAACCCCTGCCAAGAGTCGATGTTTATGTGTTGAATTCGCAGCGAGAACTTCAGCCGATAGGTGTTCCTGGTGAGCTTTATGTCGGCGGTAGTGGGGTTAGTACAGGATACTTAAATAGGCAAGAGCTCAGTCAGGCCAGGTTTGTCGATCATCCGTTTAAAACAGGCGAGAGACTCTATCGTTCTGGCGACCTTGGTCTATGGCGAAGTGATGGTACGCTAGAGTATCTAGGGCGTAATGATAATCAAGTTCAGTTTAACGGGTTTCGAATTGAGCTCGGAGAAATTGAAGGCGTTTTGTCTCAGCATATCGATCTAGAAAATGCGGTTGTGGTAATGCATTCGTCGACTAGAGATGGTGTCAAGAACGAAAGTCTTGTGGCTTACGTTGTCGTGAACAAGCAGTTAAGCCAGGAAGAAGGTAGTGGTCATGGCGCATCTACCGGGACTGATAACCAAGAAGCTCGGGATAGTAATTCCTTTGTAGCAGCTAAGTTGACCAAGACGTTAAGAGCTTATCTTGAAAGCTTGCTACCAGTTTATATGGTCCCAAGTCTCTTTATCTCAATTGAACGAATCCCATTGACGAATAATGGCAAAGTAGATCCAAAGGCATTGCCCGATCCGGCAGTTATTGATTTTGAAAAGCCGTCAGAGAGCGCTATTCCGCGAAACGCATTAGAAAGGCAATTGACTGCCATTTGGATAGAAATATTAAGGCGCGATAAACGCAAGGATGAGGCAATAGATGCCATCGATATCAATCAGAATTTTTTTGAAATGGGTGGAAATTCTCTTGGTGTAATTCGATTGAGCAAAGCGATTAGGGAAACCTTTAATTGTGAGTTAGAAGTGGTGGATCTTTTTCAGTACACCACTATCGCTAGCCAAGCGGGTTTTATTGGCGAGAAAAGCTCACTTCTTTCCCAGCAGTTGCTAGAGGTCGATGTGAAAGTGAAACGGCAGAAGGAAGCAAGAGCCAAAAGGCGAAATAGGAGAAAAAAATGAGTGTGAGTTCTCCGCAAGATCTGTCAGACGCTATCGCTGTCATAGGAATGAGTTGTAATTTTCCTGGGGCTTCCTCGTGTGAGCAGTACTGGCAAAACCTACAAAAAGCAGTGGAAAGCACGACCCGATTTACTCGTGAGGAATTACTTGCTGCGGGCGTGCCTGAGTCATTAGTCGATGATCCTCGTTATGTGCCCGTTAACGGTGTTATTAAAGATGTAGAATTGTTCGATGCTGACTATTTTGGTTTGACCCCTAAGGAAGCCAGCCTAACCGACCCTCAACACCGGGTCTTTTTGGAATGTGCTCATCAAGCATTAGAGAATGCAGGATACGATAGTAATCGGTATGCAGGTGAAATAGCTGTTTACGCAGGTACCGGGCCGAGTAGCTATTTACTGCAAAACCTCTTCAATAATCCTGATGTGAAAAACAGCAGTGATTTTCAGCTTTTTGTTGGCAATACCCAAGATTTTTTATCAACCCGTGTTGGGTATAAGCTGAATTTAACTGGGCCTTGTATTACGGTTGGTACTGCCTGTTCGACTTCCTTGGTGGCAATCCATATGGCTTGTCAGGCACTCTTGGATTTTCAATCGGATATGGCCTTGGTTGGTGGCGTTAGTCTACAGTTACCGCAAACGCGAGGTTATTTGTTCGAGGAGAGTGGCATTCTTTCCCCTGATGGAAGCTGTCGTGCTTTCGACCAAGCGTCGGCAGGTACTGTCAATGGTAACGGTGCTGGTGTTGTCTTGTTAAAACGTTATGAAGATGCCATTGCAGACGGTGACAAAATTAGAGCAATTGTACGAGGAAGTGCGATTAATAATGATGGGGCAGCAAAAGTTGGCTTCACGGCACCAAGTGTAGATGGGCAAATCAAGGTCGTCGCAGAAGCACTGCAAAGTGCCGGTCTTGAGGCGGACGATATTGATTATATTGAAACCCATGGCACTGCTACAGCCTTGGGCGATTCTATAGAGATTAAAGCTCTGAAGAGCGTTTTTGAAACGCAGTCATCGAGGAAGAATTTTTGTGCACTTGGTTCAGTTAAAACCAATTTAGGACATTTAGATGCGGCTGCCGGCATTGCCGGTTTTATCAAAACGGTGCTCGCACTTGAACACCAACAGATACCTGCGTCATTACATTTTGAGGTTGCTAATCCAAGTTTGAAGCTTGAACAATCCCCTTTTTATGTCAACGCTGCGCTGCAACCTTGGCAGGGCGAAGAGAAAACACGTTTTGCCGGGATTAGTTCATTTGGTATTGGTGGGACCAATGCCCATGTTATTTTGCAAGAAGCTCCCGTTTTAGAAAGCTTCGCAGACCAGTCTGAAGAAAACCGACACGAACTGGTTGTCCTCTCCGCTAAGAGTGAGTCTGCTTTAAATGGCATGATGCGGGGTATTCAGCATTATCTTTCAGCCCCACTGGGTCAGCCGGGAATTGTGGGACACACGGAGTCGGCTGGCACTGATAGCTTGAAGAATATTGCATTCACGCTGGCAAAGGGTAGGACCGAACACAGGTATCGCAAGGCGTGGAC
>JBLHVT010000038.1:0-28039 GCA_047628735.1 Glaciecola sp.
CCCTAACTCAGCCCTAACTCAGCCCTAACTACAGCCAAACCTCACGGTTATCATGGCGACCCACGTCCCGCGATAACCGGCAGTCAAGAACATCCTTCATGCCACAGGCTAGCAGCAATGCGTCTACATCAGATTTTTCTGTCCCACCTAATGCGTCATATTCACTCTGCATTCTTGCCAGCAAATAAAATCGATAAGGCTGCGCTAAAGCGGCGATCTTTAGACCCTCTGTTTCGAATTCTGTCGTTCCCACGCCACGCTCCGCAACCGCGCCAGGCTTCTGACTTTGGTTGTCGCTAAGCCATTGGTTGATAAAAAGACAGGCTGCCTTGGTTTCTGGCACAAAATCCAACGCCATGTGTTTAAGCACTTCAATTAAAGACTGCGGGACTTCGTCATTCGGTAAAAACTCTTCACTTTGATTTTCGAACTCACCAACATCCGGCTCTGCTCGATTCATTCTCTCAACCCAACGACATAAGCGAATCGCTTTGCTTTGCATCAGAGATAGAGGAGCGGGATCCCTGCCAAGGTGGCCGTAGAGCGGCGCTATCATGCCAAAATCACCAATACTTGGCCTGCCACCAAATAAGTAAGGCTGCTCTACAAAGTGTTCATCGAGTTTTACTACAAGTCTCGTATATTGAGACTCGATTAACTCATGCGACTCTGGGGTCACACCAAAAGCTCGGCCCGCTCCGCGCATTTGATCCATACGCTTTGTCGCTGTTTCTTTTTTATCGAGGCCTTTGGGGACAAAAGTTTCAAAATGGAATTGTATAAAAGCCAAATTCTGCTTGGGGAAATTCCAGCGGTAATGCATAGCCGGACGCAATAATCCCTCGCAGCCGATAACATCTAACAACAGAGCTAAAATTCTTTGCTTAGGTGTTGAAGGCGAGAAAAAATGGCCAGACTTTGCTTCAAAATAATCAATTATTGCAGCGCCATCTCTTATTACCACACCCTCACTTGTTTCAATAACTGGAATACTTTGCCGCCCTCCCATTTTTGGCAGAACTTCATTTTTAAAATGGGCGCTATTAGGCAAAGTTTCTCTGTAGGAAATTCCTGCTTTAATCAAATAACTTCTTGCTTTTCCAGTAAACAAAGAAAGTGGGGATCCGTATAAAGTATGTTGAATCATAGTTAGAATTATTATTTTCGGTAAATGGTTAAGAGTTTCAACATTGCTAACAGTAGCAGTGTTGTAAAAATTGGCTAGCGAGCAGAAACTTAAGGATCTACTCTCATGCCGTCTCGCCCGACGAGTATTGGCCCTTTATAAAGCTCGCTCATGCCTTGAACGAAAAGCGCCTCTGCCGCATCGGTCGGTGGGATTGAAGGAAACAAATGAGTTAGCGCTAATTTCTTCACACCATTGTCTTGGGCCATTTGTGCAAGGGCCAAAGTTTCGGCATGATATTCCATTCCTTCTTCAATCATTTCTAGCCGGCGAGTATCTCCATTTTGCTTTGCCATGCCTAAAGCTGGCGCTAACATCTGGGCATTTTCAGCTTCAGCTACAAGTATATCGGCACCGCTCACTCCAGCAGCTAATTCTGGACAGACCAAAGAATCACCTGAGATAGCAACTACTTCGCCCTTATACTCGAATCGGTAACCCACGGCTGGTTCGATCGGCGGATGACATACGGAAAACATACTGACTTTTAATCCATCTTTCTCAAGCACAACACCCGGCTCATACTCTGTCACCAAAGGCTTCATCACTTGGCTACTAAACTTATCACCGTGATGACTTAATCGATAGGAAAGGTCTAAGCGATAAGTAGCGACAATACCATCCACGATTTCTTTAGCCCCAACCGGACCTCTCACCACGATCGTTTTGTCGATGCCATCAATACTCAAATCCAGAAGGATTTCGCCAAGACCGATGAAATGATCAGAGTGATAGTGAGTATAGAAAATACCCTCTACATCTTGAATGCCAGCCTGATTTAGTGGCACCACACAGTTTCGCCCTGTATCAACCAAAAAAACCTTATGGTCTACTAAAACAGCCGTGCAGGCGGTTGCGCGAGCCGGGTTGGGGATAGGAACCCCCGTGCCCAGCAAAATCACTGACAAGCCTTCGTTGGTATCCAAGCGGGCTTGGCTGAAACTTGGCGCAGCAAATACGCTGAACAGCAGGGCCATGCTTAACAAAACTTTGTTACATTTTTCTATCAACATACCTTTCGCTTCGTAAACCTCATTTTTCAGCCAGTTCTTTCATGCTCGCAAGCGCACCTTCAAAAGCGCCGCGGCGGCGAGCAATATTGGCATCCTTTGCGGCCTGATCCTCTAGGTTGGACACATCTAAAGTGAGTGTGTAGAGAAGTTTGGAATTTGAAGCACTTACCTCACGAGCCTCTAAGAATCCATGATAGAGATCGTAAAACGACCCTTCCACAGCGGGCTGCGTATAACCATATGAGAGTTCTGTCTGAGCCACTAAAATTTCAGTAATCCGCCCGCTAGCAAGCACTCTCACCGTTCCCATCCCGCCATCACCAGAGGTGATTTCACAGTCCAAAGGAAACCAGTCTGAAATGGCACAGTAACCGCCAACTGTAGCCCAAACATCAGCTGCAGGTTTAGCAACATCGATTTCCATTTCTATGGTCACATACTCAGGCTCAGCAAGACTGAGTCCAGAAATAAACAACGTGCTGCTGGCAATGATAATTGAGAGTAATTTTTTCATGATGCTGCTCCAGATAATGATGAATACCACCCGAGGTTACACTCTTAGTGGTTCAAATAAGGAAAAGACAGTAGCATAGGAAAACGATGAAGCACTAGCTACTGTTAGACTTAAATTTTTTGATCAATTAGTATAGTGAAAAATTAAAAAAGCCCACAATCACCCAGCGCACGTTGGCGAAAGCCATCATTGGAAAAATAAAGGGGATAGGCAATGAAAAAAACACTCGCTATATTATTCATACTTCTTGTAGTGACTTCCTGTTCAGGTGACAGCACAACCCCAGCAAGCAACAACGCAGGTGGATCACAAACCGACTCAACAGGTGCTGCTCCCGCTGCAGCTGCACAAGTCGTTGCTAACGCTGGAACAAGCCCTACACCCGGATTTAATGCCGATCGCAATGCCTATTTCGGGGATCTGCATGTTCATACTATGTACTCTTTCGATGCCTTTATTTTTGGCACCACCTCATCTCCAAGCGATGCCTATACATTCGCCAAAGGTGGCACAATTAAGCACCCCGCTGGGTTTGAGATGAAACTTGATGTACCGCTAGATTTTTACGGTGTAAGTGATCACGCTTTCTATCTAGGGGTGCTACGAGAAATGGCGAATCCTGACAGCGAAATATCCAAACATGAAATAGCTGAAGGGATGTCAACTCTCGGAGATTCTGACGATCGAGGCAGTAAATTTTTGCGCATTCTGTCTTTTATCCGGTCAGAGCGAGCAACCGAGATAAACGATCCAAACATCGTGAAATCTGCATGGGATGACATCATTGAAAGCGCAAACCGTCACAATGACCCGGGCAACTTTACGACTTTTGTGGCTTACGAATACACCACTACCGCGGATGATGGAGGCAACCTTCACCGCAATGTCATCTTCCGAGATGATAATGTCCCAGACCTGCCTTTTTCTCGATTAGATTCTAGAAATCCAGAGGATCTATGGAAGTGGATGGACCGCAATCGGGCAGAGGGAATTGAGAGCCTTGCTATTCCTCATAACTCTAACGGCTCCAACGGCAATATGTTTATGTTAACCGATTGGTCAGGAAGTCCTTTAGATAGCGCCTACGCAAATCAGCGCATGAGAAACGAGCCGCTAATTGAAATCACACAGGTAAAGGGAACCTCTGACACGCACCCAGCGCTATCACCTAATGACGAGTGGGCGGACTTCGAAATCATGCCCTTCATGGTTGCCTCACAGCTGGCAAGCCAGCCTGAAGGCAGCTACGTTAGAGAAGCCTATCGCAACGGCATAGCCTTACAAGAACAGCAGGGTTTCAATCCTTTTAAATTTGGTGTGATCGGCTCAAGTGATACCCACAACGCGACTTATGCAGGCGATGAGGACGATTATTGGAGCAAAGTTGGCCTTCGTGATTCTGATGGAGTCAAACGCGGCTCTGTGCCCTTGGACGAACCGAGCGATAATGGCGAACTGTATGCCGACACCTACTACAATACATGGAGTGCATCTGGATTAGCCGGAGTATGGGCAGAGGAAAACACCCGCGAAGCCATCTACGACGCATTTCGCCGCAAAGAAACCTTTGGCACGTCAGGTCCGCGCATAAAAGCCAGATTCTTTTCAGGCTACGACTTACCTGAGATCGACGATGCTGACCTCGCCAGCAAAGCGTATTCCGGCGGTGTCACGATGGGCAGCGACCTGCTAGCGGATGCCGATAGAGTTCCTTCGTTCATCGCTTGGGTCGCCCGAGACCCCAACAGTGCGCCGTTGCAGCGGGTGCAGATCATTAAAGGCTGGGTAGAAAACGGCGAATCTCAAGAGGCTGTTTATGACGTTGCCTGCTCCGATGGCGGCATAGTGGACCCTGTCAGCCATCGCTGCCCTGACAATGGCGCTCAAGTAAATCTAGCCGACTGCCGTATAAGCAGCGGCCTAGGTGCAGCAGAGCTGAAAGCCCGCTGGCAAGACCCAGAGTATGATGCTACGCAAAATGCCTTTTACTATTTGCGTGCGATGGAGAACCCTAGCTGCCGATGGTCAACATGGGACGCTATCCGTGCCGGCGTTGAGCCACGAAGCGATCTAGCGGCGACCATTCAAGAGCGGGTCTGGTCTTCCCCTATATGGATAACCCCAGCCCAATAGACAACTGCCGTGATGCCGAGAATACTCAAACAGCCGCTACTCTGGTTTTGTCTTATAGCCAGCATTCTGTTTGCTGCAGATTCGTGGCTTTCTGTGAGCCGCAATGAGATTTATGTATCCGTGGCTTTAAGGGAGCGACTAGGGCTGCTTTGGGAAACGCAGACTGGCATGATTGCCTCCAAGGATGAGCTGGATTCCCTAGTGCAAAATTGGATTGAAGAAGAAGTTCTTTTTCAAGAAGCGCTGCGACTCGGCTTAGATCAAGAAGATTCAATTGTTAGGAGGCGCATGGTTCAAAAATTGAATTTTATTGCCGAATCCGAACCGGTGGCAGTGCCAGAAACCCGCATTTTAGAAGATTTTTACAGCCGCAATCTGCAAGACTACACCCTGCCTCGACGCTACTCAATGCGTCAACTCTATTTTCAAAATAGGCCAGATGCGCAGAGTGCATTGGCGGCAATAGATCAAGGTGAAAGCGCTGCAGGGTTGGGTGAATCGAGCATGTTGAGCGGCAGCTACGCGTATCGAAGTAGCTTTGATTTAAACGCCACGTTTGGATCGGGCTTTGCCGGTCAGCTGCAAAACCTATCTGCAAATAGTTGGCATGGACCGCTTAAAAGTAGCTTTGGTTATCATCTTGTCTTGATTACAGACATTCACGAGCAAGAAGTAACTCCTTTGAGGGCAATCTCCGATCAGGTTTTAAAAGACTACCAGCAGTCTGGCCAGGACAGTGCCCGCCAGCGTTACCTTGCGAATCTACTGCGCAATTATGAGGTCGTGGTGGAGCAGCAATGAGATTTTTTGCGACATTATTGATATTGTTTGTATCGATATTTGCTCAGGCTCATGAAGTGCGCCCCGCTTTTCTAAAGCTTACCGAGCTTTCTGTATCTACTGACGCCTCATCTTCTTCCTCAACTTTTTTCGAGGCCTCGTTTCGACAACCTCAAATCAATGGCCGCTTTCTTGGTCTGGCTGTCGTTAGTAACTGCAACTCTGACAATATTGGTGCCAGCGTAACCGATAGCGCACTTATCGAAGTGGCTGAACTGGACTGTGGCGAACAAGGAATTGAGTACATTGAAATTGCGGGTCTCGAGAGAACCTTAATAGATACCTTGATTAGCATCACATGGCTGGATGGCTCTACCTCCAACCGCCTTATCACCGCACAAGCAGGAAGGCTCGAGTTCGCCAATGAATTATCAGCAATGCCGGTGTACCTATCAATGGGCTTAAGTCATTTACTGCTTGGTTTTGACCACATTCTCTTTGTCTTAATGCTTCTTTATTTAGTCAAAAGCCCCGTTAAACTTCTCTTAGTCATTAGCAGTTTCACCGCCGCTCATTCTTTAACGTTAGCCTTATCAGCATTCAATATAGTCAGCTTGGCACAGTCGCCGGTAGAGGCGGTCATTGCCGCAAGTATAGTCCTGCTTGCCTATGAAAACTTACAAAGCAAAGGTCAGTTCACTCAGAACTATCCAATTTTTATCGCTTTCGTTTTTGGTTTATTACACGGACTGGGATTTGCTGGCGCCTTACAAGAAATTGGATTGCCTGAAAATGGTCGATTAATTGCCCTGCTACTCTTTAATATCGGAATCGAGCTAGGCCAACTGGCAGTCGTAGCTGGGGTTTTGCTGAGCTTAAAGATCATCCCAATAAGGCTCAAACGGGAACTTAGACAAGCACCTATTTACCTTGTTGGCGGCATCGCTACTTTTTGGCTTGTAAAGAGAACATGGTTGATTTTTACCCCTTTATTTAGTTAGACCCGATAATTAACCCCTTCTATAAGCAAAAGCTATTTGCATTGCTGGGCTGTAATTGGCACAGTTCAAGTGTCTAGATCTCTAATCTCGGAGGATTATCAAATGTCTCAACTCAAATCACTAGGCTCGCTACTAGCACTGGGCCTGCTCATATCAACCTTTTCGAATACCGCAACTAGCGCTGAATTAGATCGAGTAGGAACCTTCGATTTCCCTACATCCGGCTCATCAGCTGCACAGACCCATTTTGAGCTAGGAGTAGGTTATTTGCACAGCTTTGGCATGACTCAAGCCCAGCAGCAGTTTCGTGCCGCTCAGGAGATCGATCCTGATTTCGCCATGGCCTACTGGGGTGAAGCATTTACCTATCAGCATCCTTTCTTTGGCCAGAAAAGCGACGGCCCTGGTGAAGCCCTCATGAAACTCGGTGCTTCCAGCGAAGCCCGTCTGGCTAAAGCTCCTACAGAGCGAGAGAAAGGGTTTCTCCTAGCCGCCGAGGCCTATGCCCTAACTCTGGGGGGCATGCCGGAAAGACGCACAGCCTGGATGCAGGCCATGGCAGATCTGTATGAAAAATATCCGGACGACGATGAAGTCAAAGCATTCTATGCCGTGTCTATGCTCGCCGGAGCAACAGCTTCTGGAGCCGATCGAGAACGAATTAACATGAAAGCCGGCGCTTTAGCACTGGAACTTTTCAAAAAGAACGAACACCACCCCGGTGCCGCTCACTATGTGATTCATGCATTCGATGATCCGCTTCACGCACCCATCGCCCTTGAAGCTGCAAATAGGTATGCCAGTATTGCACCTGCCGTTTCTCACGCTCGACACATGCCTACCCATATCTTCATTCAGCATGGAATGTGGAACGAAGTGTCAGCTTGGAACCACTCGGCTTTTCAGGCCGGTTTAGATTTGTGGAAGCCAGGTGACAGGGTGGGCGACCTCAACCATTCTTCGGACTGGGGTCAATACGGCGATCTCCAACTAGGGGATTTAGACGAATCTAACGAATGGATAGCCAAGGCCAGAGAGGTCGTTAAAAACAATCCAGGCGATAAACGCTCTACTGGCACAGTTGAAACTATGTTGGCGCGGCATACTATTGAAAGTAAAGACTGGCAAACAGCCGATTTTGCTGAGGACTTATCAGCCACTGAGTTACTGGCCCTAGGATTAAGTGCCGCCAATTTGGGCGACCTGAAACTGGCCAATCAAACCGTCGTAAAGCTGCGCGAATTAAAAGACGAAAACCCTAACAGTATACAAAATCAGTTAGTCTATTTGGAAGTCGCCGCTTTAACCTTACACAAAGAATCTATGGCCAGCGCCATGGTCGATGTAAGCAAACGCCAGCAAGCCATTTCACTAATGCAGGAAGCTATCGCCCTTAAAGAGACTCAGCGGCCTCCCAACGGCGCCCCAACCCCACTTAAACCAGTGCATGAGCTTACTGCAGAGATGATGCTGGAAATGGGAATGGCCGAAGATGCCGCCGCCATGTTTGAAGTTTCTCTGCGCAGGCTTAAAAATCGACCTTGGTCACTTTTGGGCGCTGCACGCAGTTACGACAAAATGAATAATACTCAAAAAGCAGCGGAGAACTATCAAGCACTGCTGGCGGTTTGGTCAGACGACAGCCATAGCGCGGTAAGAGAAGCAAAAGAATATCTAGGTCACTAAGCCCGCCTTAAGCGTAGTTATATATTGGCGGCATAGTTAAAACTTACCCAGAGTGAGCGACCATGCATCAACAGGGATATACTGAAAGACATTCTCTGTTGATGCTGACTTAACAGGATACATGATCTGATTAGGCAGTCAGGATCTGGCCTTTTATTTGCTTAAGACACTGCCTATCTGATTGTTCGTACACAATTCCTCTGACCCTGACCCTGTCTGGAATGTCTAAAATTCAGACGTTAACTAGGCCCAGTCTCTCTTCTGGCAAATTGGAATTCCTCAAGCTTAATATCATCTAATCCAATTTGATCAAAGGGGTTCTCCATAGCGTCTTGAACGTTGTAAAGAGAAATCAAAATAAAGCCATGAATAGCCGCTAAACTATAAACGATCCAGTGCGGGTTTGTGCCGATATCCTGAACCAATGTCGGAATGAATATCAGTGGAAAAACATAGATAAAGACTAAGCAATAAGCTCTTAAACTGACCGGGGTGCCATGCATCTTCAGGCCAACGGTGTTTTCGATACTCTCGTGCACGTCCTTCAAAAACTTAATTATTTTTAGCGCTGTACCATTTGAAATAGCACTGCGATGCGCCTCTAAAAACTCAAACACCTCGTTAAGCTTCGAACGAACATCATCAGAGTTATAGTCATTGCCTCGCAAAGCATTAATAAACAGCACTGATATAGACTCGAGTTGATCGCTGACAAAACCTTTGTCTTGCACTGATAGCTTGTCATTGTTGGCAAAGCAATAATAAGTCGCATTCAATGAAGATTTAAATACGCTGAGCAGCTTAATCACACTGTCTCGGCGGCGGAAAGCTTCGCGTATGGTGAACACCAGCGGAAAAATCACTGCAATACTGAAAAGTGTGATGTTAAGGGTATAGCTAAAATTAAACACAAAGCATAGATAAGTAACAGCCATGCAAAGGATAAGCACGTAGGCTGTCTTCAAATTAATAATAGCGAGGTATTTTTGCATAGGATAGATTCTTGGCATTCGGTCAAGGGATGCTAGTCAACTAAGAGCGAAATGTAAATTAATAATAACCTCCAACCAATACGGCACCTGTTACGCCGGGGCATCTAGTTTGCAGGCTAATATAACAAGGGATACACTCTTAATATAATCGCTAACCTTTATAAAAAACATAAACCGACAGGTGTAAAATGAATCGATGTCAAGCTGGACTACTGCTGCTTGTGTCTGCGCTAACCAGCAGCTTGACCTGGGCCGCATCTGCGCCGGATGAACTTTTTAAAAACTCTGAAATTTTGGAATTAACGCTAAACGGCCCTTTCTCAACTATCGATAAAGAACGTGATAAAGAAAAACGTTACGAAGGCACTATTTCTTATCAAGCAGCTGATCTAGCAACTGTCACCTTAGATGTGACCTATGAGGTACGCGGTAACTGGCGACTACAAAAATCAAACTGTGGCCATGCTCAACTATGGCTAGATCTAAAACGCGGACAAACCCCGACCACCCTATTTGAAAACCAAAACAGACTTAAGCTGGTTGTCCAGTGTGGCGAGCGAGACAGCAACCAACAGTGGCTCGTTAAAGAGCAGCTGGGCTATGACATTTTCAGTCAATTTTCCGATCTGAATTTCGATACACGACTGGTTCAAGCTACCTATAACGACAGCGAAAAAATCGACGAGCAGCGCACTCATCTTGCCTTCTTTATTGAGCACCAAAACCGCGTAGCTGAAAGATTTGGGTTTCAGAAATTCGAACTTAATCGGGCACCACGTCACTCGTTGGATTCTAAGCAAGCGAATCTGGTTTCCTTATTTATGCTATTAATAGGCAACACAGATTTTGCTCTTACAGCAGGAGCTCCTGATGATGAATGCTGTCACAATGCAAAGTTACTAACCGACAGCGATGGCATCAACTTTCCTTTCCCCTATGATTTTGACTCCTCAGGCTATGTGGATGCATCCTACGCATCCCCTCCTAACGAAGCTATGAACATCAGGACCAATAAGCAGAGGCTTTATCGAGGCTATTGCAGTCACACTGATGTCCTTGATGAGGCCTTAGACGAGGCGATTGGTACACAAGCTTCAGTTGAAGGCCTGATTAACAGCAGTGAATTTGCAAGTAAGCGAACCAAGACTAGGGCGCTAAAGTTTTTTGAAGAATATTATTCAACGCTAGGGGATGATAGAAAAGTTCAGCGCAGCATAGTAGGGAAATGTCGATAAGCCTATGAATGTTTTTACACTAATTTTTAAATCGCTAATAGAGATGCTGCCAATGTTAAGCAGAGGACTGCTTGCCCTAATTTTAAGCCTAGTGGTTGGAGTTGTCCATGGCCAGAGCAATTCGGCTAGCCCCATTGTCGCTGTTGGCGACATCCATGGTGACTATGGCAATTTCAAAAAAGTGCTCACCGATGCCGGTCTCATTGATCGTCGTGGCAACTGGATCGCCGGAGATACGCGTTTTGTTCAGCTAGGTGATCTGCCTGACCGCGGGCCTGATACTGATAAAATTATAGAGCAGATGCAAAAGCTTCAACGCCAAGCTGCAAAAGATGGCGGCGAAGTGTTTGCCCTCATCGGCAATCACGAAGCCATGAATATATATGGCGATTTACGGTATGTGCACCCTGGTGAATACGAGGCACTTAAAGGGCGGAATTCCCGCCAACTTCGATCACGCTACTATGATGCTGAGATAGTAAGTCTTACCGCGGCGGATGAAAGCTTTGTTGCCAGCGACGTTTTCGAGAAGCAGTGGCTGCAAAACCACCCCCTCGGCTACGCTGAGCATCGCATTGCCTGGAGTCCTGAAGGTAAATTTGGCAGCTGGGTAAAAGCTAATAATGCCATTGCAAAAGTAGGCCGTACACTGTTCTTACATGGTGGGGTCTCTCCCAAATTATTGGATATGAGCATTGATGAAATTAACAACCAAGTTCGGCGCGAGCTAGGCGGTGACCTCCCAACTGAACTGGGGCTGTCCGAGGCCGATGACGGCCCGCTCTGGTACCGCGGCTTGGCGTCTAATGATGAGCAGCAAGAGACGACCCATGTTGATGCTGTGCTAGCGGCTTTTGATGTCGATAGAATAGTTATCGGGCACACCCCAGGACTTGGCACTATTGTGCCGCGCTTTGGCGGCAAGGTATTGATCATTGATTCAGGAATATCAAAATACTACGGCGGTCATCTTGCCAGCCTGCGTATCGAAGAGGATAATTACTTTACGGTTCAAAATGGTAAAAGGGTACTCCTGCCAAACAGCAATAGTCAGATGCTGGCATATTTTGAACGAATGGCACAGGACGAGCCCAGTCAAGCATTGCTTAACCACATTGAAGGGCTTAAACCATAGCTTTTAATCTTTCTACTGCACAGCTATGGTTGGCTAAAATTCTCGTCCTTGTGCCTAGCATCAAACGGATAAATAGATGGCTAAAACCAGCATCAATACAATATCGTTAGCCCAAACCCAATGGCGAGAATGCGTTTCAACTTGATTCTTATCAATGTCAAAGTTCAGAGATTAAAGAACTATGAAAATATTTGATATGCGTCCGGCATTCCATAAATATTCATCCAGTAGTATTGTGAATTGGTACTATGAGCGGGCGTGGAATACCATGACTGGGGCCAAGCGTGCGGTGGTCGCACGCGCGGTTGATCTCTATTTGTCAGAAGTAGACGAAGAATATCGGACCGTGCGCTTTAATGTGCCCACGAATCCAGACACGGCGAAGAGTTTCTTCATTGCAATAAAAAAAATATAAGGATCATCGATGATTTCTTTGCCGACAACACGATAAGAAATAGGCACTTCCGCGACTGCTTAGAAATATTTTTTGCCAAAGCAATCGACGAAATTTTTCTGGTTCCGAATGTTGCGACATTTTAAAACAGAAACTCTTCCCAGAAGAGCACCTGCTTCAAACACAAGAAGAATTAAACACTTTATTGGCTGAAACGAATTCCAGCTATACCGAGGCGGTTAATGAATGTGTCCGGGTTTTTAGAAACGGCCTTTCAGATGATACTAGCGAAGAACTTGAAATATTGGAAAGTAAATTACTTACAGCTAGAGCAAAACTAGACCGTAATGTTGGTGCCATTGAAGGCGAGATAGCCCGTAGTAAGAATAAAAAATAGCCATCTAACGAGGATAAATCTATTTAATCTCGCTTAGTTTCGATTCTGCCGCGACAATAGATCAGTCCCTATTAATTCAGATCAAAGCTCGAATGATGGGGTCATCAATGGGCGAAATTCTATCGCCCACTGATGACCCTTCTTAGTGAACACCCATACCGAGGGGACTATCCGGTATTTTTCACTTGCTGTGTTGTAACGCTCAAAGTCGAGCTCGAATCTAACTTTGTTCGGCATTAGTAGTTTTAATTATTCTCGCATTAAGAACGAGCACAGGATGCAACATTAGATTGAAAAAAACCTTTGCTTGGCTTTGGCTAAGGTAATAACCACACCATCAACAGACATGGCGGTGATGCGCGAGCATTAGCTTTGGGAGAAATAGGGTTTAGATGTACTTCCAAACCTCAGCTCAATGAGTTGGAGCGATTACCTGTCTAAGAGCGTATCACTCACCTCAATAAGTGAAGCGTTAGAAGCTTCTATGATGCTTGCTTCTTAAAGATAGGCCAAATTATTATTTACACAAGCCAACTAACATAGAACAAAAGAGATAATACAGTTCAGTTTAACTCCGGCCGTTTTTCCAGCCTCTAATCAGAGCGTAAAAGACCTTCTTCTGATAGTAACGTTCGCACCCTCTCGATCCTACTGTGCCGCAAAAGCTCGAGCTTTTGCCAATCATCAGGCGACCCGTTGTTGTTGGTGAGCATTAGCTTTCCTGTCGATCTAGCAAGCCCCGCCTAGCGACTTGGCACGATGCCCGTAACGAATTGCATTTCTTCAACTCCATCGATCAGCCTTCTTTGCCAGCTGGCCCCTACTCCCAATTCTTCTAACAGTTCGGGATAACGCGGACTTTCCACAATACTTGTGCTAAAAACCATCTCTAGTGCATGAATTCTGGTGTAGAGGCTTCTTTGATCAGCGATTTTCAAATTATGCCAATGGGCTGCCCCTTTCTCAAAATCGCCAATAATAAATTGTAAAACCCCGTTATTAAACTGCAAGTTCGGGTCATTGGCTTCTGACTCGCTGAGCAAACTGCCGACGTTAAAATCAGGGTAAGGCTGCGCTCCTTTGTCCACGCTGGCCGCATTTTTTAGAAGATACTCCCGCATTAGGTTTCCGTTAGCAGCGCTCACGATAATTTGACTGAGGTGTTTGCGAATTCCTTCTTTGTCTTGATTGGTCTGCTGCGCTAAAAAATATTCTGCCTCATCAAACTCACCTTGAAGTGCGAGGCTGTAAATAAGCTTACCCAGAATGTAGATACTGTGGCGAACGTAAACGCAGGCCAAGATGGCGCCGGCGCCTCATTTAATTTACGGGGACTTGGCGAAAACATCACCCTCACTCTAGGTGATGGCGTGCGCCTAATTGGTAATGCAATCTCTACAATTTATCCCGATATCGCCCTCGAGCGATTCGAGGTCGTTCTGGACGGTGGATCTGCCTTATACGGCTCCGATGCGGTAGCCGGGGTAGTTAACCTTATTCCAATTAAAGAATTCGATGGCATTAGCTATGTTGGCGCATTTGAAGGCGCTGGAGTTAGCTCATTGATGACCTTCGAGCGTCCTGAGTTGCTTGAATTTGATTACGGCTACTCCTCCTCTGGTAATCCGGGGGTTTATCGTGAAGTCGTCGGCGGCACACCTAATATCGGCGGCGTTCATGGCGGCACGGTGGTATCCCCCAGCCTTCGCGATCCTGCCTGTGGCGCCTTTGCTCAATCCCCAGCGGAAACCGATCTAGGCAACGCGCAGAACAATCCAGGTGGCATTCCCATCGGCACTTCTCAGTGCTTCTTCACCTACAGTGCTCAATGGCCTTTAATGGGCGAGCAGCTTGAAGCAAACTTGTATAACAATTTTACTTGGGATGTGAATGACTGGTTAGAGCTTGAGCTGTCGATGAATCACAGCTTCCGCGAACTCACCAGCCGCAACACTCGCACCTATGGGCAGAATACTAATAATAGAAATGCCTTACTTATTCCGGCAGATCACCCAGCTAATACTTATGGGTTTGATGTGGTTCCCCAGAATTATAGGCCGTTTACTTATCTGGATAGAGACAGATGGCCAAGCCATTTCGAAAACTCAACGGTGCTCGAAAACAGCCAATCAAATACAACACTCAGCGCTATAAACTTGGTGCCAAGTTTGAGATGTCTGACTCCTGGAATGGTTACGCGTTTTACTCGAAGCAAACCTACGATGTGCAACGCGACGAGAAGTTAATGCATATAGGTAGAATGCAAGAAGCATTGATTGGCCAAGGCGGACTAACCGGGAATGAATACTGGAACCCCTTCGGCTCCGCCGATCCGAGAGCTCTAGGATTTGATGAGGCCACCACTCGCAATAGCCAAGAGTTAGTAGATTGGTTATTCGTTCTCGACGATAACGTCCAGATTGATTACGACGAGCTTAATGTCTTTGAATCGACTATTGCAGGCGAGCTTTTCCAGCTACCGGCGGGCGCTTTACAAATGGCTACAGGGTTTCAGATTCGAGACAACTCACAAGGAGTGTTCCATAATCCACTAGAGCGCACTCGTTCTGACTACAACGTCAATATCGTCGATACGCCACCTATAAACGGCACTTTCTTTAACAAAGTCTATGCGGCTTTCGTTGAGTTCGATATCCCGATACTGGAGACAGTCGCTGCGCAGGTTGCAGTGCGCCATGAAAAATTTACTGACTTTGGATTAGATGCCACGACCCCGAAGGTAGCTATACGCTGGGAAGCATTGCCTACTTTGGCGCTGCGGGCATCTTGGGGCGAAAGCTTCTTGGCTCCTACTGCCGAGCAGGCACGCCTTTTGATCCGAACGAGGGCTGTGGAGAGATCTTCTTTGGGGCTGACCCATTTACAGGCCGCCAGCTAACTGGTGACGCTACCTGTAGCTCAGGTAATCCAGCGCTCAAACCTGAGACATCATTGATGAGTAATTTTGGTGTTACTTGGGAGCCTGACGGTGATTTAAACAGGCTAAGCATAAGCCTTGACTATCAGCAGATCGAATACACCGATCGGATCAGAACTCTAAGTACTAACGATACCGTTAATAAGCAGTTCACCGATATGTTAATCGCGACCGGAGCGTCATCGGCGAGCTACATTGCATCTTCTGGGTCAGCCACAAGAAACGCTGCTGATGCTTGGCTGCGAACTCAGGACCAAACCGGTTCGAGTGGCGTGATTCGAGATGGGAATGATCAAAGTGATACGGCCTGAGAACATTAGCACTGTTTGGATTGATTTGTTCGATTTCAAAGTCGAGTATGACTTTACAACTAATGACTATGGCTCGTTCACTACCGGCTTGGATCTGTCTTACTTCGACACTTACGAGTATGAAGATTTATTTGGCGGCATTCAGAATGCCTTAGGCAATCAAAATGCGAACAGCGGTGTGGTGCCGCCACTGCCGCAGATTAAAGCTATCTGGCGAACTAACTGGTTCATGGCCAATCATAGCGCGTCTATGATTGTGAACTACACAGATGAAGTGAAGTTTGACGACAACAGCAACGCTCTGTTCACGGGTTTTACTGCACCAAACACAATCGATGCACAAACCATTGTAAACGCACAGTATCGCTATGTGTTTGACGATTTATTTGGCAGTGAACTGGTAGTGAGTGGCGGTATTCGCAATCTATTTGACGAAATGCCGCAACGACTGCCAATTCTTGGTGGATTCGAAAGCAGGCTGCAGCAGCCATGGGGACGCCAGCTATGGGTCTCACTTGACTGGACACCAAACCTTTAACTGAGAGCTAAAGAGTTCGAAAGTAAGCACTCTCTCCAGAGTCGCTCAGGGGGAACGCGGGAAACTGCGTTCCGCCTTTTTATTGACGGTTTATTTCCTATTTGTTACCGCATTATCAATAAATAAGCAGCTGCCTCAGAGTTTCAATATCAGGCATAAGCGACGCAATTCTATTAGTCCTGAACTTGCTCTCTCATCGCCTGAAGATTATTCAAAAATATTTTTTATAGAAAAGAACAGAACAGAATCGAATCGAATTTGGCCCCAGCCAATCTTCGGTGGCTCGACGGCTTATCACTGCTGCGCTGTTAATAACGTCAAGAGAGGTTTCTGGCGATGGTTGCAAAAGTATCACCGCACACTTTTTGACTAGCTCATCAAATAGAGACAGATGCAGATATTCATTGAACTCAATGGGAAGATTTCCTAGCTGATATCACATCGCCGAACTTTCGAGTAGCAGGATCTGTAAGTAACTCAGCTTTAAGTACACCGACAGAAAAATCGAAATTGAGGAGTCACTGTCCTTGCTCTTGGCGCAGGGTCTTTAACGACTGCGACCTCAACACGGATTCTTGATAGCACAGACAATTCCAATAACCGGCTGTACTCAATATCACTAATATGCGCACTACGGCTAACCATAAAATGCTTTTTCTTCAGGCTCGCAGGGTTCGGACATCAAGATTTGTCCCAGATTATCTTTGCGTAGTTGATCTATTGTTCCGGCCTAAAAGTTTTCATTGGATGCGTGTAGTTTCCTGCTATCATCATATTCACAACTTCTGTCATTAGCAGCTACCATTTGCTTAAAGCCAGCTGAACCCTCTGGAGAATTAAAAATGATCAAGAAATCTTTCCTGCTAAGCCTTGCTTTACTGTCCCTTACTGGCCACCCCATCGCGCTCGCACAGTCACCAGCCGATGGGATTTGGAATTTTGCGATGAGCAGCCAAATGGGATCTGTTGATGCGATCGTAACCATAGAGACTGATGGCGCAATGCTCACTGGTGTATTTGATGTTGGTAATGGTCGCACTTGGGAAATGGAAGAAGGTCGTGTTGATGGGGCAAATATCTCCTTCAAGATCAATAGAGATGGTGCCATGATGACTTATGTGATGAGTGGGAACGTCGATGGAAATATGATCAATGGCACTGCATCAGCCCTTGGCAGCGTAGTTGATTGGTCAATGCGCCGGGAAGATTAAAGCGGCAACCGCAGACGTTTTAAGTTCGACGACTGCCGTTTTCGGTTCGCACTCTAAATCACCGCACAACTGCAGCGGCATAATATAGGAACCACCGGCGCATGAGAAGAAAAGCCCGATAGTTTTCCAGGAATATCTCCCTGCACTGCCTGATGGCAATTCAGCAACCTCATTAACAGCCTTGTTATTAATCGATTTGTCTCTGGGCAATCTTATAAAGGTGCTTCCGGTAGTTTCTTTGGTGTTTTCACCACGTAGTTATACGTTTTCGCTCGATATCGTCACCCTTTCTTGTGCTCACGCTAATACTTAATCAGCGAAGGGGCATTGATTCACCAACGTGATACTCTAAGCCAACATAATAAAAAGGTAAGCCAGCGCAACATTTGCTAAAAAGGATCCTGTTTTCAGGCTCTACTGGCCACATTACAGAGGTATCTAAATGCACAACATAAAACCGCAGCTCGGCCATGGCTTACGCAAACGCTTAAGCATTGAGTCAGTCAACTACTCAGTCAACTATTTAGCTAGGAACACATTCAAAGTTTGTCTTATCGCTGTTGTATTTCTGGCTTCTTGCTCGAAGCCAAGCAGTAATCCGGAGACTCTAGACGCAGACCCAACTCAGTCCAACGCCGATAGTGCCCTAACTATTCACAGTAACGCCCTGGTGTTAGACGCCCACGCAGATATCGTTATTCCAGCGACCTCGTCCAGCTTTTTAAGCTCCGATGGGCTTTCCCAAGTCGATCCCTCAAAAATGGAAGCTGGTGGAGTTGATGCTGTAGTGATGTCAATCGCCGTTGGCCCCGGCCCAAGAACTATTGAAGGTGACATTGCAGCTCGTGCAGAGGCTGACGAAAAGCTCGCCGCCGTAGAAGCGTTAGCAGCAAACAGCGGGGGAAAAGTCGTTATTGCTACCACGTCCGAGGAGATTCGATCAGCCCATGACAACGGACAGTTAGCTCTCATCCTTGGATTTCAAAATGCTCGTTCATTACAGCAAAAAATTTCGGCAATCGATGAGTTTTACGATGCTGGAGTGCGAGTGTTTGCGTTGAATCACTTAGGCCACAATGAGTATTCCGATTCTTCCCGCCCTTACTTTGATGGCGAGATAGGCGAATATGAAATAACCGAAGAACATAAAGGTTTGTCTCAGCTGGGTGTCGCTGCAATACAAAGGATCAATTCAATTGGCGCTGTTGTTGATATATCGCAGATGTCCAAAGCGGCAGCCATGCAAACTCTAGCGCTAACCATCGCTCCGGTAATAGCAAGCCACTCAAACGTAAGAGCAATTTCGGATGCGGACCGCAACCTTTCAGATGAAGAAATTGATTTGGTCGGGGAAAATGGTGGCGTTATTCATGTGGCGGCATTTAGAGCCTATCTATTAAATATTTCAGAACCTGAATTTATTTCAACACTGCGTAGACTGCGCCGCGAAGCAGGCGTTTCAGAAGACTACAGCTATCCTTTTGAACTGTACTGGGAAATTGAAGACCTTACCGAGAGATCTGCATTTACCACTGCGGTAAGTGATCTGCTTGGGCCTGCCAGCATTGAAAATATGGCCGACCATATAGACTATATTGTGCAGCGCATCGGTATTGACCATGTTGGAATAGGCAACGATTTCAATCACGGCAGTAGAATTGACGGCTATGAAGATGCAAGTGATGCGGCAAATGTTACAAAAGTACTAATAAATCGCGGCTACTCTGAAACCGATATTGCAAAAATATGGAGTGGTAATTTTCTAAGAGTACTTGATGCGGCAGCCGAAAGAAGAACTCAACCTTAGCTAGCGCCGAGATCACTATTTTATTCTTTATAGGTAATCTCAATTAGATGAAGCCCCTTAGCTTTCGCTTTGGGGCATATCTTATCCTGCGAGGGGTTCATCAACTCCTCTTCAATAAGACTTGAATCAACCTTTCCCCTTCCCACCTCAAAAAGAGCGGCTACGATATAGCGAATCATATGTTTTAGAAATCCGTCTCCCTCAATCTCAAGATAATACACGGTGATTCCAAAATCCGACAAATTGGATTTTAATAATTCCAGTTTATTTACCCGGCGAACGGAAGAACTAACACTCTTGTCTCTAGTCGAGAAACTGTAAAAATCGTGTTCTCCAACAAACACATCACAGGCTTCGCTTACCTTCTTATTAAACGATAGCTCTTGCTGTGAGTCATGCGCTAAAAGTGGCACATGAGCAACAATATCACTGAGTGCTGGCAAGCTAACTTTCTCAATTGTAAAATAATAACGATACTTTTTACTCACGCAATTCTTATTAGGATTAAAGTCTTTTGCGCAGCTTAAACAAGAGAGCACACGAATATCACTAGGCAACAACGAATTCAATCCAAGTAATAGTTTAGCCGGATCGATTGATAATGGGATAGATAATTTGGCAACTTGTCCTTGAGCGTGAACTCCACCGTCGGTGCGGCTAGCACCAGCAACTATGCAGTCGGCAAAGCCGCAAATTTTTCGAAGCGCTTTAAGCATTTCGAATTGAACGGTTGGCTTTTCCCCTCCATCACCTTGATCTTGCCAACCAAAATAGTTGCTTCCTTTATACGATATTATTACTTGATAGTACTGTAAGGTCATATTTATAAGATCATAGTTGCAAGGTCTTGGCTGGAATCTAGTAGCCGACAAATCAATAAACTCAAACCAAAAAAAAGGAAGTTGCTTGACTCGCTCTAGCTAGAACAAAATTGTGCTTTGCTCTGCATACAGCGAGGGACTGGTTACTTTATAGCACAAAGCGTATTAAAGCATTGGCTCTGTCCGCCTCGCCACTTACTGGTTGTTCCATATGATAATAGATAAGAGCAGCTACAGAGGATAAGGGAAATGCACAAAATACCCACCCACAAAGCTACTTAACACTGCAACAACCCAATTGCGGGGCATTTATCGACACATGGAAACTAAAACCAGTTTATTTGGTTTTTCTATTCAAATCGCTTGAGTTACGCTCCAGCGATAAACCATGAAAACGAGACAATAATAATGAAGCCCTATAAAAACCAACATAATTTACGAACCCTCTCTATAAGCCTGCTATGTCTGGCTATAACGGGTTTCACTCATGCCGCCGAAATCCCTTATGCGGCAGCAGAAGACGTGGGTATGTCGTCAAAAAGACTGAATCGAATAAATACTGTAATGCAGCGCCATTTAGATGCTGGCGATATCCAAGGCGCCGTTACTATAGTTGCCAGAAGAGGCAAGCTGGTGCATTTTGAGACCCACGGATTGCTAGATGTGGACACAGAACGTCCAATGCAAGATGACTCTTTATTCATTATGATGAGCTCGACTAAACCCATACTTGGGGTGGCGACAATGATGATGATTGAAGAAGGACTAGTAAGGCCACAGGATAAAATCTCAAAATACATCCCTGAATTCGCGGATATGCAAGTGGCTGTATTAGCAGATTCAGATGAAGACATCAGTCCTTATCGTGTTGACCCTCAGAACCCTCCCGCTCATCGTTTAGTGGCTGCAAATCGCGAGATTACCATTCATGATCTTTTGACTCACACCTCAGGACTTGTAAGCGGCGGGCTTGGTACTGCCATTAAACAACGCAAACGCCGGGGACCAGAGGCAACTCTTGAGACACAAATGCCAGTCTATGCATCCTACGCATTGGATTTTCAACCTGGTGCACGCTGGGCCTATAGCCCTGGCGTAGGATTGGATGTTGTTGCGCGTATTATTGAAATTGTCTCAGGACAATCATTTGAAGAGTTCCTCAACGAGCGCATTTTCGAGCCTTTGGATATGCACAATACTTACTTTAATGTGCCAGCTGAATATCAAAGCCGTCGGGTTGTAATTTCAGACAGAGACATGGCGCCTTTTTTTGACCGTCCTACGACAAAATACTTTTCTGCCTCTGGCGGGCTGACAAGCAGTGCTGAGGACTATTTGAAGTTTGAGCAGATGCTTGTTAATGGCGGCGAGTTATTTGGCAATCGTTTGTTGAGCCCTCGCTCAGTACGCATGATGGGCAGCAATCAAATTGGTGATTTGTACAGGGGTTTTTCCCAAGCTCAAGAAGGCATGGGATTTGGCTATACCGTCGGAGTTACCGTAAACCCTATCACTTCCAATGCGCGGCGCAGCGCTGGGGCATTTGGCTGGGGCGGCGCATTTGGCACACGCTCATGGACCGATCCGGAAGAAGAGTTGACCGCGGTAATTATGTTGCAACAGCCACACCCAGCCACTCAATACGACTTTGAGAATGCGGTGCAGCAAGCAATTATTGAATAGTATAAAAACTACACTGAGTTGCCACTTTTATTGTGGCAGCGCAGTGTAGTCTTATTACCGGTCTCAGTCTTAGTGCCTGTGCTACTGCTTTTCTTACTTGTGCCCCTGCTTTTACCAACTTTGTTTACTCGTTGCCAAACTGCTAATTAATCCAGAGCATTTGCTGTCAGAGAGTTTATTTGAGATTATTTGTCTCAAACTGCAGATCAAGAAGCATCCAGTCGCAGGCATTCGCCGTGATCAAACCCGAATGAGCTATGGCTACAAAACAACTTGTAACGAATTAATTCTAAGTTCAGACGCCGGCGATAAATAACCTATTACTATGCATACTCGTTTTGTTTCAGCCCTTTTTGTATCTATTCCTCTTTCTATGATGGCTTTTTCGGCCGAGGAGGAATTTACTATCTTTATACTTGAAGCAGACTTAATTGCTGAAATTAAAGGGCTGCAAGCAGATGACAATCCAGAAAAAATTATAAATTCTTACTATGGCCTATTAGATAAAGATGCCATGGCCAGACTTAATTTGCACCGAGCTCAGTTGATCTCTTTAACGCCTAGATATGAAATCGCATACAAAGCCGCAGATAGCCCAGAGTTATCCGAGCTAATGGACAAAATCAGCTTTCATTGGGGGGTCATTCAAAGCATGCACGCCCAACAATTTGTCCCCAGTGTGCAAAAGCTCCTAAGCGACGCTTATGACCAAAAGCTTTTAGACGTGTCTCGGGTTCCACAATAACAGCCATCAATAACCTAACCGCGGTCGCCTTGACACTTTAAGAGACAGAACTGGTAATCGCACAGAGACTCTAGTACTCAGCTCTTAACATCTAAACCCCGTTTTCCTTGACCCACAACGGCTGACACCATAAGTCGGTCTATGCTGACACTCGCGTTTTTTGCCACAATGACGAGATGTACATGAGTTCAACTCACCTCACAGGGCCAATATGTGCGGTTAGCTGGCGCCAGGCTCGCTTGCGATTGTGACTGTTAAGCGCAGCGGTGAAAAAACTACAGACGCCGCTATGAACGCACGCCAGAAATGAAGCTAGAAGCATACGTTGAAACACGATTGTGCCAGGGTCATTGATAGCTGCAGGCGGAAAATAATTTGAGGTATATTTTTGCCCGTCTACTCATTAAATAGTGGCAACTATCTTTTTAAGTTCTATATGGTTAGATTCAGCGCAATCACCGCAGCGGCTCGCAACAGTATCTAATAGCCGCTATTTCCATACAGCCAAGTTTCATAGAGTACAAGGAGCTTGGCTATAACGACACCTCCAACACCACCCGACTCTTTATATCAATCTGTACATAGACGAATTCCGTTTTCTCTGAATTTTATTCTGATTCTAGTGGTATTGCTTTTATTGCTGCAGGGGCGATATAAAGGTGCCATCGAAGTCGCTTTGATACCACTGATTAACTGTTTACCAATTATTCTTGGCAGTCGGTTCAAAGCTTTCATTCCCCATCAGTTTGAGTCGCTTGCTGTAATTTTTTTCTTCATGTCTTTTTTTGAAGAGATTTGCGACTACTACCTACGTTTATGGTGATGGTGATGGTGATGGGATGTTGTCCTTTATATGGGCTCAGCACTGCTTTTGGGGATATTAGGATTTCTACAGGTTTATGTGCTTAATGAAAAAAGAAATTAACCATGATTTGCGGCTCGCCTTCTTTACATTTATGTTTGTTGTGGAAATGGGCATGCTATTGAAGATCTTCGAATTCGCTATGAATCAATATTTTGGTATGATCATATATAAACATGAAATCGTAGATACTATGCAAGATTTTGGAACTATTGGCTTGGGCGCATTGATCATCTCATTCTTAAAGTGAGTCTATTTACGCGGGCACAACAATAAGTCTTTTATGGAAAGATGGGTTCATGCGTTCAAACAAAATCTCCGCTTGTTTTGTAGGAATGAAGAATCACCTTAGATTTGAAATATAGAAGGTATTACGCATCTTGCATTAATTAACCTGTAATAAATGAGTATCGATCATGAAAAAAAGCTTTTAAGTTTCTTGCAAGTCGCTTCGGTGGTGGCGTGTGCAACCAACTCCGGCTCTTCTCGGACCTGAGAAATGAACATTAGATATGGTGCGATCGTTACATTTTACCGAGTTTCAGCTCCATCTGCCGCAACCGCAGGCACTGTAGTTGAAGGGTTTGCCGGCTTAGTTCTTGCGAGAAATCCCAATCCCGGGCATCAGCCGGCCGCCTCGGTGGTTCTGCCGCAGCAGATATGCAAGACCGCGTATCGATACGCGGCATTTTTTTTAATAGAGGCTCTGAAATCGACAAAATTACCGAACACAGTGGTTTTCACTCCGAGAATTATATTTCTTTTGAGAGACGTCAACACACCTATCTGATGCGATTTGCGAATCACCTTCTCTCGCACCAGCAGGTATGCGCAAAAGTACCGAGGAAATGGGAATGTGTCATGATGCAAAGGGAAAAGTTTTCACCGCGCAAACTCAAGACGAAATAGAACAGGCAACACGTAGAAAGCGAATACTCTGCCGGTGCCAATCAAGCAGCTGAGGTTAAGTTAACATCACACCGCACCACGTTTAAAAAGCACGATCGCTCGGAGAAAAAACCACTTTCACCGACAACTGTTTTGTATTGGGCTTGGGCTGGCGTTAGACTTATATCTTAAATTTAAAAAAAATATTTTGAGTACCCATGCCAATGAACAACATAAAAGGCTTACCATATTCCCCAGCAGAATCCCCAGCGAATGAAAAGGATCGATTAGCTTCCCTTTATCGATTGGGGATTTTAGATACCGCGCCAGAGCCCCGTTTTGATCGTCTGACGGCTTTGGCGGCAGACGTACTCAATGCTCCTATCGCGTTAATTTCTCTTGTGGATGAGAGTCGGCAATGGTTCAAATCGAGCTGCGGCTTTGCGGCAAACCAAACTCCTCGTGAGCAGGCTTTCTGTTCTCACGCGCTGCTGTGCGATCAAATATTATTGGTAAGCGATACGCACAAAGATAAGCGCTTTGCACATAACCCATTGGTCACCAGCGAACCTTTCGTTCGTTTCTATGCCGGCGCTGTTCTGTATTCCTCAGAAGGGTATCCACTAGGCACTTTGTGTCTTATTGATACCAAACCTCGAACGTTTTCAGCTAAAGAGCAAAGGCAGCTTCTCGCATTTGCCAAACTCATACAGGCTGAGATGAATCAGGATATTACCGACGCTCAGTCACGTATGCGATCCCAGCTGTCTGCTCACCTAGACCCAATGACAGGCTTTTTTAACTACGCTGAATTTTGTAGCCGATGTGAAGCCATGCTCAGTCAGAGTGATGATCCGGGGCAAGGCGTATTGCTGTTTATTTCCCTGCCGCAGCTAGATTTTATCTATCGAGTCCATGGGCTGGAAACCTATCAGAGTGTTATTGGCCCTGTGGCTCAGGTTTTAGTAAAAACTTTTCAAAGTGAAAAGACTCTCTATGGGCGCCAGCTCCGTGAAGGCCTGTTGGTTTTCATCAAATGCTGTCAGCAGTCCCTAGAAGAACTTGCCGCAAGCGCACAGCTGGCATTAAAACAGGAGGTTCGACTTCCTAGTTCGGTGCCCGATTTAGCAATTCGCATAGGCGTGTCTAAATTTACTAATAACATTGATCAAACAACTCATCATTGCAAGGCGGCAGCGAGATCCATACCTCAAGAGAAAGGCGTTGGGTACAATATTTTTTCTGACGAAGATTTATCTGCGGAAAACCGTGCCAGTAATATCGCCTTACGTCTTCTGCATGCCATTGAGGAAGACGAGTTGAGCCTACATTTTCAACCAAAAGTCAGCGTGAGTTCTGGACTCCTGATAGGGGCTGAAGCTTTGCTAAGGTGGGATGACCATCGGCTTGGAAAAGTACCACCAGGTGAAATAGTCAGCGCCGCAGTCGCCGCTGACCTAGTCACTGTATTAGATAACTGGGTTTTAGTGGCAGCCGTCAAGCAAATCGCCTATTGGAAATCAACCGGATTAGATCCAGTTCCTATTTCTATTAACCTTGGTGCTGAAAGTTTTGCTGAGCAAGCACTACCCAGTCGAATTCAACATTTGTTGACGACATACAAGGTGCCTGCCGAACTGCTGCAGGTTGAAGTATTAGAAACTGCTATTTTGCATGACTTTGATTCCATACTCCCCATCATGGAAGCAATTACCCAGATTGGGGTGCAGTTTGCATTAGACGATTTTGGGACCAAATATTCTTCGCTACGCTATCTGCAAAGATTGCCAATTTCCGTTGTTAAAATCGATCGAAGTTTTGTACAAGGTTTAGTCGCAAACCAAGATGATGCGGCCTTGGCTATGGGGATTATTTCAATTGCCCACGACCTGGGGATGAAGGTAATTGCCGAAGGAGTTGAAAACAGAGAACAGTATGTTGTCTTAAGATCATTTCAGTGCGATGGCATTCAAGGCAATCTGTTTTGTGCCGCTTGCAGTGGTGATGAAATAGCTGACTATCTTTTACCTAGCTTTAGTTTCCCCTTGCCTGCCTTTCATCAGTAGCCTTTCGTTAATAGCTTTGTACTGTTGATCGGCCGAGCTTCGATTTCGCGCAGTTCATACCCTAACCGAGCAGCCCGAACGCTTAAGCTGAAAATATATTTTTATGCCGCTCGGCGTGCTAAAAGAAGCTATCGCCGCCAGAATCATACCCACCACTGGGCTAACCACGCCGGCCCTGCTGGTGCTAATAATTTCATGTATCTATACCGTCGCCAACATCAATAGATAGGAGACAAATACTCCTGCCAACATAGCTATTGAAATCAGGGTCTGTTCAATGGCGATATAGCGGCTGTTCTCGGTGAACAAAACGGCACCCATTATGGCTCCAAGTCCGGCGATCGCGGTTACGGCCAGTATCAAGATAGCCGTATCCATATGATCCTGCCCGTGCTTTATTTCTTGCTCAGGCTTACTTTTACCAAAACCACAGTCAGAGCATAAAAAAGAATACTACATCAGCGACATTTTTTTGACTTCCCCTAAGTGTTGTAATGACAACGCTTTGAGGAGTCGGTTTTTACCTGAGTGTCATTATAGGCACTACAGGAATACTTACCGCCACCACTGGCGTCGCGTCACAAGCATCAGTGTCAAACCTTATTAACGGCATTTTTCGGACAGAAGAAAATTCGTTCAAATGGGGAGGCAATATAAAAGTCAGCGAAATAACCGGCGAGGTCGTATCAATTGACTGGCTATCTGTAAAAATCCGGCAGTTTGATAACCTCTATGTGCGTGTTCCCAATAAACTACTGATCAATAATGATTTTAAGACTTGCAGTATTTTCCAATTCGCCGTTTAAATATTCAATTCGACCTTGCTCGTAAAGAACACATTAAGAAAGTGCTAGAATTATTTATAAGCGCGGCTGACGCTTACCCAATGTGATTAGACCCACCCACTGCGCTCATCATTTTCCCAGGCTTCGACAGTTCATCACTGAACTTTCAGTTTTCAATTTCGCCACACAGGACAAGCTCTCTAGCTCTATCCGAAGAAAAAAAAGCGATCCTCAATGTCACGCAGAATAAACTCCTCAGGTATATTTTCCAAAGCCGACCGATAGATCACCTGCTTGCCCAAAGCACTTTTTTCCGCCGAGCATCTTCAGTTTGTTCTATAGTCCCGCCAAATACCTGAACAAGACGAATCAACGCAGGGATAGTGTTACACCCCTGTTGGTGAATTTGATCCAGTGCAGCCGCAACTATGTCTTAAAATGCGGCTATTTTCTAAGTAATAAGAATAGGGGAGAGTGTTAGCCCGCATCCACTTCAGGTGCTGTTTCCTTTGACGGCTGGCGGCGCCCTATTCGGACTGGTAGGCCTCATATTGGCAGTGTCAGTAGCCGCTACCGCTGGCGTAATTTTAAGCTTTACGATTAGGCAGCACAGAGATAGTCAGTATTACGAGGCATAGCCTGCCCACTTAATTTAACACCATAGATTTCACGCATACCCTTTACTGGTTGTTCAACTTCTTCGTTTTAAGAGACATGCTTCAAATCTATCAACCCATAGAAGGTTTTAAGTAGATTCGGTTGCTGAAAACGATTCGATAAACTTGTTAAGCGTTGCTCAATACCGATGAGGGAGTCACATATCTTGAGCGGCCTTAAAGAATAGATCTCAGTGGGCCTGAATTTTCGCCTTATTTATCTTCATTGAAATCGCTGGCCGGTGATTAAGAGCGAGGGCCT
>JBLHVT010000039.1:0-27806 GCA_047628735.1 Glaciecola sp.
AGCCCTCCACCGCTTCGGGCACCGCCTCCTCAGGAATATAGTCTACTGAGTTTGCCATAACGTTAGGCTGCTGTGCCGACTGCAGCGCAAGCTGATATGGGCTGAGTATGGCTGCCAGCCTATCGCTGAATCCAGTCGTTAAATTCGAAGCTTCTACGTCTAGGGAGAGCCTATTTGCAAATTTCTTGCGAGCCTGCGTTAGAGTCATAACGTCTTTTGCCCGGCCGCGTATGCTACCGGAGAAATCATCCACGCTGATATTGCATTCCACCACCAGAATGACGTCCTTGTGCAATAACTCACGGTACTTCTCATATTCTCTTCCGTAAAGAGCCACTTCAAAACGGGCGCTACGGTCATCTAGGGTAAGAAAAGCGATGGTATCCCCTGCTTTGCTTTTCATGGTTCGTACCGCATGCAGAAGACCAGCAGTGATTTGATGGCCACGCTCGGGTCTTAAATTTAATAGTCGATTTTTAGTAAGATGCGATAACTCTGGCAGAAACTCGTCAATAGGATGCCCTGACAAATACAACCCAAGAGTCTCTTTTTCAGCCAACAACCGCTGCTGCTCTTGCCAAGGCTGGAACGCGTCAAGCGCCGACAGATCAAGTTCGGTTGTGGCGTCGACCGGCGTAATCTCCCCGAATAGATCTTGCACACCACTGGCCCGATTACGACTACTCTGCTCCGCTGCTTTCATGGCCTGGGGAAGGCTATAACTCAGAAGCGCACGGACATAATCACAACTACCCTCTACCAAACTATCCATCGCGCCAGACCGAACCAGAGCTTCCATTGTTCGCTTATTGACAGTTTGTGAATCGACACGCTGGCAGACGTCCAGCAGAGTAGTGAACAGAGCATCTTCTCTAGCGTTTAAAATACCGCCCACGGGGCCCTCGCCTAAGCCTTTAATTGCGCCTAAGCCATACACAATCTGACCGGCATCATTGACAGTGAAATTGAACTGCCCGATATTAATATCCGGCGGCACTATTTCCAGCTTCATTGATCGACATTCCTCAATCAACGTCACTACTTTCTCAGTATTGTCCATGTCAGCAGAAAGAACTGCAGCCATGAAATACGCGGGATAATGCGTTTTGAGCCAGGCTGTCTGATAGGACACCAAGGCATAAGCTGCGGAGTGTGATTTGTTAAAACCGTAGCCTGCAAATTTTTCCATTAAATCAAAAATGGACTCCGCCAGATCAACATCCACGTCTCGAGCTTTAGCCCCTGCCACGAACAATGTTCGCTGCTTAGCCATCACCGCAGGATTTTTCTTGCCCATCGCTTTACGTAAGATATCGGCTCCACCTAAGGTGTAGTTCGCCAGAACCTGAGCGATTTTCATCACTTGCTCTTGGTAGAGGATGACCCCGTAAGTATTGCCTAGCACCGGCTCTAGTTCAGGATGTGGGAACTCAACTCGGGTGCGGCCGTGTTTGCGATCGATGAAGTCATCCACCATGCCTGATTGCAGAGGACCCGGTCTAAACAACGCGACCAGAGCGATGATGTCTTCGAAAGAATTGGGAACCTGACGCTTGATGAGTTCCTTCATTCCACGAGATTCTAGCTGAAATACAGCGGTAGTCTCTCCCTGCTGCAGGAGGCGATAAACGGCCTGATCGTTTAGCGGTAATTCATTAATATCGACTAGGGGCTCACCATCCGCTTTTTCAGCGTTAATCATTTTCACAGCCCAATCGATGATTGTCAGGGTCCTTAGCCCAAGAAAATCAAACTTAACAAGCCCAGCTGTCTCGACATCGTTCTTATCAAATTGGGTGACTAAATTTTGCCCGGCATCATCGCAGTACAGTGGCGTAAAATCAGTCAACTTCGTTGGAGCTATAACCACACCGCCGGCGTGTTTGCCGACATTCCTAGTAATACCTTCCAGCTTATATGCCATCTCCATGATTTCTTGGGCATCTTCATCACTGTCTACAAACTCGCCTAATAGAGGCTCATCCTCGAATGCTTTCTTTAAAGTTATTCCAGGTTCAAAAGGGATGAGCTTTGAGAGCTTATCGGCTAACGAGTAAGGCTTACCTTGAACTCTAGCGACATCTCGCACTACCGCTTTTGCCGCCATAGTGCCAAAGGTGATGATTTGAGATACTGCGTCCTTACCATACAATTCAGCCACATGAGCAATGACTTTATCCCGCCCGTCCATGCAGAAATCCACATCAAAATCCGGCATGGAAACCCGCTCTGGGTTTAAAAAACGCTCAAATAGAAGGTCGTATTTAAGTGGGTCTATATCTGTAATGCCAAGCGCATAAGCAACGATGGAACCCGCACCTGAACCCCGGCCAGGCCCTACCGGAATTCCGTTATCCTTAGACCACTGAATAAATTCCATCACGATTAAAAAGTAACCGGCAAACCCCATCTGATTAATGATTTTAAGCTCGGTCTCGAGCCTCTCCGAATAAGGCACTCGTGATTGCGGGTCTTGAATATTCTCGCCGAGAATAATTTCTAGCCTAGTTTCAAGTCCCTGCGTCGACACTTGCGACAGATAGTCTTCCAGCTTTACTCCCGCTGGCGTGGGGTAATTCGGTAAACATGGTGTCCCAAGATCCAGTTTTATATTGCAGCGCTTCGCAATCTCCCACGCATTTTCTAACGCCTCTGGTATGTCTACAAACAGAGCGCTCATTTCCTGCTGGGTTTTGAGATATTGCTGATCGGTATAGGTTCGAACACGGCGCGGGTCATCGAGGGATCGTCTTTCGTTAATGCAGACTCTCACCTCATGGGCCTCGAAATCCTCTTGCTTAAGGAAGCGAACATCATTGGTGGCTACAACAGGACAGGCTGTCAGCTGCGAAAGCTCTAAGACTTTTTCAATATAGTCTTCTTCATCAGGCTTACCAAGGCGCTGCAATTCCAGATAGAAACGATTCGGGAATAGTTTTTGCCAGTCACCGAGCAAAGATTTTGCGTCATCAAACTCATCCGCCAATAGGGCACGACCAACATCGCCTAGTTGAGCCCCTGACAATGCGATCAAGCCTGCGGTTCGTCCTTCAAGCTTTGATTTAAACAAGACAGTATCGCTCAAGCCGTTAGCATCGGTGTATATCTCCGATATGAGCTCAGTTAGGTTCAGATAACCCTGCTTGTCCTGTACTAGCAAAACCAGATGCGACTCCAGCCCAGTTTCTAGATCACGAACTAGAACGTCGCAGCCGCAAAGCGGTTTAATGCCGCTGGAAATCGATTTACTGTAAAACTTAATAAGACCAAAGAGATTGGCAATATCGGTAATCGCAACGGTTGGCATTTTGAGTTCAAGCAGGCGATCAATTAACGGCGCGATAGTGACAAGCCCATCGCTAATAGAAAATTCAGTATGAAGTCTTAAGTGGGCGAATGCTTGCGCTGGTAAGTTTTCAGGCATCAAAGTTTTAGGTTTTGCTAAAGGTTAGAGAGGCTAATATACCACTTTTTTAAAAAAATTTAGCCGCTTAAGCGAGCCACAGGCGCAAAAGTTTTTCTATGAATTGGACAAACTCCCAGCAAGGCTAGTGCCCTCAAATGCTCCGGAGTTGGATAGCCTTTATGTTTCGCGAAGCCATAACCGGGGTATTCTAAGTCCATTACCGCCATTTCTCTGTCACGAGTGACTTTAGCCAAAACCGAGGCCGCAGCGATAGCTGGTACAAGAGAATCGCCCTTCACTACTGTTTCACAAGGGTAACACCATACCGGGGAGCGATTGCCATCAACGTAAACATAAGGTGGCTGTGGCCTCAGCTGACTAACCGCCCGTCTCATGGCCAGCAGGCTTGCGTGTAAAATATTGAGATCTTCAATCTCAGCAACGCTCGCCCTAGCAATAGCAAAAGCTCGTGCCTTCACTAGTATTTGTTCGAAACAGTGTTCTCGCATTTTCTCGGACAATTTCTTAGAATCGTTTAGACCAATGATTGGTCTGCGTGGATCCAAAATAACCGCAGCAGCGACTACATCGCCAGCCAAAGGGCCGCGGCCAACCTCGTCGGTACCCGCAGCACCCGCCAAGTAAGACGTTATAAGTTCAATGATTTTTTTACCTAAGGTTAATTTTCTAAATTCAGGAGGTCATGCCAATCAAAGACTCGATTGCATTGGCAGCCTGCACTGAAGCATCCAACCTGATTTTCTTATGGATAGCAGTAAACTCTTCTAGCATGGCCGCCATTGATTCTGGTTCTGACACAAAATTAATTATTTCGGCACTAACCGCATCAACAGTGACTTGTCCCTGCATATATTCAGGGACAAGCCTTTTACCAGCCAGCAAATTTGGCAGACCTACGTTAGGAATTTTAACCATTTTGGAGGCTAAAGCATACGTCAGCGCCGCCAATTTATAACAAATCACCATTGGTCTGCGCAGCAACAATGCCTCCAGTGTCGCGGTACCAGATGCCATTACCACGAAATCCGCTGCACTCATCGCCTGACGCGAATCATCTAACAAACAAAACTGCTCCCCACTAAGAAGACCCAGCTGGCGCATGATGTTGCTAATAAGTCTTTTATTATCGGTGCTGCTGCAAGGTATCAAAAACTGTAACCCAGAATTCTTTTGCAATGATTTAATTGCCGCTGCAAAGAAAACCGGCGCTAACCGGTTAATCTCGCCACTGCGGCTGCCTGGCATCAAGGCAATAACCTTTGCGTCTTGGGCAATCCCAAGCTCTGCACGGGTTTGCTGTTTTGCGTCTGTAAACCCTATTTGATCCGCTAGTGGATGACCAACACAAGCGACTTTTATCCCATGGTCTTTGTAGATCTGTGTCTCGAAGGGGAATAAAGTCAGCATCAAATCCACTGACTTTTTTATTCCCAAAATGCGTTTAGCACGGTACGCCCAAACGCTAGGACCTACATAGTGGACGGTTTTTATACCCGCCTTGTGAAGTTCAGATTCCAGGCGAAGATTAAAATCAGGCGCATCGATACCAATAAAGGCCAGTGGCGGGTTAGCGATAAAGTATTCGCGCAATTGGCGCTTAATCCCGAACAACTCAGGTAAGCGACCCAAAGGCTCAACGAAACCCATTACCGATAAACGGTCCATCTTAAACATCGACCGACACCCAGCGGCGATCATGGCGTCACCGCCAATGCCTACAAACTGGGCATCGGGGTAGCGCTTGCGCATTTCGAGAATCAGGCTTGCCCCAAGAATATCGCCAGATTTTTCGCCGGCGACTATTCCAAAAATTAGAGGTTTACTCATAGGTCGTAACCGGGCTGCTAAGAGGGCTAAAAATTAGCGGTGGATGCCTTTTTCAGATGCCGTTAATGAGTGCAACAACGGAGCAAGTTCGGGGCAATCTGCAGCCAACACCTCTATCTGACTAATCGCATCTCGCAAAGACAGCCGCCGCTTATAGAGGATTTTAAAGGCTTTGCGGATTTCTTTAACGGTACTTTTATCATAGCCTCTGCGTTCAAGGCCTATAGTATTTACACTTCGCACCGCTGCTGGCTGACCGCTTACGATAACAAATGCCGGCACGTCATGATCTATGTGAGTCATGCCACCAATCATGGCATGAGGGCCAATTTTTATAAATTGATTAACTCCCGCGAGACCGCCTAAAATCGCCCAATCCCCCATTTCAACGTGACCCGAAATACCCGAGTTGTTAGCGAAGACCGTATTAGAGCCAACGATACAGTCGTGTGCCACGTGAGCATATGACATCATCAAGTTGTTATCACCGACACGAGTGTAGCTTCCACCAACCTCAGTGCCGCGATGCACAGTAACGCCTTCACGGAAAATATTGTTATTGCCTATTTCAAGCCATACATCTTCGCCCGAAAACTTTTTGTCTGCAGGATCTTCGCCAACCGAACTGAATTGAAAGATTCGATTACCTTCGCCCATCGTTGTGTTCGAGCGAATTACCACGTGAGAATCGATCACGCTATTAGCGCCGATGATGACATTTGGGCCAATGATACTCCACGGACCAACCGACACACCTTCGCCTAAAACCGCGCTTGGATGAATTCGCGCGCTGTCATCAATCGACATCGACTTTCCTTTCAGCACAAAGAATAGTCATAGTGCCCACTGTCTCATCACCGACACTTGCCTTGGCTGCAAAACGATAGATGCCTCGACGATTGGTAATGATTTCGGCGTACAACATAAGTTTATCTCCCGGCACTACCGGGCGTCTAAGGCGAAGATTATCGGCCCCAACGAAATAATATAGATAACCGTCTTTCGGCTTTTTCTCTTGGCTCTTAAATCCAAGCACGCCCGCGGCCTGTGCGAGCGCTTCAATTATCAATACACCAGGCATAATAGGCTGATGAGGAAAATGTCCTTCAAAGAATGGCTCGTTTACTGATACATTTTTATAGGCCAAAATCGACTTACCCATTTCCATTTCTACTACTCTATCCACCAATAAAAATGGATAGCGCTGGGGTAGGTATTCTTTAATTTCTTCAATATCTAATAACATAGTCTTCTCTATTCAGGCGATAGCTGCTGCTTGCTCCAAGCTTAGCTATCGTTGTTATCGTTAGAACTGCGTTCTAACTTCTTCACTCGCTTAGCGATACTATCGAGTTGTTGAAAGCGCACAATGGCTCGCTTCCAGTCTGATGTCTTCATTTGCCCAGTTCCTGATGAGTACACACTTGGGTCCAATATAGATTGGCTAACTAGGCTCATCGCACTGACTTGGGTTTGATCTGCGATCGTAATGTGGCCAACAGCCCCGGAGGCGCCGCCCATAATGCAATATTTACCAATTGTCACACTGCCAGCTAAAGCAACACAACCACATAAAATTGAATGTTCGCCTATGATACAGTTGTGTCCGATCTGAACTTGATTATCGATCTTCACGCCGTTTTCAATAATGGTGTCTTCTATTGCACCGCGGTCAATTGTCGTATTTGCGCCGATGTCTACATCGTCGCCAATATTTACACCACCGAGCTGATGAATTTTTAAAGACTTCTCACCATCAAAGGCGAAGCCGAAGCCATCAGCCCCGATTACACTTCCTGTATGTATCGTAACTCTCGAGCCAAGCTTAACCTTATGGTAAAGAGTGACACCGTTATAAAGCCTAGTGCTGTCGCCAATGACGCAGTCTTCCCCGATAAAGCAACCACTGCCAATAGAGGTGCCGCCGCCTATAATCACCCCTTTTTCAACGACTGCATTTGCGCCAATACCCACATCACTCGGCACGATAACATTTGGATCTACACAGGCTGTCGGATGTACACCGGGGACTAAACTCGGTGCATTGCTAAATAAAGCAGTCGCTTGCGCGAAGCTTACATAGGGATTTTCACTGATCAGTTTATTTGTTGGACAGACAAGTTCGTGACGTTTCAGAAGAATTACCGCAGATGCTTTGGTCTCGGCCAACTGATCCACGTAAGCGGCATTGCTTAAGAATCCTAGCTGACCGCTTACCGCGTTTTTAAGCGTGCCAATGCCAGTGACAACACAATCACCATCACCAATCAGACTTAGCTTTAATAATTCAGCAAGCTCATCAAGTGTATAGCTCTTATTCTGGGTCACATGCCAATTGTCCAAAATTTGAATTGTCTATTGTGATGCAGTTCTAGCGTTCTCATTAAGTTTGGCTGTCACTCGTGCAGTGATATCTAATACTGGAGAGAAAAACGGCGCAGAGTCGGCATTCAAAATAAGATCAAAACCGCCTTCAGCGACAATATCAGTAACCGCCGTTGCCAGATCTGGTTGCATGAGCTGGACAAAGTTTTGATTTTTTTCCTGAATAGCAGCCTGAATGCGCTCACCGATTAGCTGCAATTGGACGTTTAAATCCTGCGCATTGGAATTCATGCGCCTAACTTCATCTTCGCTCATCACGGCTTCATTCTGTTGAAACTCATCGCGAAGTGCCGTTAGTTGCTCGGTCAGTGTATTTGCTCGGTCTTGATCTGTACTAAACTCTGACTCTAATTCGGCTTGAATCACCCCAGCCGCATCAGAGTTAAACAGTGCTTGAATAGCATTTAGCACTCCTATCTTAGTATCTTGAGCCAGGGCTCCCTGTGTAACTAAAACCAAACTCAAAATGGCAGCCAAATGTTTAAATATCTTCACGTTATATCTCCAAAATCAAACTTCAAGAACCGCTTTGATTTATTTCTTAGCCGTCTTGGCGAAAAGTAATTATTGTAAAGTGCTAGAAGCCTTGTCCAACTGTAAAATCAAACTGCTTCGTGTCGTCGCCTTCTTTACCAAATGGCTTAGCCATATAGAACGTCAACGGTCCAAATGGCGATAGATAGGTCACGCTTACCCCTGCAGAAAAACGCATTTCTCCTAGGTCAAAATTTTGGCAGTTCTGCAGCAATCTCTGCCGCTCAGAACAGCTTGAGGAGAAAACGTTGCCTGCATCGATAAAAAACGCGGACCTAACTTGGTTTTTGTTTGGTATGAACGGCAATGGGAACAGCAGCTCTAATGAACCTACAGTCATAATGTTACCACCAAAACTGTCAAAATCCTCATCAAGAAAGAAGTTTTGTACCGCCAGAGCCACCTCCGGATTCCCGTCAGCATCTAGAATTATGTTTCCAAGACCGTCCACCAACGGCGTGGTGGAATAACCTATTGAGTTTTCTATTAGCGCTGAACCATCCTCTTGGCGGATAATTTCGCCATTCGCGTCCCTCTGTAGAGATATCCCTCTATCGGTAAGGTATCGCGCGCCCGGACTACTTCTTGGGCCCAGGCTGTTTTCCTCAAATCCGCGCAGCTGGCCGCCTCCCTGAATCAAGCCACCGGCGAAAAAGTTGTTGAAGAACGGCAGTTCACCGGTATCTCCATAGCCAATGCCTATGCCAATATTTGCGCGCAAGGCGATGACCCATTCTTGATTTTGAGTTAATGGCCAGTACATCTCGGAGGTGTAATTCAAACGCGCGTATTCTAAGTCACTTCCTGGCAGGGTTACTTGAAGACCGATATTATGACGCGAGCCGCTGGTCGCCATTTGCCCACGATTCAATGTATTTTTGAACCAATTTAAACTGAAGGTTAAATCATCAAAGGTATCACCAAATTTATCGACGAAGCCTGGATCACCACTCGTTTGTAATTGGGCCGGAGTGAGATTCGCGACGTTGCCCAATACCGAATCAGTAACAGGCCCATTGAAGGGATTATTGTTAAGCGGTGTGATTACGAAGCTGTCAATGCCCTCGAATAATGTAGGACTAGAAATGATTTCCTGCACCGAGCCGGTACCTGCACTCAATTCCGTGTGCGTAAAACCGAGATTGAATCCGAGCAGTTGTATCTCACTTAGCGGATAGCTAAAGCTGAGTGTTCCTCCATATGAAGAGGTATTAAAATTGGATACATTAAAGGGCGAATCAATTTCTTGCGCAAATAGGCTAAACCCACGACTTACACCATCTGGAGTGAAATAAGGATCGACATAATTAAAATTTAAGCCCTGTTGAAATCTTGAGCGATTAACCCCTACTCCTAGTGTCTTGCCTGTGCCGAGAAAGTTTTGCGCCTGTAAATTAGAACTGAGAAAGAAGTTGCCGCCACCGCCAGTACCTACCTGAAAACTTATAGCACCAAAGTTTTGTTCAAGCACATCGTAATTAATGTCGACCTGATCTTCTGTGCCAGCTACTTCGACGGTGTCCACTTCCACGGTCTCAAAGTAACCGAGACGCTGCAACCTGACTTTAGATTGCTCGATCTGCAGGCTCGACGCTGGCGCACTTTCTAGCTGGCGCATTTCTCGGCGCAAAACATCGTCAGCTGTGGCTAAATTTCCGCTAAACCCAATGCGATTAACATAGGTCCTCTTGCCGGGCTCGATGAAGAACGTGACCTCAACTGTATCCTCATCTTCGCTAACCTCAGGAACCCCGGTCGCCTCGGCAAAAGCATAGCCTAAATTGCCTAAAAACTGGACCATGATTTCTTCGGTGCCGGTCACTAAGCCTTGGGAATAGATTTGTCCTGGACGCACAAATATTGCGGCTCGTAACAAGGCTTCAGCATCCACTAGATCTCCCGCCAAATCGACGCCGCTGACGATGTACTGATTACCTTCTGAAATATTGACTGTGATATAAACTTCTTTTCGGTCTGGTGTAATCGATATAGGTGTGGAGTCAATGTTAAATTCAACGTAGCCATTATCCAAATAGAAAGATTCTAGGCGTTCAAGATCGCCCGAAAATTGTTCGCGAGAATAGCGATCCTTCCGGCTCATGACCATGTACCACGGCTTGAGACCAAGCTCTAGGAGTGCAAGTAAATCTTCTTCTTCGAAGGCTTCATTACCGACAATGTTGATATGGCGAATCCTAGATTCCTCGCCCTCGTTGATCTCGAGACGAATAGCGACCCGGTTTCTTGGCAGCTCCTCTACTTCTATTTCAACTGAAGCACCGTAACGACCGCGCCCAGAATAGACATCCTGAATGCCTTGTCTGATGGCCTCTAATGCGGCCCGGGTAAATATCTGCCCTTCAGCAATTTCTGCCGTGGCCATATTTTCGATAATGTCCTCGGTTTCTAGAACGCTGTTGCCTTCAACGGTAATCTCCGCAACAGACGGACGCTCAAGAACAGTGACAACAAGGATATTGCCTTCACGAGAGACTTCAACCTCGTCGAAGTAATCCGACCGAGATAACTCCCTAATGATTAAAGCAGGAACTGAGGCATCTACAGTGTCTCCGATGCCAACCGGCAACAGATTGTAAATTATGCCAGGCGATATGCGTTGATAGCCATCAACAATGATGTCCGCAATAGTAAAGGTTTGAGCATGCAGGAGGTTAGGAAGACCAAAGGTCAACAGCAAACCCAAAATGATTTTTTTCATTCAAATATCTTATTTTTACTGAGTCAAAATCTGATATTGGCGTCGAACGATAGGCGCCGGGCAACAGAGTATATTTATTTTAAAGTAAACGACTGACATCATTATAAACGGCTAAAACCATGATTCCTGATATCAACAATAAACCGAGTTGTAGTCCAAACGATTGAATCCGTTCAGGCACCGGTCGCCGGATAACCGCTTCAATGCTGTAGTACAGCAAATGTCCGCCGTCTAGAACAGGTATCGGGAGCAAATTTAATACCCCAAGTGAGATACTTAGCAGCGCTAAAAACCCCAAGTAAACATTAAGCCCATATTTGGCTGTATCTCCGGCCACTTGAGCGATGGTGATTGGGCCATTAATATTCTTTACAGAAATTAAACCCACAACCATTTTCTTAACTGAATCTAGAACAAATAGCGTTTTATCCCAAGTCTCAATTAACGCAGGCTCGATGGCGCTAATCGGGCCATAACTTACTTCACGTCGCAGAGAATCAGGCACTATTTCCGCAAGGCTCATCTGCTTTACATAGGCACCGATGCTGCCGATAGTCGTCCCGTCTGCAGAAACAACTTCTGCGGGCCGAATACCAAGCGAGACCTGCTCAACATCTCGTTGGACCACGACTTCTAAATCTAGTTCCGGGCTAGCTCGGATTACTTCAACCCAATGCGTCCATCCTCGAATAGCTCGACCATTAACGACAAGAACTTCGTCTCCAGGCAATAAACCACCTTGTTCAGCACGACCATTTTCCACTAAGCCGGCAATTATAGCCGGGATTTCTATCTGGACAATGCCTAAACTTGCAATAGGATTTGGCGCCGTGTCACTGCCAAGCCATGCTGAGATCGGCAGCATCACATCTCTTGAGGCGCCTCCGGACGCAGGATCGATGGTTAAGCGCAGCTCTCCGGTCTCCCCCATTCTTCCTAACATTTGCAAAGTCACTTGCTGCCAAATAATAGTTTCCTTGCCATCAACGGCCAGGATCTCATCACCTTCGTTAAGTCCTGCCATTTGCGCTGGAGAGTTATCTTTAATGCCATCGATAACTGGCGCTATACCGGAAAGACCATAGGCGATGTTTATTACCCAAAAAACAAAAATAGCCAACAAAAAGTTTGCCGCCGGCCCTGCTGCCACTATTGCCATGCGCTGCCAGAGAGGCTTGTACGCAAATGACATATGACGCTGACTCGCGGGTAACTCAGTAGACGCGGACACCGTTGTGTCTTCTTGCCCAAGCATCTTGACGTAACCACCTAAAGGAATAGGCGCGATTACGTATTCAACACCGTCTTTTCCTATCCAGGTTTTTATCGCTTTACCAAAACCGATAGAAAAACGCAGCACCTTTACACCGCAGCGCCGAGCCACCCAAAAATGACCAAATTCGTGAATAGTCACCAATATGCCCAAGGTTACTAGTAAAGCTAGTACGTTTGTTAGTATTTCAAGAATCATCTCGATGCCCGTTTTCCTCTGTAATGCACTTCAGAGACACTAATTAATTTTTCTTTAAAATCAGCTCTTTAGTAATATTTCTAGCCAGTAAATCAGCAGTTCGGATGATAGCGAGAGATGAAGCCGGTTCACAAGGGATTTTCGATAAAACCTGCTCATTAAGTTCAGCAATCTCGATAAATTTAATTTGACCAGCAAGAAACGCCTCAACCGCAATTTCATTGGCGGCATTTAGCAAAGTAGGCGTTGTCCCCCCCTGCAGCGCTGCGTCAATACCAAGCTTGAGACAAGGGAAGCGCTCATAGTCAGGCTCAAAAAAATCAAGTGAGCCAGCCGCAATAAGATCCAAAGACGCAGCTCCCGACTCAATCCGACCCGGGTAAGCCATTCCGTAGGCAATAGGGATTCGCATGTCCGCCGATCCTAGCTGAGCTAAAACCGACCCATCTTTGTAATAAACCAGCGAGTGCACCGTACTTTGCGGATGAATGAGCACCTCAATTTGATGAGGTGTAAGCCCAAACAACAAACTAGCTTCTATAAACTCGAGCCCTTTATTCATCATAGTCGCAGAATCAACTGAAATCTTTCTTCCCATCGACCAAGTTGGATGCTTGCATGCTTGCGCTGGCGTTATATCACCAAACTCATTCAGGGGCCTGTCCAGAAAAGGTCCACCGCTGGCGGTTAGCGCGATTTTGCTTACATATTTGGTGGTTTCCGCGCTTTGACCTGCAAGGTTTTGCGGTAAACATTGAAAAATAGCATTGTGCTCACTGTCAATCGGTATAAGAGTGGCCCCTGACGCCTTGATTTCTCTAAAGAGCAAATCTCCGCTCATTACCAGAGATTCTTTGTTAGCTAGCAATAGAGTCTTACCGGCACGCGCAGCGGCAAGAGTCGACTCCAAGCCAGCTGCTCCAACTATCGCTGCCATAACCATATCAACCGAGTCATCGCTTGCAGCGCTCGACAGCGCATCCGCACCCCATAAAACCTCAACCTTACTGCCAGCGGACCTTAGCGATTGAGCTAAGTTTTTTGCATCTTCAGAACGAGACACAACCGCAATTTTCGGGTGGTATTTTAAACATTGCTGGAGCAGCAAATCAATATTGCGATGGCCGGAAAGTGCAGTCACCTCGAACTCAGGGTTAACATCGACAACGGCAAGTGTGCTTTGACCGATTGAGCCGGTGGAGCCAAGAATACAAAGTCGTCTAGGGCGATTGCTCATGGTCTATCGCGCCGTTAACACGAGAAACGTCATGCCAAGCACAAACACTGGCGTGGCTGCGATCAAACCATCTATGCGATCCAGAACGCCTCCATGCCCAGGAAGTATTCTGCCACTGTCTTTAATTTTTCTATTTCGCTTCAACATACTTTCAACCAGATCTCCGGTCACGCTAAAAAAAGTCACTAGGGCACTCATAATAATAAGAACGGTCATCTCGAATAAGCCAACCGGAAAAAGAGTTAGATTCATTATCGCGCCAAAACCCAAACTCACCAGCAGACACAAAGCAAAGCCACCCCATACACCTTCCCATGTTTTATTTGGACTCAACTCCGGTGCCAGCTTTGTTTTACCGAAATTCATTCCGGTAAAAAATGCACCAATATCGACCGCTGCAACCAAAACAATCAACACCAGAACCAACATACCACTAGGCTCCAAATATTTAAGCTGGGTGATTCCAACCCATGTTGGCAGTAAAGAAAATATGCCCATGGTTGCGATTCTAGATTCTTTATTCCAGTGATTATTCCTTGCCGGATAACCCAACACTGCCAGTGACGCGCAGAGCCAGTAAAGCAATCCTAAAACCGACAAAGTGAGTGCGTGATCTTGACGTAAACTTTCAGTCGTCGGACCAAGCTCCAAGAGGAAAAAACAACCCCCGAGCAACAACATTATGCTAATTATATAAGCGACTTTGGTGGTGCGATTTTCAAGACCGATAAACCCGCCCCACTCCCAAGCGGCCAGAAGAACAACTACCGCTGTAAACAAGGAGAACAGAAAAGGAGACAATAGCGTACTCGCAGCAACCAGTCCTAACAGCAAAACTATTGCTGTCGCAATTCTCTGTTTTAACATCAGGCGCTAGCCTCTTGATTATGCCCACCATATCGCCTTTGACGCTGCGCATAATCTCTCAGTGCTAATTCGAATTCCGCATCGTCGAAATCTGGCCAATAGCAATCTGTAAAATATAATTCAGTGTAGGCAAACTGCCACAGTAGGAAGTTACTAATGCGCCTTTCACCGCCAGTTCTGATACACAAATCAGGATCTGGAAGTGCCGACAGACATAAGTGCTCAGCAATCATATCTGCGTCTATGTCACCGACCGGTAACTCTTTACTGAGCGCTTTCAAAACAACTGTTTTAGCTGCTTCAGCAATATCCCAACGCCCACCATAGTCAGCGGCAACGACTACTGTTAGGCCTGAATTATTGAGCGTGAGAGCCTCTACCGCGGCCATATTTTTTTGTAGCTTTTCAGAAAATGACTGACGGCTACCTATGAATTTTATTCGTACGTTTTTATCATGGAACTGTTTGATTTCTTTTCGTTTCAGAACCGACAAAAAAAGCGCCATCAAGCCTTGGACCTCTACTGCCGGTCGCAGCCAGTTTTCACTGCTGAAGGCAAAAACAGTTAAAAAAGGTATATTTCTAGCTATGCAAGAATCTACGATATTGCGAACAACCTCGGCACCTTGTCGATGCCCAGCCCTTGAAGCAAGACCATTGGCCTTCGCCCAGCGATTATTACCATCCATAATGATAGCAATATGCTGGGGCAGATAAGGAAGAGCATCAGATTTCATTGAGGTAGGTAGCGATAGATAGCTGACAAAATGGAAGTCTTTGAACAAGCACTGCAAGAAGGCACTTTCTAAAAAGTCAGCAAATCAGTTTCTTTAACTTGATATGCCGATTCAATAGCCGCGATAAACTGATCGGTAAGTTTTTGTACTCGATCTTCAGCTCTGCGCTGCTCGTCTTCACTGATTTCTTTTTCTTTTTCCAAATCTTTGAAATCTGTATTCGCATCACGTCGAATGTTGCGAACTGCAATACGTGCATTTTCAGCTTCGTTTTTGGCCTGCTTTGTATATTCTTTGCGGGTTTCTTCGGTCAATGGAGGCATCGGTACGCGAATAGTATCGCCGTTATTAGAAGGGTTTAGACCTAAATCTGATTTCATTATTGCTTTCTCTATTTCACCAATCGCCGCTTTTTCCCATGGCGAAATAATAAGCGAGCGGCCCTCTTCTACATTCACGTTGGCTAATTGATTTAGTGGCGTGTCGGAGCCGTAATACGAGACCATAATAGTATCAAGAATACTTGGGTGCGCCCTTCCAGTACGAATCTTCTTGAATGCGTCATCTAGCGAGTTGACACTTTTCTGCATACGCTGCGCAGCATCATCAATTATATCTTCGATCATTCTCTTATTCCCTGTCAATTAGCCTGAGTGTGGCAGCGACTTACTCGATTAGAGTGCCGTCAGAAGCACCCATAATGTTTTCTAGCAAAGCACCTGGCCTGTTCATATTGAACACCTTAATAGGTATCTGGTGGTCGCGACTTAAAAATATGGCAGTTAAGTCCATAACTGCCAGCTGCTTATCAATCACATCGTCATAGCTAAGGCGATCAAACTTAACTGCATCTGGATTAGTTTCTGGATCAGCTGAGTAAACACCATCTACTTTAGTTGCCTTCATAATTAAATCAGCATCAATTTCAATGCCCCGCAGGCAGGCGGCTGAATCTGTGGTGAAAAATGGATTGCCAGTACCCGCTGCAAATATAACGACATCGCTAGCTTCTAAATGGCGAATTGCAGTGCGCCTGTCATAGTCTTCAACCACACCACTCATTTGAATTGCAGACATAACACGTGTCGGAATATTTGCCCTCTCGAGTGCGTCGCGCATCGCTAGAGCATTCATCACCGTTGCTAACATGCCCATATGATCGCCAGTAACCCTTTCCATTCCTGCAGCATGGAGCGCCGCACCGCGAAAAAGGTTACCTCCGCCAATAACCATGCCTACTTGAACACCAAGACCTACCAGCTGTCCCACTTCAACCGCCATGCGGTCTAACACCTTTGGGTCAATGCCAAATTCGGCGTCACCGGTTAGCGCTTCTCCACTCAGTTTGAGCAATATACGATTGTATTTGCGATCTTGTTTAGGCATAGTTTTAACCAGTTACACTTAAGACTCGCTTAAGAGCCTCCTTTCACTTGAGCGGCCACTTCGTCTGCGAAATCCACTTCTACTTTCTCGATACCTTCGCCAACTTCGTAACGAATGAAGTTTACAATATCCGCACCAGCGTCCTTTAGCAATCCAGAAATTTTAACATCGGGATTTTTAACAAACTGCTGTTCCATCAAGCTCACTTCGGCGACAAATTTATTGAGTCTGCCACTGATCATCTTTTCGATAATTTCTTCTGGCTTACCGCTCTCACGAGCTTGCGCCGAATAAATCGCAGACTCTTTGGCAATCACATCAGCAGGCACGTCTTCTTTACGGATAACCATAGGGTTTACCGCCGCAATATGCATAGCTATATCACGAGCTAAAGTTTCATCACCACCGCGCAGCGCTATAATTACGCCAATTTGGTTGGTGTTATGAACATAGCTATCAACGATGCCCTGATTCGCATCTTTAAATTTCAATCGATCTACTCTGCGAACATTGATGTTTTCACCAACTTTCTGGACCAATTTCTCACGCGCCAATTCAACACCAGCATCAAGCAATGCTGCTACGTCTGCATCTTTGTTCGCATATGCCAAATCTAGTGTTTGCTGGGCAAAATCAAGAAAATTTTCATCTTTGGAAACAAAGTCGGTTTCACTGTTAATTTCCAAAATCACGCCGTAATTGCCGTCTTCAGCAATTTTTGTCATTACTACGCCTTCGGCGGCTACTCGACCTGCTTTTTTCGCCGCTTTCATGCCGCTAGACTTGCGAAGATCTTCAATAGCCTGTTCCATGTCGCCTTCAGAAGCCAGCAATGCCTTTTTACAGTCCATCATTCCAAGGCCAGTTCGCTCACGCAATTCCTTGACCATACCCGCCGTTATATTTGCCATGATTAATGTCTCACTTTCTAGAGCTTCAAAGCTGATCTTAGCTTTGTCAGTGTTTTAAAAAAAGGGGGCTATTAGCCCCCTTACAAAAGATATTTAATCTGCTCACTAACTTTGAATGAGCCAGATTGAAAAAAAGCTGACCTTAGGATTCACCCTAGGCGTCTTTAGCCGGGGCAACTGCCTTCTCCTCTGCTGGAGCTTTCTCAGCCGGGGCCGTTTCTGTAGCTTCGACAGGAGCTTCCTTAGCAACAGGCGCTTCTTCAGGAGCAGCTTGTGCTACAACCTCAGCAACCGCTTCAACCTTCTCAGCTGCGACCGGTGTGTCGTCTACCTCAACAAACTCACTGTCGCCGCCAGCAGGGGCGTTGCGTTTAGTGCCTTCAACACACGCATCAGCGATGGCTGAGGCATAAAGCTGAATGGCTCTAATTGCGTCGTCATTGCCAGGAATAATATGGTCAATGCCATCTGGGTTGCTATTGGTATCAACAACACCGATAACTGGAATTCGAAGATTATTAGCTTCGGTTACTGCGATACGCTCATGATCCACATCGATCACGAAAAGCGCATCAGGCAATCCGCCCATGTCTTTGATTCCGCCGATACTGCGCTCAAGCTTTTCTTTTGCCCTAGTACGCATTAATGCTTCTTTCTTAGTTAGGCGGTTAAATGTGCCGTCTAACTCTTGGGCTTCCAAATCTTTGAGTTTCTTGATTGAGCCGCGAATAGTTTTGTAGTTAGTCAGCATTCCACCTAACCAACGGTGGTTAACATAAGGCATACCTGCTCGTTCGGCCTCTTCGCGTACAATTTTTGAAGCGGCGCGTTTAGTGCCCACAAAAAGAATTTTCTTCTTTTTATCTGCCATGCCAGTGACCACGTCAAGAGCGGTATTGAGCGCAGGAACTGTGTGTTCTAGATTGATGATATGAATTTTGTTTCTGGCACCGAAAATAAACGGTTCCATTTTTGGATTCCAGTAGCGACTCTGGTGTCCGAAGTGTACTCCTGCACGGAGCATTTCTTTCATGCTTACAGCCATTTTAATTCCTATACGGGTTGAGCCTCCACACATCCCATAAATCAACCCAAAATCTCCTTTTGCAAGCAGTTTTGGGCACCCAGATCATATGTGACGATGCGTGTGCGACGTTGTGGTGCAATAAAGTTAAAATCAGTGGCTTTTGCCACGATTATCGTTGGTCTATCGTTATTTTAACGCTAGCCGCGCGATGAGTTGGTGGTTTTTATACCCACCTCGTTCAGAGCGCGCCGCTTTATACCATAATCCCGACAGCAGTTAAAGACTAGCAGGCATCTAAACAATCCCGACAAGACCCAAACTTGCGACTCGTCAAGCCCCACCCCCTATTATTGGCCGTCGTCGTGATTTATAATGGTTAACTCTTCTGCCTCGAATAATTGGGGCTACAGTAAATGGGACTATGACTATTCACATTAAAACTCCAGATGATATCGAGAAAATGCGGGTTGCTGGTCGATTAGCCGCCGAAGTTCTAGAAATGATTGGCCCTTATGTAAAACCCGGAGTCAGTACAGGCGAATTGGATACAATTTGCCATAATCATATAGTTCAGACTCAGCAAGCCATCCCTGCGCCTCTTAACTATAACGGTTTTCCGAAATCAGTCTGCACATCCGTAAACCATGTTATCTGCCACGGCATACCTAGTAATGAGAAAATATTGAAAGCCGGTGACATCATTAATATTGATGTCACTGTTATCAAGGATGGCTTCCACGGCGATACCAGCAAAATGTTTTGCGTCGGAGAAACACCAAGCCACGCTCAGCGCCTCATTCGCATTACCCAAGAATGCATGTACAAAGCCATCAATATCGTTAAACCGGGCGTAACCCTTGGCGACATCGGACACATAATTCAGCAGCACGGCGAGGCAAATAACTACGCCATTGTCAGAGAGTACTGTGGGCACGGCATTGGCCGGATTTTTCATGACGAACCTCAGGTCTTACACTACGGCCAGCCGGGCACGGGCATGAAAATTGTAGAAGGCATGACGTTTACTATTGAGCCTATGCTAAATGCTGGCTCTCGCTATACCAAACTATCTAAAAAGGATGGCTGGACGGTGACAACAAAAGACCGCCGGCTTTCCGCCCAGTGGGAACATACTCTTGCCGTAACTTCGGATGGCGTCGAAGTATTAACTTTGAGGTCTGAAGAAAATCTGTGACAAAAACTCAAATGGCTATTACCCCTGGCAATAATGACCATGGCGACTTATATGAGATTATCGATCTCAACACACTAACTACCGAACTGGCAAAACCAGGCATCAACATCGTCGACTTACTCAGCGGCGCACTGAAATCCGCAAGTGAAGAGCTTGATTCTCGCTATAAAAAAAATCTGCCAATCACCGACATTGTCACCGATCGCGCCAAAGCGGTAGATAAAATAATCACCCTGGCCTGGAACACCCAAAGCTGGCCTGATTCGAGTGATATAAACTTAATCGCTGTCGGAGGTTATGGCCGTGGCGAACTCCACCCTCATTCAGATATAGATTTACTGATTCTCACCACCAAAGACAACAACAAGGAATACAAAAACTCGATAAGCCAATTCTTAACCCTACTTTGGGATATTGGATTACAGGTCGGCCAGAGCGTTCGCTCGGTATCGCAGTGCGTCAAGGAAGCTAAAACCGACATAACCGTTGCTACCGCCCTCATGGAATCTCGAATCTTGGTTGGGGCGACACCGCTCTATGAAGAAATGATTACGGCGACAAGCCACAGCAAAATCTGGCCAATTAAGAAGTTTGTACAAGCTAAAATCGATGAGCAAAAAGCCCGTCATAAAAAATATAACGACGTTGATTACGCATTAGAACCTAATATTAAAACCTCTCCTGGCGGGTTGAGAGACATTCAGACCATCGCCTGGGTAAGTAAAAGGCATTTTGGGGCGGGCTCCTTTAATGACTTAGTACAGCTTGGCTTTTTAAAAGTGTCTGAGGAAACCATGCTCAACCGTGGCCAGCAGTTCCTTTGGCGATTACGCTACGGGCTTCATCTACTGAGTGGGCGCTGTGAGGACCGATTGCTGTTTGATAAGCAGAGGGAACTAGCCAAAATGTTTGGCTATGAAGATGATGAGAAGAGCCTGGGTGTCGAAAAGCTGATGATGCAGTACTATCGCGCCGTGGCAAACCTGCGCTCGCTTAATGATGTTCTTTTACAATACTTTGATGAAATTATTTTACGCGCAGGTGAAAAGGAGCGCATTGTTCCAATCAATAACCGCTTCCAAATACGCAATGGGTATATCGAAGCGAAATTTCAAAATGTTTTTGAGAGAAGCCCTTCTGCTTTGCTAGAAATTTTTATGTTCATGGCCCAAAATGCTGAGATTCAAGGGGTACGAGCATCCACCATCAGATTAATTCGAGACAATCGCAGACTAATCAACGAAGAGTATCGCCAAGACATTCGCAATGTCAGCCTATTTATGGAACTTCTGCGCTCTCCTCATGAGTTAACGCTTCAGTTGCGCCGTATGTCTCGATATGGGATTTTGGGCCGATACCTACCCGAATTTGGCAAAATAGCTGGCCGTATGCAGCATGACCTTTTTCATATTTACACAGTAGACGCGCACACTCTGCAAGTGGTCGAGAACATGCGTCTATTTCTTCAGCCAGAAGGCCATGAAACCTATAAATTTGCGTCTGATGTAGCTCGTCGCTTACCCAAGATCGAACTGCTGTATATCGCGGGCCTGTATCACGACATTGCCAAAGGCCGTGGCGGGGATCACTCTGAACTTGGCAAAGTAGATGCTATCGAATTTTGCCGCCGCCATCGTCTAAGCGAGTGGGATGGCAAGCTTGTTTCGTGGCTGGTCGACAAACATTTGTTGATGTCTATGACCGCACAGCGAAAAGACCTAACCGACCCCGCTGTCATTCAAGAATTTGCCAATCAGATGGGTGACTCCTTACATCTTGACTATATGTTAGCAATGACAGTGGCCGATATCCGCGCGACTAATCCAAGTCTGTGGAATAGCTGGCGCAGCTCACTCCTGCATCAGCTCTATAGCAATACCAAAAAATTGTTTTCCCAAGGGTTAGAGAACACGGTCAACAAAGATGATCGAATTGCCGACAAAAAAGATTCCGCACGTGATCGATTGCGCTCCTTTGGGCTAAAACTAGATCAAATTACAGATGTTTGGGAGCACACTTCAGACGAGTATTTCGTCAGAGAGTCTATCCAGAATATAGTTTGGCATTCTCGCGCAATCGCGCTGCATACCAGCGACAGTCCCTTAGTTTCAATTAAGGAGGTGACTGACAGTAATGGTGAAATAGGTGCAACTCAGGTATTTATTTACACACGAAATGCCGATTTTCTTTTTGCCAACAGTACTGCAGCCTTTGAAAAGCTTAATCTCAATATTCAAGGTGCTCGCATATTCACTTCCAACAACGACTACTGCATGGACACCTATTCTGTTCTCGAGGATTCAGGGCTTCCAGTAGGCAATAACCCGCGCCGCAGGGCTGAAATCGAAGCTGTTCTAGGAAGCTATTTACTGCGTGGAAATCGAGGTCGAAAAGCTGTAGCTTTAGCGGCTTTTAGAAAAACACGTAAAGAGAAATATTTCACTAAATCGGTGCAGGTCAGCCTAATAAATCCTCCCAACCGCGCGTACTCCACACTGGAAATTAACTGCCCAGACCAGCCAGGTATCCTCGCTTGTGTAGGCCAAGTTTTTGCTGATTATTCAATAAATCTCAAAGACGCTCGAATCACGACCCTGGGAGAAAGAGTTGAAGATTTATTTTTCATAACGGATAAACACGATAAGCCTATTACCAGCTCCGAGTTCTCAGACCAACTTCAAGAAGACATTAAGGCCAAACTAGAAACGCATTTTCGCGATAACTAGAAGCAGTATTGACCTCACTCATTAATAAAGAATTATTAAAACCATGTTGACCCTTTACGGTATACCTAATTGCGACACCATCAAAAAGACTCGAAAATTTTTCGACGCACAGGGGATAGACTATCAATTTCATGATTATAAGAAGTTGGGTTGCCCACACTCCCTGATAAAGATTTTTTTAGAAAATTTTAGCCATACCGACCTTATCAACACACGCGGCACCACTTGGCGAAAACTTGATAGCTGCGTTAAAGATAATTTGACTGAAAAGTCAGCGATTGACCTGATGAGCGCCAACTCCTCCATGATTAAGCGACCGCTTATCCATGCCGGAACTAAGTGGTTGATCGGTTTTGATGAGCAGCAGCTCAAATCACTTAAACCTTGAACTATCACAGTAAATAACTTGCCAGCTTTCCTGAACACTCAATCAATATAGGTTAATCACGATGAATTCTTTGCACAGCTTTGCTTTCGGCCTTGCGACTCACAATTCCAGCGCGGAACTAATTGAGGCTTTCTATCCAATGCCATGTCTTAATCCGAGTGCAGCACTTTCGAGCTTGCTAGCATCTACTTTTGCACTAGCGGCGCAAAGTAACAATACATACACAGTTCAGCGAGACACAGCCGCTCGTTTGGCCGCTGAGTTAGAAACACTAGGCGAAAGTGGTTTAGCCACGCAATTGAGCGCCATGTCCGCTAGCGAGCAAACAGTTATTGCCTGTTTGGTTTCCGTGGATGCACCGCCTCAATCTATACCAGAGGCCTTTTTAAAATTGCATTTACTGTCTCACCGACAAGTTTTGCCGCATCAGTTGAATCTTAATGGCATGTTTGGCATTTTGAAAAATCTAGCATGGACCAATCTCGGCCCCATTGATCTTGATGACCTGCCTGCTCTGCAATTAGCTGCTCGCCTCGAGGGTAAGTTTATTAACGTTGAGACAGTCGATAAATTCCCGAAAATGACAAATTATATAGTGCCACGCGGCGTTCGAATTGCCGATGCAGCGCGAGTGCGCCTTGGAGCTCATCTAGGTGAGGGCACGACTGTAATGCACGAAGGCTTTGTAAATTTTAATGCCGGCACTAAAGGTGCCGCCATGATTGAAGGTAGAATTTCAGCAGGCGTAATCGTTGATGAAAACACTGATCTAGGCGGTGGCTGCAGCACGATGGGTACTCTTTCTGGCGGCGGGACTGAAATTATATCTGTTGGCAAGAACTGTCTCATTGGCGCTAATGCCGGGATTGGTTTTCCACTAGCTGATGGCTGCATTGTTGAAGCCGGCTTATATGTAACTGCCGGAACTAAAGTACAGCTGTTAGATGCCACTGGAAGCGTAAGTAAAACTGCCAAAGCTTTGGAGCTCGCGCCCCTTACCGACATGCTATTCAGGCGCAATTCGATTAGTGGCGCGGTGGAATGTGTGCCACTAAAAACATCGATGAGCTTAAACGAAGAATTACATTCAAATAATTAGTGAGGCATCTACTTCTATGTCACCTGCTTTAGATCTTGCCAAAGAGTTAATAAACAGAAAATCAATATCGCCAGATGATAATGGCTGTCAAAAGGTTCTCGCGGATAGGCTAAGCGCTATTGGCTTCGACATTCGGTGGCTGCCTTATGAAGATGTCTCTAACCTTTGGGCCACGCTAGGTGATCAGGGCCCACTCTTAGTTTTTGCTGGGCACACAGATGTTGTGCCCACAGGTCCTGCAAGCGAGTGGACTTTCGACCCGTTTAAAGCAACGGAACATGAAGGCTTCCTCTATGGGCGGGGCGCGGCAGACATGAAAAGTAGCTTAGCGGCGATGATTACTGCTTGCGAAAAACTACTCAGTGAGCGCCCACTCAAAGCTCGCCTTGGATTTCTGATAACAAGTGACGAAGAAGACAAAGCGATCAACGGGACTCGACGAGTGATGTCAACGTTCCAAGATGAAGGCATTGCTATTGATTATTGTGTCGTCGGGGAGCCTAGCAGTACAAACAAGCTAGGTGACACAATTAAAGTTGGTCGCCGAGGTTCATTGAATGGAAAACTTCGTGTCACTGGCATCAAAGGCCATGTTGCCTATCCACATCTCGCTTCCAATCCAATTCATAACTCGCTTGCCGCCCTGAAAACGCTTGTGGAAACCCAGTGGGATGAAGGAAATGACTTATTTCCACCTACAAGCTTCCAAATCTCTAATGTCAAAAGCGGAGTCGGTGCAAATAACGTGATTCCGGAAACATTGGATTTGGACTTCAACTTTCGCTATTCCACAGAATTGGATTCCCAAACAATCATCAGCCGTGTAGAGACAATATTAAACAGTACGAAAGTTAACTTCAAAATAGACTGGCATTTATCCGGCGAGCCGTTTTTGACCACCAAAAGAGATTTAATCGACGTAATTAGCCACAGTGTTAAAACGGTTACCGGGCTAACCCCAGAGTGCTCGACAGCGGGCGGCACTTCTGATGGCCGATTCATTGCACCAACTGGAACTCAGGTCGTTGAATTAGGCCCCTGTAATGCCACGATCCATAAGATTAACGAGCGCGTGCGAATTAGTGATATCGACTGCCTTGAATCAATTTATTACCACATATTACGTGAGCTAGTTTAGGCTGTTAACTGTGAAAGGTTTAAATAGTTAGATAAACGTCAAACCTAGAACTACTGCCCCGGTAGCTAATATCGGGTTTTTTTGCTGCAAAATCAGGCGCGTTCTTAGGCCGTTTTATTATTACCCGGCGGCCTGCGATACTTAACGCCTTATCTAATTGTTTTTGCTCTTGTGTGTCTATGCCAACAAGATCATGCAAACGATCCATGTCTTTTTTTGCCCTACTCTTCCTGCCGGCTATTGGATACATGGGATCGAGGTAAACGATATCAAAGTCCTGTTTACTGTAATCGCAGCCTAGGAAATCGGCTTGTTGCAATTCTAACGAAGGATTCGACACACCTCCCATTCCGACTGAGAGCCGCTCTAGGCCGTCTTTCAATAACGCGTGTACTATTAGCGACTTTTCAAGCATTTGCACAGAGCAGCCCGCACAAGCCATCAAGAACGCGTCTTTGCCCAGCCCGGCCATGCCATCAAGAATTCGCGAGCTTGGATGCTTCTTAAGCCCTAATGCCCTAATCAAGTTTTGCTGCTTTATGGAATCAGATGCCCTAAGCGTTAAACCGGCATCATAGAAATCTACCCTTGTAGGTCCCGCCGCGTTCTTTCCAAATTCACACAGGCTCAAACCTGCAGGCAAATACTTGAGATAAAACTGCACTTCATAGTTGGCCAGTGCGTCATCTTCGACAAGTTCGATGTTCAAATGAGATGCCAATACACGTTCACGCACGCCTGAACTGTTCCCGAACACAACAATCACAGAGGGGACCCCGCTCACGAGAAGTAAAGAAAAAACAATGACACACCCAACACTATTCTATAAATGACAAACGGCAGAAACCCAATACGCTCAATGAAAGCAAGAAACCAGTGTATGCACAAAAGAGCAACCAACCCAGACACTACTGCGCCATAGCCGAGCTCGATCCAAGCAATAGAGCCATCAAGGTCACTGAATAATTCAAGCCCTTTTAATAAGCCACTAGCAAGAATAATTGGGATTGATAACAGAAACGAAAACTTGCTGGCGTCACTTTTGCTCATATTGCAAAGCAATGCTGCCGTCATTGTGACCCCCGAGCGTGATGCACCAGGAATGAGTGCTGCGCTCTGAGCTAAGCCTATAATTGCGGCGTCACGCCAGGATAGTGAGTCTAGGCTCAGCGTTGAAGAGCTTTTCCTTTGCGAGTAAAGAAGTAACACAGCAAATATAATCGATGCACAGGCTATAACCGGCAAAGCACGCGCATAATTTGCCACGAGGTCATTCGCCAGCAAGCCTGCCAATCCTGCTGGCACGGTTGCAATAATTAACAACCAACCTAATTTAGCTTTGCCGCTGGGCTTGCCCCTAAACAGATGCAGCAACCAAGCAATAACAATGCCGGCTATATCCGCTCGAAAATAAAATATAACCGCCGCCAAACTACCTAAGTGCACTGCCACATCAAATGTAAGGCCTTGATCTGGCCAGTCTAAAAGCAAAGAGGGCAAAATTAAATGCGCAGAAGAAGAAATAGGCAAAAATTCAGTCAATCCTTGAATAAATGCCAGCCAGCTAATTTGTATGAAATTTAACGCCAATGAACACCTCAGCTGACTCTAATAGTCTAGCTGCTCCTTTATATAATTTGGCTGAACATGTTGGGGATCCAAAACATCGCCCGCACGCCACCTCAAATTTGCTAAACCACATAAGTCCTCGATGTGTAACTCATTCCCCAGCGTACCTTTAATCACATTGAGACCTAACTTTTTTTCAAGAGTCACTGATTCACTCCAAGCATCACCAACTCCCGTCCAATGCTTGAGCGTAGCACCAAGGCTTTGGTCAAAATCCAGTTTGGTGATGGGCGCGACCTGCTCCGCACCAATCAATACAACCCCAAGCTCAGTGTTCGCAGCGTAAGCACCAAAATACACTTCTCCATCACGGGCATAAAAACACGCGATAGCAGCATTGCAGGTTGAACGCTTAATCGCGCCAAAGCACGCAACAGCTAAATTGGACAATGCAATTACCGGTATCTGCGCTGCCATGCTTAAGCCTTGCACTGCTCCAATACCTATTCTCAAGCCAGTAAACGATCCAGGACCCGATGCTATTGCTATGCCATCAAGCGCGCTAAGCGGGAGTGCAGCCTCGCTCAGCAACTCCTCTACCATCGGGAGCAACGATAAGGCAGCCTGCTTAGCAGTCTGCGTTTGGCGAACACGTACTCTACCCTCTAGCAACAATGCAACTGTGCAAAGTGCTGAGGAGGTATCAATTGCGAGAATTTTGCCTGATTCAGTCATAGGTGAGGATTCTAAGCGAGGAGAAATAAAAAATCCCCGTTTGATTGTTCAAACGAGGATTTTTTATCGAGTAGAAATGGCAAGTACCCCCTGAAAGCGGGACAAGCAGTACATGCCTGGCTAAAGCTACTCTTTTCAGCTATTGCCTACTTCTTGCGGGCTTTTTTCTTAGCTGGTGCTTTCTTCTTTACAACCTTTTTCTTTACTGCCGTCTTTTTGACAGCTTTTTTCTTGGCAGGGGCCTTTTTCTTAGCTGGCGCCTTCTTCACAACCTTCTTCTTAGCAGCCGCCTTTTTCTTAGCCGGTGCTTTCTTCTTTACAGCTTTCTTTTTTACTACTTTTTTCTTCGCTGGCGCTTTTTTCTTAGCCGGCGCTTTCTTTTTCACAACTTTTTTCTTGGCAGGTGCTTTTTTCTTGGCAGGTGCTTT
>JBLHVT010000040.1:0-27644 GCA_047628735.1 Glaciecola sp.
TACTTTGAGTTTGGTAGTATTTAAGAGGGAAGAATATGATTGGAGCCGGAATGTTGACTAAATAACAATTGACTTCGTTTTTCCTGCAGAGCATCATCCGGCTCCTATGACTACACGAACAAACACATATATAAATTTTTGGTGGCCAAGCTACACAGGCTGCCAAAGAGAACAACGCTAGTTTTTCTTCTTGGGCCGCCTTGGGTTTCGGTGGTCTATTGCTTAAAAAGCACTCTTTCAATAGTTCAGCCCCAGCATCCAAGACGGCCATAACACGATAAAAGGTTTTGGTGATGCAATTAGTTCAAAAACAAATTCAATATCGCTGCGCAAGTGGCATCAATATCAAACGTTCCAGCGTCGAGCTCGATTACGAAACGGCGATGGTCGATCTCGCTAATTCTCTCAATAGCCAAAAAGGGGTGTTGCTTGCTTCAAGCTTCGAGTACCCCGGCAGGTACACGCGCTGGGATATTGGTTTTGTAAACCCACCTATTCAGATCACCGCCCGCGGACGAGAAATGCGTATTGATGCGCTCAATACGCGGGGTAATATGCTTTTACCAGAAATTCACCGGGTGATTGAAAACTGCAATGCAATCGCCGAGCTCAGTATTAGCAAGGAAAGCTTAAACCTCATTGTAAAGACCGGCTCGATGCCAGAATCAGAAGAGCTTCGAAGTCGTCAGCCAAGTGTTTTTTCGGTGCTACGCGAATTGATAAATTGTTTTCATAGTGCTGAAGATCCCTACCTTGGGCTTTATGGTGCGCTGGGCTACGACCTTACGTTTCAGTTTGAAGATGTGCTTCGATGCCAAGCGCGAGAGGAGTCTGATCGTGATTTAGTTTTGTATTTACCTGATCAGATACTGGTCTCGGATCATCGAGGCGAAATAACACAGTCACATAGCTATGAGTTCGTTTGTTGCAGTTGGGAATCACCTAAGCGCACCGAGACCACCGGTGGCTTTAAGCGTGTCGGAGTCAGCGAGCCATTTACGCCGGCTGCATCTGTTGCGGTAAGCTGTGATCACATAGAAGGGGAGTTCGCGGCACAGGTCAAACGAGCGAAAGAGCATTTTCGACGCGGCGACTTGTTTGAAGTGGTTCCGGGTCAAACATTTTATGAGCCCTGTACCGATAGTCCAGCTGAACTATTTCACCGCCTTAAAGAAAGAAACCCAGCTCCCTACGGTGCGCTAATGAATCTCGGTGAGCAGGAGTACCTGGTGGCGGCGTCTCCCGAAATGTTTGTTCGAGTTGATGGTCAACAGATTGAAACCTGCCCGATTTCTGGGACCATAAAACGTGGGGTCGATGCTATTGCTGATGCCGAGCAGATTAAGACACTTTTGAATTCAAACAAAGATGAGTCAGAGTTATCTATGTGCACTGACGTTGACCGCAATGATAAAGCGAGAGTTTGCGAGGCAGGTTCAGTAAAAGTTGTCGGCAGGCGCCAGATAGAAATGTATTCACGTGTTATCCACACAGTTGATCACGTTAAAGGCGTGTTAAAACCCGAATTTGATGCCCTCGACGGTTTCTTGGCGCATACCTGGGCGGTGACCGTAACCGGCGCCCCAAAACTCTCAGCCATGCAGTTTATTGAGCAAAATGAAAAGTCACCCAGGCGTTGGTACGGAGGCGCAATCGGGCATTTAGGTTTTGATGGGAACATCAATACCGGCTTAACCCTGAGAACGGTGAGAATCGCAAACGGCGTTGCCGAAGTCAGAGCTGGTGCTACTTTGCTAATCGATTCTGATCCGGAAGATGAGGAGGCCGAGACTCGGCTTAAAGCATCTGCGCTGATTGATGCGATTCGAGGTGGGGCTGGGCAGAAAAAGAGCGATGGTTCTCCTTACCGCAGTGAGGTAGGTGCAGGCTTGCACGGTGTGATGGTGGATCACCAAGATTCGTTTGTGCATAACCTTGCGGCCTATTTTCGTCAGTGTGGGGTGGAACTGATTACCTTGCGCCCAGACGCGGCACGGGAATATTTAAAAGTTAACCAAGTAGATTTTGTGGTTCTCTCGCCAGGGCCGTCTAAGCCTTCCCACTTTAATATGGCTGCTACAATTGATTTGCTGGTGGAAAAGAAGCTGCCGGTGTTTGGAGTGTGTTTAGGCTTGCAGGGTATTGTCGAATACTTTGGCGGCAGTTTGAAGGCGCTAGATTATCCCATGCACGGTAAACCTTCATTGGTAAACCATTCACATTCGAGCCTCTTTGAAGGTTTGCAGTCCCCGTTTACTGCAGGTCGTTATCATTCTCTAGTGGCTGCTTCGATGCCTGATTGCCTGCAAGTAACAGCGCAAACAGACGATGGTAAAGTGATGGCTGTGGAGCACACCGAATTACCAATTAGGGCGGTGCAGTTCCACCCAGAATCGATAATGACATTGGGTGATCAAGCGGGTTACAAGCTAATAGAAAATGCTGTCTTGGGTTTTAAGCTTGGCAGTTAAAACTGCCAAGCTGTTTCTAATCGCTAGCTTACGTTGAGTTGAGTGATTAAGGCAGGGTATTTTCAAACCAAATGGCGAGACGTAGACCGGCTAAGCCAATTCTCTGCACGGAGATTCTTTTCATTTCATCGATGTAGCCATCGGGTAATTCGGTAGAGACCATCTCGTCATCGCCGTTTGCGTCTGCCTGCGCAGCAGCTTCTAACATTTCTTTTGTATAGACTGAGGATTGCAGGTGCTGGCGACTTTCGTTCATCCATTGGGTCCAATCTGACTCAACGCCGGCAATTTTTGGCTTGTTGAATCCAGAGACCTGTGCGATGGCCAGAGGTAAATTTCCCGCAACACCATCGGCCTCCAAAGCTCGGTCCCAGCGAGCATGAAGGTTCATTGCGCCGGTAGGAATGCGATTGCCTCCCAAATCGCCACGCTCGAACGTATTGGCAGAGTACAGGGAGCCGGTATGAAGGGGCTGATGTATGTCTCCCATTAAGTGTAAAACCCAGCACAGGGCAACTGCGCGCTGCTCAGGCGGCATACTTGCATTGGCGACTATCCACGTGTTGTAGTCGATGGCAGTTACCAGATTGCTAACCGCGTCTTCGCTACGGACACTATTGCTGGCGGGCCCCTCAACATTGGGAAAAGGCTCTATGCCTATATAGTGATTACCTTGGAGCTGCGCTGCGCCCCTTATCCATTCACCTTGTTCATAGTGCCAAGAGCCGCGATTGTATTTTGCGCGCTGTGCATCTGGTAAGCCTCGTGCAATATCCGGCCAGTAAGCGGCTTGACCAAGCAGCCATTGCTGTTTGCTTTTGTTATCTCCATTGGCAATCGATGCAGGCATGGCATTAAGAAAGTCTTCTTCAAAGCGTGGGTGCCGCTTAAGCAAAGTTATAAGGCGCTGTGCCGTATTATCTGAGAGGAAATTTAACGCGACAGCGGCTGTGAGCCGGTGCCCCACACTGCTCCAGGCAAAAGCTGTTTGGCTGAATAAAAGGGTAGCGATAAGGGAGAGTGAGCAGAGTCGGTTCATCATGGCTTGGTCCATAGTGGGTGCGGTAACGCTGGCGGCGGATTAGAATTTTAAGGTTACCATGGATTTATGACGGCTAGGCTGAAGGGCAGGTTGAAGTGCGAGCTTCAGTTCAGGTAGCAATGGTATGCCTAAAGCTTATACTTCTAACCACTCAGAGCGAACGTCATCGGCGGTCATCAAACTCTCTGGAGTGCCTTCATAGACTATACTGCCGTGACCCATAACATAGACTCGATGTGAGATACGCAGTGCAATCGAAAGCTTTTGCTCAATCAGCAATATAGCAACGCCTCTGTTGGCGATTTCTTTCAATAAGTTTCCTACTTGCTCGACCACTTTAGGCGCCAAGCCTTCAGTAGGCTCATCGATCATGATCATGTCAGGGTCGCCCATTAACGTGCGGCACATACAGAGCATTTGCTGTTCTCCGCCGGATAAAACGCCTCCAGGTACGTCCTCCCTAGCCGCTAGATTAGGAAACATTTTAAACATCTCTTCAATAGTCCAGCGACCATTTTGAGCTGTGCCTTTCATCCCTAGTAATAAATTCTGCCGAACTGTTAGAGTGGGGAATATGTCCCGATTTTCAGGGACATAGCCTAGGCCAAGCTTGGCGATTTCAAAACTAGGCAGGCCTGCAATTTCACTGCCTTTAAATTTAATAGAGCCAATAGGCTCGACTTCACCCATTATGGTTTTGGCTGTGGTTGAGCGACCCACGCCGTTACGACCTAAAAGGCTGACTATCTCGCCTTCTTTAACGTTAAAAGTTACGCCACGTAATATATGGCTTTTGCCATAGAAGGCATTTAGATCAACTACCTCAAGCACCGCTTGGCACCTCCCCTAAATAGGCTTCTTGAACGCGGGGGTTGGCACGTATTTTTTCAGGTACATCGGTTGCGATAATCTCACCATAAACCAGCACTGAGATTCGATCAGCAATGTCGAACACAATGTTCATATCGTGCTCCACCATAATAAGTGTTTTACCACGTGTGACTTTGCGGATCAGCTCAACCGCGCTTTGTGCTTCACTAATGTTCATGCCTGCGACTGGCTCATCCAACATAATAAGATCGGCACCACTGGCGATGGCAATCCCTAACTCTAAAGCACGCTGCGCTGCATAAGCTAGTTCGCCAGCGGGATATTGGGCTCGATCACTTAGTCCAATCTCTTCCAAGACTTGCATGGAGGCATCATTGAGCTCTCCTTGCCGGCCTAAGAGGTGCCAGAAAGAGTAACGAAACCCTTTCGACCAGAGGAGGGCACAGCGTACATTTTCAAACACAGACATGCGATGAAAAATGTTGGTGACTTGAAAGCTGCGAGCTAACCCCAGCCTGTTTATTTCAAACGGAGGCCGGTTCTGAATTTCTTGATCTTTGAATTTGATGCTTCCACCGGTGACCGTATGTAAGCCACTGATCAAATGAAAGAGTGTTGATTTCCCTGCGCCGTTAGGGCCGATAATGGCGTGCTTTTCACCATCTTCGATCGCTAAATTCACACCGCGAATGATTTCGGTTTGGCCAAAGCTTTTACTTATATTATTGAGAGTGAGAATGCTCATGATTTGGGGTCCTCGCTATCAGGAACCGCATTGGCACTTTCCCATGCCTGTTTGAGTTGAGGTAAAGCCGCTCTCACGCCCGCATAGGCGGTAAGAGAAATAGCTAGGACAACCCCCCAAGTCACAAAAGACTCTGGGTTTAATTCAAAACCAAAATAATAGAAGGCCTCACCTTCGTGGTCGCTCATTTCAACCATAGCAACTATGCCAGCTAAAAGTACCAGTGACGGCAGACCGATCAGTAGGTAGGGGATGCCTAGGCTTTTTATACGATTATTTATCCAGGCCACTTGGTGCATCATTATGAATCCAGCAAATCCGCGGGGCAGATAAATCACAGTAAGAAGAAACATAATGCCGAGATAGAGCATCCACAGCTCAGTGTAGTTACTTAGCAGAGAGTTCATCAGGGTTAAGACCACGGCGCCGATGATTGGGCCGATAAAGTATCCAAGCCCGCCAATGTAGGCCATCAATAAGACGCGACCAGAGGTTGCCGCGTTAAGATTTTCCTCAGTGATGAATTCATAATTGAGAGCAAACAACCCACCGGCGATTCCAGCAAACAAGCCCGAGGCGCAAAATGAAATAAATCGAATGCGGCGCGAGCTATAGCCAATGAACTGCGCTCGTTCTGGATTGTCTCTAACAGCATTGGCCATTCGGCCCGCTGGCGTCTGGGTGAACAAATACATAAACAACGTAGCAATAAATACCCATATTGCAGCTACATAATAGATCTGGTCGTTTTGAGTGAAGTCCACACCGAAAAACGTTGGGCCATAGGTTCGGTCACCGCTTATGCCCGCTTCACCGCCAAAAAAGTCAGAGAAGATAAGTGATGACGCGGCAATAAGTTCACCTATGCCAAGGGATATCATAGCGAACACAGTGCCGGCCTTACGGGTAGAGAAACTGCCAATAAAGATGGCTGCTAACAGGCCTATAACGCCGCCAATCACCGGTATAAAAATGATAGAAAAATAGACTGTCTCAAACTCAATTAGGATGAGGGCATGTACAGCAAGAAAGCCTCCTAATCCGAAATACACGGCATGACCAAAAGACAGCATTCCACCTTGGCCTAGCAGCATGTTGTAGCTAAGTGCGAAGACGATGCCTATGGCTATTTGATTGAAAATGGAAATCGCTAAGATAGAATCAAATACCAGCGGAAGACCTAACAGTGCTGCCAAATAGGCAATCCAAATAGGGCTTTTCTTGGCGATGGCTTTAAGTGTTTCCATTATTCTTCCCTTTTACCCAAAAGCCCCGCAGGTCGAAAAATGAGGACTAGCACTAACAGTAGGTAAGGAAGGATCGGTGCTATTTGAGGAAGTGACAAAGTCCAAAGATCATTAAGCGGATGATTGCGATCGAACGAAACACCGATTAATTCTAGTAGTTCGGGCATGCCTACGTCAGAGGCAATAGCATAGGACTGTAACAGTCCAACAAGAAGTGACGCGATTAGGGCGCCGGGCAAAGAGCCGAGCCCGCCAATGACGACAATGACGAAAACAATACTGCCGAGCACCAAGGCCATACCTGGAAATGTCGTTAATACAGGTCCGGCGATAACGCCAGCCAGGCCCGCTAATGCAGTACCCACACCAAACACGCCCATGAAAATCAGTGGAACATTGTGGCCTAGATTAGCGACGGTATTAGGATGGGTGATGGCCGCTTGAATTATTATGCCTACTCGGCTTTTTGTCAGGACATAATAAAGAGCGATAAATATCATCACGGATATGCCAATCATGAAACCGCGATAGGCAGGAAATTCTTGACCAAACATGGTGAACAAGGGGAAATCTAGAATATCCGGTGAACGGTAATTCTTAGTGTCCGCTCCCCAAAAAAACTGTACCGCTTCATCGATTAAAAATGCCAAGCCGAACGTGAACACCAGCTCTGCAACATGACCTGACTGGTGTACTCGACGCAGACCATAACGCTCGACCACCGCGCCGAGTACGCCTACAAGTAAAGGTGCGAAGATGAGCCCAACCCAAAATCCCGTTTTCAGGCTTATGGAATAAGCGAAATAGGCGCCAAGCATATAGAAGCTGGCGTGGGCGAAGTTTAACACCCCCATCATACTAAAGATGAGAGTCAGTCCGCTGGCGAGCATGAAAAGTAGGAGGCCAGTTACTAGCCCATTGAGTGTTGCAAATACGAAAACTTCTAGCATGGATTTATCAGTTCAGCTCTTTTAATCAGTGTTGTTTTTTTAAGCAGTGTGGTGCTAGCGCCGAGGTCGGCGCATTTTGCAGCTAGATTCAATGATGGTGTCTTCGGCAGGAACTGAGTATTCACTGTAGAGGCCGTAACCGGAATTATCCGCATCAAACTCAATGTTCTCGTCGGTGTGAACAGATATGTGGATTTCTTGAAACAGCTGATGATCGTCACCCCGCATCCAAACCTCATCGCCGTTTAATGTTGTAAAGCGCATGTCTTCGAGCGCTGTGGCGACGTCATAGGGATCTGTGCTTTGGGTTTCTTCCATCGCCCGGACAACCATCATTAATGCATTGTGAACGCGAGCTTGAGTCAGATCGTAGCTTGGGTTGGCAGTTTTAAAAGCGCGAACATAGTCTTTTCTGGCCTGTGTTGGATAAGGGTTTGCAGACTCATTGTGCACCAACCGAATTTTGTTTTTACCGTCGGCGCCTAAGGTTGCAGTGATGCCGTCATAAGCTGCATAAAAAGTGTAGATTGGCGCATCAAGGCCTGCATCTATAATCGAGCGAGCTAGCGAAACCATGTCAGCGCCGAAGTTGCCGGTGATTACAGCGTCAGCTCCTGACGATACAATTTTTGTGACGTAAGGGGTGAAGTCCTTGACTTGACCGATAGGGTGAAATTCATTGCCAGCAATCTCAATGTCAGGACGTTTTTCATTAAGCATTCTGATGGCTGTGTCAGACACCACCTGACCGAAAGAATAATCCTGACCAATGATGTAAACACTTTTAATGTCTTCATTCATTGCAATAAAGTCTGTTAGTACGTCCAATTTCATGACGGCATGAGAATCGAATCTAAAATGCCAGAAGCTGCATTGCTCTTCTGTGAGAATTGGGTCCACTGCCGAATAGTTTATTTGCAGGACTTCTTGGCCTGCATTACGTCGGTTGTGTTTAGAAATAGTGGAGTTAAGTGTGTTGGCTACAGCGGAGCTGTTTCCCTGAAAAACTATTTGAATTTCTTCGCCAACCATACGGCGAAATTGAATCTGGGTTTCGGTAGGGCTTTGTTTGTTGTCAAACGGCACGATTTCTATCATGCGGCCGCCGAGTATGCCGCCTTTCTCATTAAACAAATGGTCCGCCGCAAATTGCAGCTGTTTTAACCCTGTATTTCCAACTGAGGCGAAAGTACCGGTGAGCGGGTCCATGAATGCGATTCGAACTGGCTCTTGAGCACTGCTGAGCGAGCTTAAAGAAATACTGAAAAGAAACAGTGCCGGATAAGTAAAAGATTTGGTTTGTGCGAGCGATCCCGTGAATAACTTCACTAAATTTATCATTTTTATTGTGCTCATCTACTGTCATTACGAGTCGCTCGACAGTAACCTAGACCGCTAGCTGACGCAAGAAATCCTGCCCTAAGATAGAACAAATAGCGCCAGCTGCGTGTAGATTGATCTCTTACTTAAGGGGATAATGTGCCACGGCGTTGATATGCCGAGTTACCGATGGATGAAAGTGGGGGCATAATAGTATGGGTCGTAAATTTCTCGAATCTGAGCTAGAGTTTTCTGCTATTCGAGCCAGCGGTCCTGGCGGGCAGCATGTCAATAAAGTCTCCAGTGCGGTGCAGTTGAAATTTGATATCGTAAACTCTAGTTTGCCCGCTGCAGTTAAAGCTCGCTTACTCGCTTTGTCCGATCGTCGTATAACGAAAGACGGTCTCGTTGTGATAAAGGCCCAGCGATTTCGCAGTCAGGATAAAAACAAACAAGATGCAGTAGAGCGGCTAAAGCTGTTGGCAGAAAAAGCCGCGAGCGCCCCTAAGAAACGGCTTGCAACAAGGCCGACCCGTTCGGCGAAAGAGCGTCGGCTCAAAAATAAAAAACTCCTAAGTAACAAGAAACTAACTCGAGGTTCATCTGATTTTGACTAGGCCCGCAAGTTTTCTGACTTATTCAAAATCCCTCATTTTGTGGTTTTTTGAGTTCGTGAAGGTGATGGCGCTGGGGCTGCTTCTAAGTTCGCCAGCAAACTCTCAGTCTACTCAGGCTGCCATAGAGTCTGCGCGGCAATCATTTGCCTACATAACTAGCACCTTGAATGCATTTAACTCGACCGGGCGATTTGTCAAAAATCCAGGTATTGATGGTGCTGATTTGGAAGCGTTTATCGATGTGTTGGATATTTATCGAGAACAGTTTTCATCGAGTTTTAATTTCGACAGTTCCATGTGTCAGTTTTATTTGGATTCGGAAAACGCACGCATGTCGTTAGAAGAAAAAGCCAAGATAGCCTTTAGTTTTTTGGCAGACTTAACTAGTAGGTTGGACCGGTTTGAGGGTGTAGACGCAGACTTTCAGAAAACTCTTGAGGTTGAGTTTGGAAGCTTGATTTTAGAGCAGATAAGGCGGCAGAAACTGACTGTGGTTAGTAATCAGCAGCTGCCTACGTCGGATTTCGGCGAGGCAGCTGTGATCACGTTTATCGACTCAGCCTGTTCTTAAGGAATGAGTAGAGAAGCTTAAAGTTAGTAAACTTCAAACAGGCCCGCAGCGCCCATACCACCGCCTATACACATTGTACAAACAACGTATTTAGCACCGCGGCGCTTACCTTCTATCAATGCATGTCCAACCATTCGAGCACCACTCATACCATAAGGATGCCCAATTGAAATTGCGCCACCGTTAACGTTGAGTAACTCATTTGGAATACCTAAAGTATCTCGGCAGTAAATTACCTGCACTGCGAAGGCTTCATTGAGTTCCCAAAGGCCAATGTCATCCATCGTTAAACCGTTGCGCTCAAGTAACTTAGGCACTGCAAAAACAGGACCAATACCCATTTCATCAGGGTTTGTGCCAGCAACAGCCAAGCCGCGATAGGCGCCAAGAGGCTCTAGACCTTTTTGTTCAGCAAGCTTGCTGTCCATGATCACTGACGCTGATGCGCCATCAGATAGCTGGCTGGCATTGCCTGCTGTAATTAGGCCGCCTTCAAAGACCGGTTTTAAGCCAACTAGGCCTTCAAGGGTGGTTGTAGGGCGGTTGCCTTCATCCTTGTCTAAAGTGACTTCATGGACGCTTTGCTTCTTAGTTTCCTTATCCATGAATAACATCTTGGATGTCATTGGGGCTATTTCGTCAGCGAATTTACCTGCAGCCTGAGCAGCAGCCGTGCGCTGCTGGCTTTGCAATGCATACTCATCCATTGCATCGCGTGACACGCCATAGCGCTTAGCTACGATTTCTGCTGTATCTAGCATCGACATATAAGCATGCTCAGATTTAGCTATAACGTTTGGATCTGTGCCGCGGTAGCCGTTGCGATGCTCGTTTTGCACCAAGCTAATTGATTCAAGTCCAGCGCCAATAACGATAGGCATATTGTCGAAGATAACCTGCTTGGCAGCGGTAGCTATCGCAATCATACCGGAGGCACACTGACGATCCATACTCATGCCAGAGACAGAGCTTGGCAGGCCAGCGGCAACGCCGGCGGTACGGCCAATGTTAAACCCTGAAGAACCTTGCTGCATGGCGCAGCCCATCACCACATCATCAACCTCGCCGGGATCGATGCCAGCTCGCTGAACTGCTGCCGCAATCGCGTGTCCGCCTAGTGTAGGGGCGTCGGTGTCATTGAATGCGCCGCGGTAGGCTTTGCCTATCGGGGTTCTCGCGGTTGATACGATTACTGCTTCTTTTGTCATGCTTATCTCCAAATGACTATCTATTACATATTATGGTTTTGAAATTTAAATGAAACTGTCAATATTATTGCTTTGTTTCAGGTGGCTTGGAATCACAAACCAAGGCTACGATCGAGTCGATGGCCTGCTTGGCCAGCTCTGTCATTTCTGCATCAGTGCGGTCCTGAATTGGATGAGGAACAAATACACTAGCCGGGTGTATGCCCAATGACTTGCCTTGGGCTTGCGCGGCCTGAACAAACTCCGCTGAGGCTATAAAACCTGACGGCAGGCCTCTGCTTTCTAAATCCATGATGTCATGCAAACTGCACGAGGTACATGAGCCTCAGTCGGCTAGCCCTTCAATCACCGCATCACATTCAATGCTGATACGTTGGGTAAGTTCTTTCGGTGCGACTCGAGCAAAGGTTGGTTTACTATAGCGCTTAACTGTCGCGCCAAGCTCGGTCAACTGACTTTCAACCTCATCCAAAAACTCTTTGCCGCGAGGCTTAGATATATCAAGTAAACCAACGGTGGCGCCGGAAAGTGATTGCAGTCGAGGCAGTAATTGCCGCTCCACTGGATTCAGCTCCGCTGTTGGGTCTAAAAGAGTCATATCACTCATTTTCATCTCCCGTTATTGAAAACTGTTTTGAGACCAGTTGGCTACCGCGTTCACCAGATGCTACCCAGCCACCAATAATAGCTGAAAACATCCCCGCAGTTCCGCCGGTGCTTACAATATGTAGGCCGTCATCTCTGAATTTATTGAGCAACTTATCTTTGAACTTCGCTGGCATTCCTTCGGCCATGCCGTTGGCGCCGCGCAAGACCTCACTGCCAGGTGTCATTAATTCATCGAACAACGCGGCTTTTAAGTCGGCCTTGCTCCAGCCGCTGTCTTTCAGCAAACGTCGATGCTCAGGGCAGACCACAAGAATGGCATCAGCCATACCGAATAATTTTATGTTGGCGACACCGCGAAGGCTCGCAGCCATGCTTTTCGCCAGTGACTCAGCGGTTCTAGATTGCTGGTCTAATATAGGGGTTAATCCATCGCCTGCAAATAGACTTACCACGGACTGGTCTCTATCGAATCCTCGATCCATTGCTAAAGAAGGCCAATCGGCATCTGATTCATCTTCTGCAAAACAGTAGGTGTATTTGCCAGGATTTCCCATTGTTGCACGATCGATACCGCCCGGAACACCCCCACCTACATTACGTATTAGCAGCTGCAAAGATCGGCCAATAGTTGCATTGGCGCGATTGCCCTGACCTAGCGCATTGACTCCCGAGTTCATACCGATTTGGCGAGTAGCCGGGCCATTAACAATGAGCACTGGTGATGAGAAGTAAGTCGTACAGAGCAGGCCATGCATACAAAATTTGTCTAAGAGCGCGGCCTCAGCCGCCGCTATGATGGTTGGAAAATACTCAGGCTTAGCACCTGCCATGACGGCATTGATAGCGATTTTCTCAATAGAGCAGGGCCGATAATCTGGTGGCATATTGCCAATAATTTCATCTGCGGGTCGATCACTTCCAGATAGCATCCGTATTACCCGGAGTGGCGTGGGCGGCACAACAGGTAAACCATCAGTCCAGCCGCGCTCAAAGCAGGCTTCCATGATGTCCTCAGATTCTGCAAGCTCAACTTGACGGGCCTGCAAAAGACCGCTGTCAAAACGCAGCGCAAGGACTTCATCCATCCCAGGGTCTTGAGTTTTAGAGCCGCAGCCCGGCTTGAAATCCACCAAGCCTTCGCCTAAGGAAGAAATGCCGGTAAATTCCCGCCATTGTTTCTTATCCCAGCCATAGATCCTATCCTCAGAATCAGCGCTTAAGTCAATGAGAGTGGGTACGATCTCAATTCCATTGTTGTAGGAAAACTCTAAAGATCGGTCATCAATTGGGTTTGAATTTGCTGGAAAATTGGGGTCGTCTTGGACATATACAGTCAGCTTGCCGGCCATTTTTTCCGCTAATTCGGCGATAACCGGTTCAATGAGGGCACAGGTAGGGCAGTCTTTCTTGACGACTAGAGCATACGACGGTTCGACAGATTGATTCAATGAGATGCCTTAATAGATGAACCCGAGGGTGGAAATCCCAACGAGTACGTTAATGATCATGAAAATGGAAGAGGTCCGAGACATCACTTTCCAAAGCCGTGGGCCGCGATAGGCGGCACGTATGCCAACAATCAAAGCGGTTGTATAAGCAAGCAACAAGGCAACCATTACAATGTAGGTCAGCCACCGCTGAGCATCCACTGCGCGGCTACCAAATACCAAGAATAGTCCAGAACCTACAAAGTAAAAACCCCAGTAAGTAGTAGCCAGACCATATTCACCTGCAAGCAGTTTAGCGAGAAAGGATCTGTCTGCCTCGGTGGACGAAGCTTCCTTGTTGGGAGCTTGCCCGGGAACCGTGTCAGGAACCGCGCCAGGAGCCATGTCGGGAGCTATGCCGGGAGCCATGTCGGGAGATTGGCAGGGAACTTGGTCGGTAACTTGATTAATTTGAATTATCTCTTCGTTAATTGACGTGGCTAGTGTACCCCACGTAAAAAGGATAAAAAATACAAAATCCTGATAATCGCATGCTTAAGGCTCAGCTTTTTCGGTATGCGTCTGTCAGGTATTTGAGATTTTATGCCGGTTTCAATGCCGCAAGCTCTTCGACAAGGCCTAGTTAAAGATCTAGGATATTAGCTGAATTTTTAGCAGAGCAAGCAAGGTAAAGGCAGGTGAAAATTACCACTGAAATAGACAGTCAGTCCTTGAGCCAAGGTTTTAGTTTTAGCAAGCAAAAAGCTAAGGCGCTGCAGGGTGTTAGAGGAGGATTGATTGGCATAGTCACGGATCAAAGAATTTATGAGAAAAAACTCTTATTTTTGGACTCTTGGTTGAAATCTAAAATTTGCTGACGGATGGTCAAGCGATTGTTACTATTTTATCCTTACCCGGTGACATTTTAGCTCATGGCGAGGTTACCCTCAGAAATTGTTGGAGATACAGTCCGATATCGAACAGCTAATCAGTTTGAGGCCAGATTCTGAATTGTCGGACGCTATAAAGGGGTAGGTCAACAGGACGAGCTACTAGGTTTTTTGGCTGGAGTTGCAGCGGATGGCATGTTCAATGATCAGGAAATTGAGGCGCTATCCCAATAGCTTTAATGCAATGAATTCATTAGCGATACTTGGCCGGCAAGGGTCGTGGTTAATCAGCTTAGTATGATTTTAGAAGATGGGATTATTACTGAGTAAGAAGGGCAGGATTTGATGCTCGATGTCAACCAGACTGCCGGTAATGTAGTTGATGAAGAAACGGCAGGGTATGAGTTTTCCAAACAAGTTTGGGAAGACAGCGAGCAGAAGCTGGCTGGACACCAGCCATGGCAGGAAAATTGATAAGGCGCTGCAGATTAAAAGACAGGGCGGCCCGATCAAAACAATTATGTAGCGGATGTTATTGAGATTTAGATGCTGCGCTTAGTTGCTCGTTAGTTGCTCGTTAGCTGTGCTTTGGTAGTTCCTAAGTAGCTGCAAAGATGTCATATGCCTGCGGTCTAACCGCAATAGTAGAGAGTAAACTGTAACCTAGCTAAAAAAGAGAATGCCATGTCAGCTGATTTAATATTTACCCTGTGCAGTAACGCAATCCTACCCGGTTGGTTGTTGTTAGTTTTTGCACCCAAATGGAAGTGGACGACGGGATTCATAACGTCGTTTCTGATCCCTTGTATGTTGGGTCTTGTTTACATTGGCCTTTTCATCTCTCAGGCCAATGTGATGCCGCAAGGCGGTGGTTTTGGTTCACCACAGGAGTTGGCGATTTCTTTTTCTAATCCCTACTTGTTAACTGCCGGCTGGATACATTACCTAGCGTTCGATTTATTTGTCGGAACATGGGAAGTGACAGACGCTCAAAAACAGGGGATCAACCACTGGTTAGTTGTACCCTGTTTGTTCTTCACTCTTATGCTGGGGCCCGCGGGGTTTGCTCTGTATTTACTATTACGATTTGTTATCACTAAGCAGCTTTTCCTGCACCATGCCTAGCGCTTGCCGCCAAGCAAACCTTGTAATGCAGCAGGAATATCAGCAGGAAGAACAATAAATTTAGAGTTGTCAGAACTCGATAGGGCCGTTAGTGAGCTAATGTATTTTTCACCTAGTAAATAAAGTACCGGCAATTCTCTTTCGCCAATCGCTTCGGTGACCAATGAAATTGAATCTTTGCTAGCCTGAGCTAAGATCACTTGGCCTTCAGCGACTCTTTTCGAAGCTTCGAGCGCACCTTCAGCTTGTAGTATTGCCGCTTGTTTATCACCGTCTGCGCGAGTCACGGTGGCGCGACGCGCACGTTCAGCCGCTGCTTGCTCTTCCATCGCAGCCTGCAGCGTAGGCGATGGGTTAATATCCTGAATCTCTACTGTCTTCAAAGTAATTCCCCAGTCTGCAATATCATTTGAGATGGCGGCTTTGAGCTTGGCTTTAATATGTTCTCGAGAGGATAGCGCATCATCCAAATTCATTTCACCTAAAATTGAGCGCAGAGAGGTTTGAACTAGGGTTTGGATCGCCAGTATATAGTCCTCGACTCCATAAACCGCTTTTTCAGGCGACACGATGTTGATGTAGGCAACTGCATTAGTAACAAGCACAGCATTGTCTTTAGTGATCACTTCCTGAGAAGGTATATCTAAAACAATATCTTTTGTGGTGACTTTGAACGCCACAGTATCAAAATAGGGGATGATGAAATTAAGCCCCGGTTGGAGCGACGAATGATACTTGCCTAGTCGCTGCACTAGCCACTTGCTGCCTTGGGGTACTTGGCGAACGCCTTGAGCTACTGTGATAAGCAAAAAAGCGACCACGGCGATTGCCAGAATTAAGCTTGCTTCCATGATTGTTCTCCTTTTTTGGAGTTAAATATATGAGAGATAAAGTGAGTGCTAAGCCTTTTTTACAATGAGTGCGTTACCTGATAAATCGATAACACCCACCCGGTCGCCTATGACCAGAGAATCTTCTGAAATGATAAGCCATTCGTCGTTTCCCAGCACAGGTGCAGGGAACCGAATAGTACCTTTGCTATCGCCACTGGGCGCATTAATGACTTGTCCTATTTCGCCTAGCAATGCTTCTTTAGACATCCCCGCTTTTGTTCTATCTTTGGATAAGGGTTTAAGATACTTGAACCAAGCTATCGCGAGAACAGTAGATAATATCCCCCAAGCTATGACTTGGATGACATCGTTCAAAGAGGGGATAAAAGCAACTAAAAGACCGGTTACGACTGCTGCGGCTCCAAACCAAAAGATAAAAAACGAACCAATGAAAATTTCGGTCAGCATTAACACTATGCCAGCTACGACCCAGTGCCAGTATAAAAGCTCAAAGCCCATCGTTACCTCCTGCCTAAAAAGCATCATTATTGAACTGATTACTCAAACTAGTAAACATAATATGCAGGCGAATTGAATTTACCTATTACACAGTTCTCTAATTACCCAGTTTTGGATTCATTGCATGACGTGGGATAATACCCCTTTTGATATTGTTAGGCACCTAACGGGAATTACTTTGAAAGATGCATTAAGCCAATCACTCGTGCGAATTGGCGATAAAACAGATAAAAGCGCTCCAATATTTCATTTCTCACACGCTAATGGCTATGCGCCACGCACGTACTCGCAGTTTTTGAAATTCTATCAGGCGACGCATCAAGTGGTTGCCAGTCAGCATAGGCCGCTGTGGCGACCAGGACTGAATCCTGAGGCTACAAAATCTTGGCAAAGCTTCAGTGATGATATTTTGCTATCTCTTGGGACGATTGATGAACCTGTTACCAGTGTCGGCCATTCTATGGGTTCGGCGGCAATTGCTATGGCGGCTGCCCAGCGCCCGGAGCATTTTCGTCATCTGGTATTGATTGAGCCAGTTCTTGTTCCTTGGAGCTATTACCTTATGTTAAGTCTGTTTGGAAAACATTTGGCATATAGAGTTCCACTTGTTTCCCGCACCTTAAACCGGGTTGATAGTTGGGATAGTGCTGAACGCTGTTTTGCTCATTTCAGACCTAAAGGCGTGTTCAAGAAAATAAGCGATGAAGGCCTTTGGGACTATGTTAATCATGGCACCTTTACCGATGACGAAGGTCGCCTGCGCTTGGTTTACAGCAAGGAATGGGAGGCGCGCTGCTATTTGCTGGTTCACAATGTGTGGAAGATACTCGCCCAAATGAAACTACCTGTTCTGATTATCCGCGCAGGGGATTCTAATACGTTTACTGCAGCTTCCATGCTCAAATTACAAAAATTAGCACCGCAGCATAGTTACTTAGAGATTCCAGGCGCCGGGCATTTGCTTCCATTTGAAAAGCCGCAGCGATTGGCGCAGGAGATATCCGCCTGGCTTGCGGCACAGCCTTAGCCGTTCTGGTTGCTCTATAGCCAGATGAATATAGTGAAATAAATTTCAAATTTGTGGTGGGGCTAAGGCTTTGCTTAAAGGTTTTCTGGCTCTACAAGACAGGGGTTTTATCCTCTGCGGGTAAGCCTAGAGGTATTGAAAGTCAGGCAGACTTGCAGCAATGATGACCAGCGCAGGGTTAATAGTCCTATTGAGTTGTGCTGGGCAAAGTTCGTAAAAGCCAATAAAAACTAAATAAAGCCTGCCAATTCAGCTTCTGTCACTGAGCGAGATGATGAGCCATTCAAAATGGATGACGGCGTTGATAAGGCCTAAAAGTATGCGACGAGTTCTAAATTTCATGTAAGCCGGTTTAATTTGAAGGCGTTTAAACAAGCAAGAAGAATTAAACGACCTAGGGCTGACTTTAAGTGCCAGTTACTAGACAAGGGACAGCGCATGAAAAATGTCGCCTTAGCATCGTGTATTATCGCCTCTAAGGCTCTCATTTCTCAGCCTTTGCTGGCTCAGGATGACTTTTGTGTTTGTACTCTCTGAGTAGTCTGGGCAAGCGCAAGGAGAAAAAGAAAAATTGCCCCAACTGTCTGACTGAGCAAGAGCGTACGCGCGACGTATCGCCGCAATGAAGCATTTTTAATCACTGAGTGAAAAAGAGTAGGCTGAACTGCCAGAGCGCAGGCAGCAACTGCGCCAGGCTTGGCGCCTGGAGTACGAGTCTGCGCCGCGTCAGGGCATCGGAGGTTAAACCAGAGCGCGACAGCTTTGGTTAAGTGTTAGCGTGTGTCGCAGTTCCCAGATCCTGCGGGCTCTGGCTTTATCACTATCCTTGTATTGCCCTAATTTGCTATTTCCCTAGTTTGCGCACTAATTTAAATACTCTTGTTAACCTTTTTGTCTATTGGTGCCTCTAATGTTTAAATTAGATAATTATATTTGCGCTTTAAAGAGGGGGCTTCCTTGTTAAAGGAAACCGAGGATGAGTTGGTTAGGTCTGCACAGACTGGCAATGTTGCTGCGTTTGAAAGACTTATTCGCCTGCTAGAACAGCAAATGCTGGCTGTGGCTGCTGGATTCGCTCATACCCCTGATGATGCTAATGATATCTACCAAGATGCGATGATGGCGGCCTATAAGGCATTGCCGAATTTTAAGTTAGAGAGCAAATTTAGCACTTGGGTTCATAAAATTGTGGTGAATACTGCTCTGTCCAATAGGCGTAAGTTAAAGCGAACATGGCAAAAGATGGCAGCGGTACAGGCCGAATATGATCAAGCTGAGCAGTATACTGACAAACGTTCGCCGGAATTGAACGTCTTGGACAGTGAGCTTAGCTCAGAAATTTATAAGGCAATGAAGAGGCTGTCTGATACAGAACGAATTGCCTTTGTCTTGTGCCATCAGCAAGGGTTTAAATTGAAAGAGGCAGCCCAGATAATGTCGTGTACAGAAAGTTCGGTCAAGGTGGTTCTGTTTAGAGCGAGGAACAAATTAAAAGAGCGCTTAGCGGAATATCACTAGAAAAGGTTACTTTATGACTATTCCAGATACAAAAGAGAAACAGCAGTTTTTGGTATTAGACTACCTTTACGGCGATTGGGGTGATGCTCAAAAACGCGAGTTTGAACAGCTGTTGACTGTTAATGAATCGCTCAAGCAATTAGTCGATGATGAAACACGCTTTGATGAGTCGTTTCCTGTCGGCACGCAGCCATTAATTGAACAAGAACGGCTAGATGGAAATCGCTGGCTATTGCGCCAGAATTTACAGAAGGCGTCGCGCTCAGGATTTTCGTTCCAAAACTGGCTGTCCGGTCTCGCTGCGCGGCCTCTTAGCGTTGCATTTCAAGGCGCTGCTATGGCAATGACTTTTGTTTTGGGCGTCATGGTCGCGCCTTCGGATAATGGTTCGAACTTACAAGCCCCAGATGAACTTTTGCTAAGTGCGGCACAAGATACCAACTCATCACCACTCGCTCTGATAAGTGATGCGGATTTTGATATCTATAAATTGAAAGTGAATCGTTACGACGCCGCGACTGGCGATATAGATTTGTCTTTCTCGCTAGCATCAGAAACTCAGCTTAGTGGTAACGTTGCAGATCCAAAAATTAACCAGCTGATGGCAGTGGCATTGCAGGATGACATTGATAGTGCGTCCAGGCTTGACACAATTAATGCCCTGCAACCGGTTGTAAGCGGGGACAAGGTTTATGAAGCCCTAATTTATGTGCTTACTAATGACCAAAATCCAGGCGTGCGATATCAAGCAGTGCGCTCTCTCGTTGCTTTGAGTGATAAGGAACGGGTGAGAGATGCACTGCGCTTAGCTCTTCAAAAAGATGTCAATTCTGGGGTGCGTATTGAAGCGTTCAACGCGCTTATGCCATATCGTGACGAACAAACTCTTGGAGTGCTTAGAGTAAAAATGAACGAGGACAGCAGCGAATATATCCGCAATCAATCAAGGTTTATCGTCGAGCAGACAGAGAATAACGGTATTACCTTGTAACTTATTTAATTTAGTACCCGATTTGAACCATAAGAGGTTAACAATATGTCTCATTTACTGAGCCCAAAACTGAAGCTAAGTGCTATTGCCTTTGTCTTTACATTGTCATCAATAGTTCAAGCGGCCAGCGATGACATCGAACAAGAATTTGATGTTAGCCCAGGCGGCACATTGATAGTAGATAGCGATGCCGGTGCTATAAAAGTTGAATCTTGGGACCGTAACCAGGTGCTGGTGCGCGTAATGAAGACTGACGGCTTTGAAGTCGAGGTGGTTCAGGCGGGAGACAGTATCTCTGTTACTGCCGAATATGAAAGACGAGGCTTGTTCGGATCACGCCGCCCCAATATCAGTTTCAGGGTGTCCGTGCCTAAGCAATACAATGTAGAGCTCGATACTGGTGGTGGCCCAATAGATGTGGCTGACTTAAGCGGTAACGTTACCGTTGATACAAGCGGTGGCAGCATTCAAATTGGCAAAATTAGTGGCGGCGATGTGAAAGCAGATACGTCCGGTGGCAGTATTGATATTCAGGACGTTGACGGTGATGTTGAGGCAGATACCTCTGGCGGTAGAATCACCATCGGCAATGTTACGGGCGACGTTATTGCTGACACGTCCGGTGGAGGGATCGTTATCGGCAATGTGCAGGGAGATATGTACGCTAACACCTCTGGCGGGAATATTGATGTTGGCCAAGGGGCAGGGCGTGTAGAGCTTGATACCTCCGGTGGAACAATTCGTGCGGGCTGGGCCTTGGGGCCGATAATCGTCGACACCTCCGGTGGTAATATTGTCTTAGAAGGCAGCGAAACCAGTGTTAAAGCGGATACATCAGGTGGCAATATCACGGTTGAGAAAAGCAATGGGCCAGTGGATGCCGATACTTCTGGCGGCAGTATTACGATCAGAAAAAGTGTCGGGCCTATCCGCGCTGATACCAATGGTGGGCGTATCGATGCTGAGCTAGTGTTAAGCGATGGTCCAAGAGCGGGGGAAGTGGAGCTGGAAACTGCGGGCGGTGATGTAACCGTGAGGATTCCTAGCAGCATGCCTGCTTCGATTTATGCGGACTTAGAAGTTTCCAGGCGAGGCCGTGGTGATTATCGTATCTACACCGACTTTCCTTTGACTATTCAGGAGGATGATAGGGGCAATATTGTCGGTCAGGGAGATATCAATGGCGGCGGCGGTAGAATTTATTTAGAGACGACTAACAGTGACATTAATATTTTAAGTGTTAAGTAGCTTGAACTGGCTATCAGTTTAGCTTAACAATAAAACTGAGACCGGCAGCGGCGAAAGCTCTGCCGGTTTTTAAATGATGTCAATTTGACGGTTTTTGAAACGGTTTAAATTAATTCTAAAGCCTAGTTTAAAGCCCCGTTTAAACCAGGTTTCTAGCAATTAGATGGTCAGGAATTTGATCGGCTATTTTCTCATGAAGCTTAGGCAACTTAGACCAATGAATTCCTTGCTTATAGTGATGTGCAGTGTGGTAACCCAGATTGCCGGTTAGTCGGTTATACCAAGGGTTTAAGTTGTTGTACGACGCCTCAAAGTGGCTGTCTGTGTCCAGCCCCGCGTGATGGTCATGAGTCGCCCAAGCAGTCATAAATAAGCCCATTACCATTGGTAGAGCAAAGACTAATAAACCGGGTATTGGATTATACGCTACTAAAAGCGCAACTATTGAGAACGTAATTATTGAAAAAATAACGAATGTGCGCTGCTCTTTCGGATATTTATTACCTACCAGATAGCCTCGATAGTAAGCCGTTGCAGTTACATTCAGGCTGTATTCTAACTCACCCATGCGTTGGCCGCTCTTTCGCTTCCAACGGCTTTCATCTTGGGTTTGGTCAAGATAATTCATGTGATGCCCATACACGTGATGAAGCACCCACAGGTTGGTGGTAACTCCTGTGTGTAAGGCATAGAAGAACTCAAGAATCCGGTTAGGGATTGTGGTCTTAAATGTAGGTGTATGTTGATGATGATGGTTCCAAGCGCAGACCTGAGATTTAGGAATTATAAGCACATAAAAATAGAGCCCTAAAATATAAGGGTTCTCTACTAGGAAATACACGAGGAAGTCGACGGCACTAAATGCCAAGATTAAAAGGACCGGTATACGGTCAGCTGCATTTTTAAACACGATAGTAGGCTACTGCTTAGAAGTCTGCTGTGAATTTGAAACCGAGACTAGCACAATAAAGTGATACGAGTCATCGGCGGTTCGTCCCATCATAGACAGCATGTAACCTTATTCGTATCGTAAAGCGTCAATAGGGTCCAAGTTAGCAGCTTTGGCAGCAGGCAGAATGCCAAATAGCACACCCACAAAGCCTGAAAAGCCAAGGGCAAGAGCAATCGACCAAAAAGGAATGCTAGCGGGTGGAAAGCCGGGGATGCTGCTGGAAATCAGTGTGCCTAAGCCATAGCCCAGTGCAAGCCCAATAAGGCCGCCCAACAAGGATAGCAGCAGTGCTTCAATGAGGAATTGCAGAAGTATATGGTGGCGCTTGGCACCGATTGCTTTGCAGATACCGATCTCTCGTGTACGTTCGGTTACCGAAACCAGCATGATATTCATGATGCCGATTCCGCCAACTAGTAGCGAGATACTAACAATGCCCCCGATAACGATTGTCACCATGTTAATCACAGTATCAAAGGTTTCCATCAGCTGTTCTGACGTCGAGATTTCAAAATCATTTTCTTCATTGCCTTTCAAATCGTGAGAATCCCTGAGAATCGAGGTTAATTGCGCAGTGACCACTTCAATGTCAGCATCTTCAGCTAGGCTAAGTTGAATCTGTATATCAGTTCGTGCCTGATTGCCCTGCAGACTCCCCATCGTGGTGTAAGGCATCATAACCATATCGTCCTGGCTAAAGCCCATCAGATCACCTTTAGTTTCCAGCAGGCCGATGACCTTGAACCACTCGCCACCAATTTCTACATACTCGTTGATAGGGTTTGCGGGGAGATCTAGGTTTTCTCGCACCTTGTTGCCAATCACCACTACTCGGCGGCGGGTTGAATTATCGCTCGGCGCAATAAATCGGCCTCGTGCGACATAGTACTGGGCGATGTCTTGAAACGCATAGGTCGTTCCCATTATCTGGCTGAAAGCGGTCTGCGACCCAAACTTTATTTGCGAGGTTCGGTTGGCAAACAAAATGGGAGTAATGAGCGCGATACCTTCTGCGCGCTTTTCAATTAATTCGAGATCCTCTGACGTTAGTCGTGCTCGGATACCCTTCATTCGGTCTTCGCGAGGAGTGTCTGATTCAATTGTTAAACTGTTTGAGCCCAAGGAAGCAAACGTGTCGCCAATAAAAGCGCTCATCCCTTGCGTTACTGAAACCACTGCAATAACACTTGCCACGCCAATGACTATTCCTAGTGTTGTTAAAAAGCTACGCAGACCATGGGCGATAATCGAAGCAAAGGCTGAGCGAAAGCTCTCTAGTAGTGAGAAAATCATTAGACGCTTACCCCTTCTTGAGTTCTGCTATCGCTGAATATTTTGCCATCTTTCATCTCTACAACGCGATGACAGTGACGCGCGATTTCACCTTCGTGAGTAACCACAATCAAGGTTTGGCCTTCTTTGTGGAGTTCGTCGAATAACTGCATGATTTCGACGGTAGTTCGAGAATCGAGATTGCCTGTTGGTTCATCCGCTAACAATATTGAAGGACTGGTTACCAGCGCCCGAGCGATGGCTACGCGCTGGCGCTGGCCACCGGATAGCTGGTTTGGTAGATGGTCGACCCGGTCGGCAAGGCCGACTCGTGCCAGAGCCTCAGAAGCCATTTTTTTGCGCTGCCTTAAATTAATGTTGCGATAAATCAGGGGTTGCATGACATTACCGAGCGCGCTGGCCCTTGGTAGCAGATTAAAACTTTGAAAAATAAAGCCAATCTCCAAATTACGAATCTCGGAAAGCTGGTTCTGATCAAGTGCCTCTACGTTTTTTCCATTAAGGAAGTACTGACCTAAGGTGGGCTTGTCTAGGCAGCCTAGGATATTGAGCATGGTGGATTTGCCGGAACCTGACGTGCCAATAAAGGCTAGGTAGTCATTCTGATTTACGTTGATGGTGATTCCATCTAACGCCTTTACGGTCTGAGAGCCCATCTCATAATACTTAGTGATGTCTTGTAATTCGATTAGTGCCATTGCTGGGGCCAGTTCATACGGGGTGAGATATTAGTCAACGCGTGTGGTATCGATGCGGTCGCCTTCAAGTAAATGCCGCAGCTCTTGATTGGGGCCTACAATAATCTCGACATTGCTATCTATGATGCTTATTAGCTCCTGAAATTCGTCGTCGGACAGCCCTACATCAATTTTGGTTTTACGTGCTATCCCGTTGTCGTTAACAAAAATAAAATGCTCAGATCGTAGGGCCGTGCGATCTTCCTCAAAAAGAATGGCTTGGATAGGTATAGCTGCGACCTCTTGGTCTTGACGGGTAAATATTTCGGCGCGGCAAGACATGCCAGGACGAAGCACTACATCGCCAGCATCAATGATTTCTAATTTAACAGTAAAACTCAATCCCTGACGCCCGGGTGCTATCTTGGCGGTGTTGGCTATATATCTAACTTCACCGAGCATGGGTTGATCAGGGTAAGCGATTGCAACAATCTCTGCGCGCTGCCCTATTTGAATATTAGCAACGTCGGCTTCGTCGACAAGAACTTCCGTATATATACTGGCAGGATTGGCGATAGTCATTAACGATGAGCCGGGAATGTTTGTTGCACTGGCGATCGCTGTCTCACCTACTTTGATATCAAGGCTGGTGATAACGCCGTTTATTGGGGAGACTATTCTGGTTAGGCTAAGCTGGTCGTTGACTTGATCTAGCTGTGCATCCACCTGCGTCAAGCGCTCTCGCGATGATTTTAAATCGATGCGTGCGAGGTCCAGCTGGTTACTGATGTTATCGAATTCATCATCGCCAATCATGTTTTTATCATGAAGACTTTTGCTTCTTTCAAACTGGCGTTCCAAATTCTTGATTCTAACTTCTTGGCGTTCTATATCGATGGTGTTGATACGAACGCTAGCCTGGGCCTGCTCCAGGCTGGCGATGAAGTTGATATCATCAACTTGCAGTAAAAGCTGGCCTTGGGTGACCTCATCGCCTTCTTCAACATAAAGGTCTTTCACTTTTCCGATAACCTCGGAACTGAGCATGACTTCTTCTTCATGCGCTAAGAAGCCCGACGCCAAAATAGAGGGACTGATGACTCGTTGTGACAGTGTTGAGACATTGACTTCTTTCGCGGTTGTGCCGAAGACAGTGCGATTAACAAAAGGCAGGGCTATCACAACACAAGCGATAAGGCCGATTAAGCCTATTTTTTTGGAATCCATGACCAAACGTCCATTTATTATGCTGTCTGAGTAGTTAGACGTAATACAGAGGGAAAAGTTACTTCCAAATCTCGTCTATCGAATAAAATTAACACAGTTAATCTTAACTAAATGCTAAAACAGCCCAAATGCCCAATACGCACAGGTAAGGCGAAAGAACGGTAATGGCTGCGCGAAGCCAGCTGGTTTGGGTCCATTGCCTATAGCCAAAGACCATTAAGCTGATCCCCCAAACAGTGCTTAAGCTAAGCGATTGAGCCAAAGCTTGGACACTTGTGTTGGTGGAGACAACCCCTAAATTCCAAAGGGTTAACGGATCAAGATCATAGGGGCTTAATTGACCGTTCGGAGATAGCAGTATTGTCACTATAGAACCGGCAACAGTGAGAAGCATTGGCAGTCCAGCCCAGCATGCCAACGAAAACCAATGTGGGAATTTATACTCATCCCCCCGTAGAGCGGCAACTAAGCTTAAATAAGCCGCTTGAAGTAGATTGATTGCGATAATCGCGGCCGATCCTCCTAAAACGCCAAACATGGCAAACGTGTTAATAGACAAGGCCATCATGCCTTCTCTAGCATCTGCCCGTTCTTCTTCGCTGAAACTCTGAGCGCTAAGTATGTCGTCTACAAACCAGCTATAATCAACTATGCTGAAATACCAGGTAAGCATTAAGGCATTGAAAACTAGAACAAGGAGAAGGGGGAAGAGTTTTGTCGGTTTTTTTTGTAAGGCGCGAAACGCCTCTGTTGGAGAGCTAAATATATTGACGCTTGTTTCAAGCAGCCCAGGTTCGGGCCGTATTGTCTGTTGAGTGGAATTAGACTCGGTCATAGTATTGTCCTCACCTCGCACTTGTATCCGCTGTCGTTATGCTTTGATGGCTCCGTCAAAAAAAAAGTCAAAAACAATTCCGCTTAAGTGGTGTCGAAATTTTTTTTGCCGTCAAATAAGCGGCTGATAAAGGCTAGTCTAACCGCTATTTTCCGTCAAATCATCTCTTATTCAACCGCACGTTCTATGGCCCTAAGATAAGCCGGTCTAGAAAGATTTCGTTCTTGATAGGCATTTAAAGTCGGGTAAGGGTCAAGCACACCAAGGCGTTTTGCCATAGAGACGACATAGCTTATGCCAAAATCCGCGGCGCTAAACTCATCGCCTAAGATAAATTCATTGTCACCTAGTTGAGCGGCGATGTGCTCCAAATGTAACTTGATCTCTTTTTCACTAAAGGGGGTGAACGCGACGTGATCTTGGCCGGAGCGTGCAAGTAGCATTTTCACTAACAATGGCAGAAACACAGAGCCCTCTGGATAGTGCAGCCATTGAGTATACTTTGCCCACCTAGCCAAGTCTGATCGAGGGGGAGAAAGTTTGTTTTCCTGATCGAATTTTTCTAATAGATAACTGGTGATAGCGCCGGATTCCGATAGCATTATTTCACCGTCTTCGATCACCGGGGATTTGCCCAAAGGATGAACGGCTTTCAAATCGTCCTGTGCCTTAAACGTTGCTGGGTCGCGGTGGTAGACTTTTAAATCATATGGAACGCCGAACTCTTCCAATTGCCATACCGTAAAAATAGAACGACCTATGCGTAGGTGATGAAGTAAAATCATTGCTTAACCTTGTTGATGGGTTTTAGTTAATTGAGTGCTACTTTAGCTTTTAGTGTACTTGCTAAGGTTATCCCTCGGAAGTGAAAATTTTTCTCAGAAGCAAACTAGATGTTAGCACCCCAAAGTATTAGCTACGATTACCTCTTGAAGAAGGCTTGGCCCATTATATTGGCCAATGCCTCTGTGCCTTTGTTGGGGCTAGTAGACACGTCGGTTATTGGAAACGTTGGCACGGCGCAAGATTTAGGCGCTATTGCGTTTGGGGCGTTGATTTTCTCATTTGTCTATTGGGGTTTTGGGTTCCTGCGTATGGGCACCACCGGCTTTGCCGCTCAAGCGAATGGTGCCGGCGACCAGGAAGAGGTTAGGGCGATTTTGGCGAGATCTATATTGCTCGCCGTATGCCTTGGGCTAATTCTTATATTGCTGCAGTGGCCGATCAAGCAAGCGGCATTTTCCATGCTCAATGGAAGCGAGTCAGTCGAACAAGTGGCGCAAAGTTATTTTTCAATCCGTATATGGGGTGCCCCAGCTACTTTATGCACGTTTGCACTTATGGGCCTGCTCATAGGTCTGGGCAACAGCGGACAGCTACTAGTCGTGCAGCTGTTTCTGAATGGCCTCAATATAGCTTTAGATATATGGTTCGCGGGATTTCTCGACTGGGGCGCGCAAGGAATTGCTCT
>JBLHVT010000041.1:0-27534 GCA_047628735.1 Glaciecola sp.
ATTAGGAAGATTAATTAGGAGTAATGAGAAGTGATAGTGCGGAATCTTATACTACTTTGCTCGGTCTGGTTTGTATTGGCTAGTGCTAACGTAATGGCACAAGAGCAAACCGCTGTCGCTACTCCTTCTACTGGCACCACTGCTGTGGAAACTGATGATTCTGCAGCGAGCAGTGACTTGCTCGTTGATGAAGAGGAGGTGAACGATACTAAACCGGTCGAACCGCCACAAGGCGAAGACACCGAATCAGCGGGGCGATTCATCCCTACAGAAGAGATATCTCAGGATCTGGGCGTGTCTTTCCCCGCGAATATATAGCGAATAAGGGATTTTTGCTCGCCTCAAATGCGGGGCTCATAAATTAGAAAAGGGTTGAGTATGAAGAAAGGTTTGTTATCAGAGGCTATGTGGCAATTAGTGCCTCTTATCGTTGCGCTTATTGTCGTACATGCAGCTTATGTGACAGTAATTCGACCTACAGCTGAAGTGATTGAGGAGCAGCAGAGCTTCCTACAGCAGTCAAATCCCGACTTTGTTCCAGAACGGTCAATCTATATTATCCTAAAAGATCTTGAGCAAGAAACCTGCATTATTCTGTTTATATGGGCAGCCGCTCTTATTGGCATGAAAACGCAACAAACTATTCGGCAACGTGCGCTGTTGGACCAGACACTTATTCAGTTGTCAGATGGCATGAGTATTCTGCCAGAAGACGCAAGAAACTATGCCAGACCAGTTCAAGCCCTGGGTGAGCGCGAAAAGCAGTACTTACTTCCACGCGCGTTATTGGCAGGCTTACAACGCTTTCAAAGTACGCGAAGTATTCAAGATGTTTCAACTATTGTAAAAGACACCTGTGAGTCAGAGGCTGATCGTATGGAAACCGAGCTCTCGATCGTGCGCTATATTGCTTGGGCTATCCCCTCTATAGGTTTCTTGGGGACTGTTCGTGGCATCGGTACAGCCTTAGGTCAGGCTTATCAGGCAGTTGCCGGAGATATCGTAGGGGTGACAGCGAGCCTGGGAGTCGCATTTAATTCAACTTTTGTTGCTTTAGTTGTGAGCATTATATTGACGTTCATCTTGTACCAGCTGCAATTGCTGCAGGATCGGCTGGTGCTAGACTGTCAGCACTACTGTGATGAAAAATTAATCAGTAACCTACAGGTCCCCGAGAGGGCATAGCCATGGCCTTGAAAATTATCGAACTTAACGACGGGGCAATTAAAGTTGGCGATCATAGTGGAATCGTCGCTAGAAGTCCCGGATTTGCTCTGGTGGTTGGCAATGAACTTGTACTTGGTGAGCGTGCAGAACAACAAGCGCGACTGCAGCCGACAAAAAGCTATAATAAGTACTGGCACGACCTCAGCATGGAGCCGCTAAATCACGGTAATCATCTGCGGCATACCGCAGATATCGCGTTCGCTCATCTCTTACACCTCGCAGAAATAGGCGAAATAGAATCTGATGTTGTGCTTGCGGTGCCTGGAAGCTTTAGTTCGCAGCAGCTGGCTATACTTCTGGGTTTAGCCAAACACAGCCCTATTAATCCTATAGGAGTCGTTGACTCGGGTCTGGCAGCTGGTGTTGCTGCCAGCGCCAGTACGCCGTCCTTGATTATTGATTTTCAACTCCATCAAATTGTTGTAACCAAGCTAACCTTAAGCAATGGTCTTTTGACTTCTGAATCGGTTGTTCAAATACCTGGCGTTGGCAGCCAAAACTTCATCAGTTTGATGATGCAACAAGCGACCGACTCGTTTATCCAACAATGCCGTTTTAATCCTCAACATAACGCGGAGTACGAGCAGCTTTTATACAACCAGATGCCTCTTTGGCTTAGTCAATACGACGACTCCCAGACCAACTTGGTATTAGAGTTGAAAACCAGAGATGCCTTGCACGTGGCGAAAATGCCCAAAGAAGGCCTTATTGCGAGTTTACAAGGTCACTACAAGAAGATTAACCAAGAGCTTGAACCTCTACTTGCGGGTGGCTACGCTAGCCTCATTCTTAATAAAGACTTAGCGTCATTACCTGGCTATATGGCAAGCCTGCCTCATTTCAAATCGGTTAAAGTATTACAAGACGACGCGATAATTGAAGCCTGCCTAGGGCATGCTAAAAAAATAGTAACTCACAGCGACGAAATTCATCTAGTTCGATCCTTAGCCATTGCCGCGGGAGCTGTAGTAGCTAGTCCCGCTGATAAGACTGAATTAGGTACAAGCGAAGTGCCGACACATTTTGTGTTTCAAAATAGGGCTGTTGCACTCAATGGTATTCAGATTCGCAACACAGTCACTACAGAGCGGGTGGCTAATGCCAACAGTATTAATGTTGCCGCCGGCGATTTACCTTCTTTGCTTGGGGAGATCTCAGTCAATAGTAATGGCGCTTTTATTGATGGTGGTAAACTTGAATTTTATCTGAACTTGAAACCGGTCAAAGGGCTGCAGAAAATTTGTCTTGGAGACAAGCTTCAATTCACTACTCAAGGTGAAGCCTTGACCGCGATCCAAGTGCAAAATGTCTAGAAAATCCATTCGCAGCATTTCCACCCCCTTAAGCCTTGCATTCTTAGATGTGATGTTTTGCGGTTTTGGTGCTGTGATTTTAATCTTTCTTATCATGGATCACTCGAGTATCACCGCTAAGAACAATTCTAATCCTATCCTAGCTGCCGAGATTAATCTTTTGGCGGAAGAAGTTAAAGAAGGAGAAGAAGGCTTGGTTAGGGTTCGTAATACGCTGTCAGAAACAACCTTCGACGTCGTTAAAGCTCAAGGATTGGCGCGGGAGATTCAGGAGAAAATAGATACATTTCTAGAAGAATTGGCCGCATTAGAAAACTCAAGTATTGCCAGCGTAGAAAGCGTTGAGAAGCTGCGCTCAGATATTAAAGCACTTGAGGAAGAATTACTCAGGCTGCAGGCGAATGCATTCGAACAGGAAGGCAACAATGTGAGACAGTTTGTTGGAGACGGAAATCGTCAATATCTGTCAGGCTTTTTCTTAGGCGGCCAACGCATACTTATCTTAGTCGACAGCTCCACCAGTATGCTCGATAGCACGCTCATTAATATTATTAGAACCAGAAACTTACCGGCTGCCCAAAAGAAGCAGGCGCCGAAATGGCGGCGCGTTGTTAAAACCGTTGACTGGATAAGTACTCAGTTACCTATCACCAGTCGGTATCAAATTTGGTCCTTTAGTGACAGTTACACCAGTGCTATTCCGGGGACCGAAGCTCAATGGTTAGAAGTGGCTGATCGAGATCAATTGAACCAGGCTATTATTAATGTCGACAATACAGTCCCTAATAACGGCACAAATATGGAAAAAGTTTTTCGCGGTGTGGCTAATATGAATCCGCCACCTGACAATATATTTCTGATAACCGATGGTCTTCCAACGCTCAATGATCGTAGTAATCCTAATGGATTAGTGACCCCAGATGAACGAGCAGACTTGTTTGAGGACGCCGTGACTGAGTTGCCCAGAGGAGTGCCTGTCAATATCATATTAATGCCGCTGGAAGGCGACCCTTCTGCGTCAGCGGTATTTTGGGAATTGGCGCAGTATTCGAGTGGGTCTTTTTTGACACCTTCGAAAGATTGGCCTTAGACAACGCACTAGGTTAATAAACTATGAACCCAACCAAATTAATAAATCAAAATAGCGGCAGTTTCCGTCTAAAAAAGAGTAAGTCATGAGGCGTCAACGAGCCGACAGTGATTCTTTTACGGTTTCGTTTTTGGATGTCGCATCTTGCGGCTTCGGGGCAATGATTATTTTACTAATAATCACCAAGATCAATGACCCAGTGACTTTGGAAATCGTCGATGTTCCTCCAGAAGGCAGGGTTATGGAATTGCAGGAAGCCCTCTTTGCAATCCGCGGAGAAACTACAGTCTTGAATCGAGAGCTTAATGCCAAGCATGAACAATTGTCATCGCTTGATGACAGCGTAGCGCGCCTGCGCCGTGACTTGAGTGATATCGAAGGGCGTTATCAGACTTCCACCGAACTATCTGACGAAACTATTGACGAAGTCGGCAAATTGGCTATTGCCCAGCAATCAATGACTGAGGAAATGCAGCGCTTATTAGCTAATAGCACTGCGCCGGAAAACAATGCTGTTGGCGGTGTGCCTGTAGACAGTGAATATATTATCTTCATTATTGATACCTCGGGCAGCATGTTCAACAACCCAAGTTGGAACAAAATGCTTGGGGTAATTGGCGATACTCTTGATGTATACCCCGAAGTTAAGGGGATTCAGATAATGAATGACATGGGCGACTATATGTTCAATTCCTATGCAGGCAAGTGGATGCCCGATACACCATCGACCCGAAGCCGAATTATAGCAACCTTGCGCAATTGGCAACCCTATAGCAACAGCAGCCCTGTGGAAGGCGTTACACGTGCTATTAGTACCTTTTATGCGCCGGACAAAAAAATCAGCATCTATGTACTTGGCGATGATTTTCAGCCGGGAGGGTCTATTCGCAATGTGCTGCAAACCATCGACAGAATCAATGTGGAAGATGCAAATGGCAACAGACTAGTCAGAATTCATGGGATTGGCTTTCCTGTTATTTTTGCCCAGCCTGCTAGGTTCAGACAGAGTGTTTATCGCTATGCGACCTTAATGCGCGAGATGACATCGCGAAATGGTGGTACATTTGTAGGCCTTAATGATTTCAGATAGCTTGGCTTGGACGCTTTAAAGGCTCTGCCGTATGATTTTGGGTTCAATAGAGTTAAAAGGAAAATGAATAAACTACTTAATAAAACTGGTCTCGTATCCGTGCTCGCTTTGTTACTCGCCAACTGCGGCGTTAATAACGTAGTAATAGAGGGTGAATTCCCGACACCAAATATTCGCAAGATGCCTGTCTCTGTGGCGGTGTATTACGATCAAGCGTTGCGGGACTTTGCTTACCTTGAATACACTGAAACAGGATCAGAAGAATTCAATATTGAAAGTGGTGCCTCCCATATAGAGTTATTCAATTCGATAACCCCAGCAATGTTTGAGCAGGTAATTTTCGTAGAAAGTATGGAAGAAGCACAAACAGCCGGCGTGGATGCCATATTTGCTCCTGCAATCGAAGAGTTCCAATTAGCCTTGCCTGCGAAAACAAAATTGGACGTCTATGAAGTATGGATAAAATACAATATGCGGCTGCTTACCGTTCAGGGCGATTACATTGCCGATTGGGTGGTTACGTCATATGGTAAGAGCCCAACAGAAACGTTTAGAACTGTAGAAGGCGCGATTAACGATGCTGCTGTTGTTGCGCTAAGAGATCTAGCCTCTACTTTTTCATTAAGTTTTGGCGACGTGCCAGAAGTTAGAGATTGGCTTGAACAGCAATGAGGCTGAAGCCCAGTCAAGAGAGGAAAAGATGAACCCTTATCGAGTATTTGCTGAAGGCTATATCAAGTCTTGTTTGTTGATTGCGCTAAGCGTTATGGCTTCTTGTACTAGCACCACAGTAGATGAATTCAGGCAAGGTGAAACAGGAATTACGAGTGACGAAACGGTAGTGGTTTTGGGGCGACGCCAAGCAAGCGACTATGAAACCAGGTCAGAATTTATCGAATGCGTTGGCGAAAAAATGGGGCGAGGAGATAACGCACTAAATATCATACCTGAACAAGAGTTTATAGACGCTATGTTTCCGTGGTTTGAGCCAAGAACAGCGCCGCTTCGAACTCAAGATCTGGCTAAGTTGATGGCAGAAGATGTGGTGGCAGATAGAATGGGTGAATTTGGTATCCGCTATATAGTTTGGGTTGATGGGTTTACAGAGACATCAGGCAGAACAGGATCAATATCGTGCACCGTCGGGCCAGGCGGTGCCGGATGTTTTGGGTTTGGTACCTGGGAAGACGATTCCAACTTTGACGCGAGAATATGGGATGTAGGCTCATTTACGAACGTTGGCACGATCAATACTGATGCCTCAGGGCAATCATATTTACCGGCGCTGGTGATTCCGATACCACTTATTGCTCGAGTCGAAGCGAACGCCTGTTCGCGACTGGCAGATCAACTCAAAGGATTTGTTAAGGGCAGCTAGCTGCGCATTTAATGAAAGATACGGGGATCACCATGACTAGTTTTTACAGTCTTTGTCCACAAATTATCGCGTCATTCGCAGTAATAAGTCAGCTTTCTAGAAAGCTTTTTTTGTGCGGATTAGTTTCCACGATGTTACTGTCGTGTTCCGTGAACCCGGCTACCGGAGGCGCTAATTTAGTCTTAATGACTGAGAAAAAAGAAAAGAGAATCGGCCAAGAGGAACACGAAAAAGTATTATCTAGCATGCCATTATTTGAAGATGAGAAATTATTGGAATACGTGCGAAGAGTCGGAAACAAAGTCGCCAAGGTCAGCCATCGTCCTAACTTAGAATATACATTCAGTATTATTGATAGTCCCGAAATTAATGCATTTGCACTGCCTGGAGGCTATGTTTATGTTAACCGCGGTTTGCTTACTTTCATGAATACAGAGGCTGAGCTGGCTGCGGTTCTCGCACACGAGATTGGACATATCACTGCACGTCACGGGGTGCAACAGCAAGCAAGAGGAACACTGGCAAGGACTGTTGCGCAGGTAGGGGGGGTAGTGACTGCGGTAGCAACCGGAAGCAATTATGCCGGATCTCAAATCAGCGAAGTAGCTTCTATTTGGGCGCAGACAGGGTTGAGTGGGTTTGGCAGAGAGCATGAACTCGAGGCGGATAGTCTTGGAGCAGAATATATCAAAGAAGCAGGATACGATCCAACTGCCATGATCAATGTTGTAACTGTTCTAAAAAACCAAGAAGATTTTAACAAAAGGGTTAATAACGGCGGCAGCGGCTACCACGGATTGTTCGCTACTCATCCACGAAATGATACTCGATTACAAGAAGCTATTGCCTCGGTCGCCGGTCTGGACAATGTTGAGATTAGGGAAACGGACAACACAGAATTTAGACAAACAATAGACGGATTGATAATAGGGGCTAGCCAAGCCTCACAAACCCAAGATGCACGCAACCGCTACTATCAAGCCTTGCTGGGTTATACCGTTTTGTTTCCTGATGATTGGGAGGTTACTGAAACCACAACTACGGTAACTGCAAGTGCTCACAATGTCGGCAACTTTCGGATTGAAACCCAGCGTTTACAAGAAAACATCGAGCCGCGCGTTTTCTTAAAAGATACGGTCGGTATTAGCAACCTTCAGAAATCGGAATCATTAGACCAATATAGGCTCCTAGGTCACACAGGAACAAATCTCTTAGAAAACGGGAATACAGAAAGAGTTGCAGTAATCTATCTAGGACCACGTGCTTTCGTTTTTCGGGGCGAGATTACTGATCAGTCATCGATAGATGAAATTGATGATATGTTACTTTCTACTATTAGGACTTTCCGATCAATTCAACGTGGTGAGGTGGTGGCTGGAACAGAGTTAAAACTGAAGTACGTACAAGCAAGCGAGTTCTTTGATTTCGCTATAGTGGCTCAGAGTAGCAAAATAGCAAATTATCCAGAAGAAACTCTGAGGCTTTTAAATGGCTACTATCCTGGCGGCAACCCAAAAGAAGGTGAGTGGATTAAGCTAATAGAGTAGCTTAAAGCCTCTGGGCTCTCTACGTTTGGCTCAATCACTGCGCCAATGATGCACTTTCTTGGTCCAAATCTTTGTTTTTACCCATCGCGAGGTTAAACTGGCTGCTTTAGCTAGCAGCGTCTATCAATTTCCGTTTAGACGTTCTTATTAGGAAACAGATCGATGGCGGTTATCGAGGGACAGACCAACAGTGCGCAAGGGAGTAACGCAGCACTTGATCTAAAAGACTTTCTGAATGAGCTTTTAGCTTCCGGGCGAATTAGCCAAGAAGACCTCGAGTTTGTCATCAACAATAGACGCAAGCCTGAGGAACGTGACCACCACATATTGCACTATCTTGCAGGCTTAGGGCTGGAAGATAAGCTTTCTGCCGGCCGCGTTCTAGATATCGAATCTTTGACTATGGAGCTTAGTAAGCAATGTGGTCAGAACTATTATCGAATTGATCCACTCAAAATAGACGTTGCTGAAGTAACTCAGGTGATGTCCTTCGCCTTTGCTAAAAGACATAAAATTCTGGTGGTCGCAGTCACCGCATTTCAAGTTACTGTCGCTTGTGCGGAACCTTATATTAATTCGTGGGAGACCGACCTTTCCCATACTTCCCAGAAGAAAATAAAGCGAGTTGTCGCAAACCCAGTGGAAATAGAACGGGTCACGACAGAGTTCTATAGCCTTTCAAATTCTATTAGAGGCGCATCAGCAAGCGGAACTCACAAGAAGGGGATCGGCAATCTGGAGCAAATGCTCGAGCTTGGAAAACTAAAAGATCCGGAAGCTAATGATCAGCATATTGTCAAAGTTGTCGATTGGCTACTTCAATACGCGTTCGAACAAAGGGCGAGTGATATTCATATTGAGCCAAGACGAGAACAGGGAAACGTTAGATTCCGCATTGATGGTGTTTTATACACAGTCTACGCGTTACCAATGCAAGTACTCAGCGCTGTCACCAGTCGACTAAAAATTCTTGGTAGAATGAACGTTGCAGAAAAGCGTAGGCCTCAAGACGGTAGGATAAAAACCAAAAGCCCAAAGGGAAACGAAGTTGAATTAAGGCTTTCTACCTTACCCACAGCGTTTGGTGAAAAGTTGGTAATGAGAATCTTTGATCCTGAGGTTTTACTTAAACCATTTGAAGAACTTGGACTGGCCAAGGATGATCTTGCTCGATGGAACAATATAATCAGTAACAATCATGGCATCGTTATTATTACAGGCCCAACAGGAAGTGGAAAAACTACTTCACTTTATTCGACTCTAAAAAGCCTTGCTACTGAAGAAGTGAATGTCTGCACAATAGAAGATCCAATAGAGATGGTTGAGGACACCTTCAATCAGATGCAGGTGCAAGAGAACATCGATCTAAACTTTGCGGATGGGGTAAAGGCACTGCTGCGGCAAGATCCAGACATCATTATGATTGGCGAGGTCAGAGATTTGGCGACAGCTGAAATGGCGATTCAGGCCTCACTTACCGGACATTTGGTTTTCACCACCTTACACACTAATGATGCCCCCTCGGCAATTACCCGCTTACTAGAACTGGGAGTACCTTCATATCTTATCAAGGCTACTGTCGTTGGAGTAATGGCGCAGCGATTAGTGAGAGTGCTTTGCCCATATTGCAAACAGAAAGTGGATGTCAAGCAAGAGGTTTGGGACTCAATTACACGGCCGTGGAAAGTAAAATTGCCCAAGAACGCGGCTGAATCTGTAGGCTGTCTAGAATGTCGCAATACCGGTTATAGGGGGCGTGAAGGAATATACGAGGTAATGCCATTCACTGAAACCTTGCAAGAATTCACGGAGAACAAAGCGGATTTACCTGGCCTTAGAAAACAAGCATACAAAGAAGGGATGCTGAGTTTACGCTTAAGCGGGGCTCAAAAAGTAGCGGCCGGAACAACGACTGTAAACGAGATTTTGAGAGTTTCACCAGACAACAATAAATAGATGATTAGATACCATAACTTACATTGTTATCCTTTCTATGAATCCAACGTAATATGGAACAGCAGGTTAGCTATTGCCCGCGATGATTAAACCAGAGAAGGAAAAATTTTTAGTAATAGGTCCATCTTGGGTGGGCGATATGGTAATGGCTCAGGCGTTGTTCATTCGTCTCAAGCAAAATCATCCTGACTGTGATATTACAGTGATGGCTCCAGAATGGGCTATACCGGTATTGGCGCGGATGCCTGAAGTCAGGGACAGTAGAAGCCTTTCTCTGGGTCATGGTGAGCTGGGACTTGTTAAGAGAAGAAGGATAGGTCGATCATTGCAGGGGCAGGGTTTTACAACGGCTATCGTTTTACCCAACTCATTTAAATCAGCGCTTATTCCCTACCACGCGAACATACCAAGAAGAGTCGGTTGGCGCGGTGAATGGAGGGTGCCACTCCTTAACGATTGCAGAAAGTTGGACAAAGAAAAATTTCCGCTTATGGTGCAAAGGTTTGCAGCACTTGCTGAGCCAGAATCTGAACAGCCATTGCTTAATATTAAGCCGCCCAAATTTCATCTTGACGATGAGCTTACGTCTTTTAGTCTTAACAAATACTGTTTGGATCTTGATCAACCGATAATAGCTATTTGTCCGGGAGCGGAGTTTGGGGAGGCAAAACAGTGGCCAGCCGAGCATTTTGCCAAATTTAGCAATATGAGGCTGGCGTCAGGGGCGCAAATTTGGCTGTTTGGATCAACCAACGACTCCGAGATAAGCAATAAGATCGCTTCCCAAATCGATGAAGGCTATTCACATAGATTTAAAAACCTTGCTGGGCTGACGAATTTAGCCGAAGCGATTGATCTGATTTCATTTGCCCAAGCCTGCGTGAGCAATGACTCTGGGCTTATGCATGTTGCTGCTGCACTGAATGTCCCTGTTATTGCAATATATGGATCAACGTCGCCAGAATTTACACCTCCGCTGGCAGAAAAGGTAGAATTGATCACAACAGAAATAGAATGCCGCCCCTGCTTTCAACGCAAGTGCCCATTAGGCCATCTACGCTGCCTTAAGGATATTCAGCCAACCCTTGTTTCACAATCAGTCAACCGACTATTGGACCTGACCTAGAAAAGGATTTGTCATTTGCGTGTTCTCATAGTCAAAGTGTCCTCCCTAGGAGACATTATTCATACTCTCCCTGCGGTGACGGATGCGCACAGAGCACGCAAAGATATTACTTTTGACTGGGTAGTCGAAGAAAGTTTTGTGGAAGTGCCGGGCTGGCACCCGGCCGTAGACAAAGTAATACCAGTCGCTATCCGGCGCTGGCGAAAGAATATAGTTAAAACTTACTTTAACCACGAATTTCGAGCGTTCAAGAAATCACTGCAAGATACTCATTACGACCTTATTATTGACGCTCAAGGGTTGGTTAAAAGCGGAATAATCAGCCGCCTTTCAAAAGGCCTCACTATTGGTCTAAGCGACAGAACCATCCGAGAGCCAATGGCGACAATGTTCTACAACAAGGTGTACTCAGTTCCTTGGACTGAGCACGCTGTTGATAGAGTTCGGCAGCTTTTTTCGCGAGCGTTAAAGTATAGCTACGACCCCCAATTAGTAGATTACGGCCTCGACGTAAATCGCATAATTCCATCCATCGCGACCGACTCCGCTAAGCGCGTGGTATTTCTGCATGGCACTACGTGGAGTACCAAGCACTGGCCTGAGCACTACTGGCGTCACTTAGCTCACATAGCTAAAGAATCAGGTTTTGAAGTCTTGTTACCCTGGGGTAATGACAAAGAGCGACAGCGTGCTGAATTTATAGCTAGAGACAATCCCAGCGCAAAAGTTTTAGACAAACAGTCGTTATCAGAATTAGCTGCTCAAATTAATCGGTCCACTGGAGTTATAGCCGTTGATACAGGCCTAGGACATTTGGCCGCTGCATTGGCGAAACCGACCGTATCACTGTATGGGCCGACTAATCCTGGGCTGTCAGGAACATTTGGGCACAAGCAATTACACCTAAATTCTAATTTGAACTGTGCGCCCTGTGTAAAAAAAGTATGTACCTACAGCGGACCAGGGATAACAGATGAATTTGAAGACCAACCATTTGCTGTAACACCGGCATGTTTTTATTCGCATAGGCCTGAACATGTATGGCAGCAATTCGAAAGGTTATTGAATGAGAAGTAAGCAATAGTGAAATTTAGCTTCCTTATATATTCTTACTTTCCTTACGGGGGACAACAAAGAGATTTCCTTCGAATTGCTCAGGAAATTCTCGCGCGTGGAAATGAGGTAGACGTATACACTTTAAGTTGGCAAGGTGACATTCCTGCCAAGTTGAATGTCATTCTGGTTCCTGTAAAGGCGTTCAGTAGAATTAGTCTTTATAAGCGTTATACGAAATGGATCGAAACCACTTTGGGTTCAGCTAGTCGTACTTGTGTGGTGGGCTTTAACAAAATGCCTTTATTAGATGTCTATTTTGCAGCGGACCCATGTTTTTTGGAAAAAGCAGAGAATCAGCGTGCCGCCTACTATAAATACACCGGCAGATACCGCCACTTTAAAGAATATGAACGGCTTGTATTTGATGATGCAAGTCAAACCGAAATATTGCTTCTATCGCCCCAGCAACAGCGCGCATTTCGTCATTACTACCCCGGTTGTGAATCTCGAATACACGAATTGCCTCCAGGAATTTCGAAAGATAGAAAAGTAGATAGACGTGATCCTAAAATCGGCGAACACATAAGAAAAGAAATTGGAGTTTCTAATGAGACAATTCTTATACTTCAGATCGGATCTGGATTTAGAGTTAAAGGCGTGGATAGGTCCTTAGAAGCTATCGCTGCGTTGCCTCCTTTGCTAAAAAAAGACATACACTACTTGCTCATTGGACAGGATAAATCTAATCGCTTCGTAAAGCTTGCCAGCAGGTTAGGTTTAACTGAACAAGTTACAATATTCTCGGGTCGAGACGATGTGCCAGAGATGCTACAAGCAGCAAACATTATGTTGCATCCAGCCTATAGCGAAAGTGCTGGCTATGTATTGCTTGAGGCAACTATTGCTGGGCTGCCAATTTTAACCACAGCAAGCTGCGGCTATGCGTTTCATATTGAAAAAGCCAAATCCGGTGAGGTCTGTCCTCTCCCCTTTCAACAAAAGAAATTAAATGAGAAGCTGTTGAATATGCTTGAAGCGTTGGGTTCTGCAAGTTGGTCTAGTGCGGGAATTGAATACGGAAAGAACGAAAACTTGTACACAATGCCCGAAGCTGCCGCTGACATCATAGAAGCTAATGCTAAGAAAATAGAAGAAAGAAAAGTAGCGATGATTGAAGACAAGATGGTTCTGCAGTCATGAGATATTTAGCGCCCCAGTTTGAAGCCGTCTGGCACGATAAAAATTCTTTCACCGAAGTAAGTAAACTAGAAGGAGAAATATATAGAGAAGTAAAGTCTCGGCGCACGCTGCGCTTCAAATTTATCGATAGGTATTACTTCGCAAAGATCCATTTCGGTATTGGTTGGCGAGAAATATTCAAAGATATCGTCCAGCTAAGATTACCAATTATAGGCGCTAGAAATGAATGGGATGCGATAAAAAAACTAGTCGAGCTAGACATAGATACGATGACACCTGTGGCATTTAGTTCGCAGGGATTCAACCCTGCTCGGCTAAAATCGTTTATCGTTACAGAAGAGCTGAGTGACACTATTGCGCTGGAAGACTACTGTAAATCGTGGCACAAGCACAAACCTGAATTTAAAATCAAGATTGAGCTAATTCGGATATTGGCTAATGTCAGTCGGATAATGCATTCCTCTGGAATGTGCCATCGTGATTATTATCTTTGCCATTTTCATTTGCACCCAGCCCGATCCCAAGACGGCCAGCTTAAAGTTTCTCTTATTGATTTGCACCGAGCGTTGATCAGTAACAGGTTGGCGAAGCGCTGGGTTATTAAGGATATCGCGGGGCTTTATTTTTCTGCGATGGACATAGGTCTTAGCAACCGTGATTTGTATCGATTTATCCGACTCTACACTAGCCGATCGTTACGCGAAGCCCTTCTTGATTCCGATGGGTTTTGGGGTTCGGTTAACGCCCGGGCAACGAAGTTATACCGTAAAGAAAATCCAGCTCAGGAACCAGCCTAATGGGCTATGCCAGCAAGGACCTAGTTAAACTCGGCCGTAATGTGCCTACCCCGTGTGCTGTATCTCTTTTAGATAACGGGGTAGAAGTTGATCTTGAAATATTAGATATCCTCAGAATCCTTCCTGGTAAAAGGCTTACAGCAGTCGCAAGCATGAACGGGGAAAAGGTAGTCGCTAAGTTGTTTTTCCACCCACAGGCGTGGAAAAGAAAACTGAATAAAGAATTAGCTGGTATGCAAGAGTTTGAGCAGCATCGACTTGCCTCACCAAAGGTTCTTAGCCAGCACAGTATTAAAGGCTCAGGTGCCGTTATTTTAATCGAATACCTCGAAACAGGAATAAACCTTGCCGACTACTTCGCCAACGAAAAAGCAGTAACATCTTCAGAAGGCAAAAAAGTTTGGTCTTTGCTCTTCAATGCGCTGTGCAGTTGTCATAACACTGGGTTGTGGCAGGGAGACATGCACCTAGGTAATTACATGCTGTTTCAGGACCAGCTATACTTAGTTGACGGCGGTGATGTGCATCGACTTAGCAAGCCGCTCCAAAAGTATCGAAGGCTAGAAAATATTGCTGATTTTATATCTCAATTTCCAGTCAGTTTCGACGCTCATACCGACTTGATGCTTGATTCCTATCAAGCTGACTATAAGGAATTTTGTTCAGCGGATTTAGCGAAGATTCGGCCGCGTGTTCAGAGTTTGCGGATACAGCGCCTTTGTGATTTTGAGAAAAAAGTGTTTCGCTCGACCTCGGCCAATTGCAAGACGAAAACCGCGACATACCATTCGGTTTACGACCGAACCTTGCAAGAGCATGATTTTCGCGCGTTTACAAAAAACCCTGATAGCTATGTTAAACAAGACCAAATGCTCAAGGATGGCCATACAACTACAGTAGTACAAGCGAGCATATGTGGCATAGCAATGGTGCTCAAGCGCTACAACATTGTTGGCGTGCGGCAGGCAATCAAGCATCTCTTCGTAGAATCACGGGCTCACCGCTGTTGGCGAAATGCCTCTATGTTAGGTCTCCTGGGGATTCATACCCCTCGCCCGTACCTGTTTTTAGAGGAGCGTCTTTATTGGGTATTTCAGCGACGTTCTTACTTTTTGACTGAGAAAATACAAGCCAACAACCTACTTTTGCAGTTAGAAGACACTAATGAGAAAGTCGATGAGGCTAAGCTAATAACTGCATTCGCGAATTTTTTTGAAATTATGTACAGCTATCAGATTAGTCATGGCGATATGAAAGCGACGAATTTTATTTTCCAAGAAGACAAACTCTATGTTCTTGATTTAGATGCAATGCAGCGCCACCGGTTTAAATGGTGGTCGAGCAAAAGATCGATGAGCGACATCAAGCGCTTTGAAAAGAATTGGATTGGAAGCCGGTACGAACAAGTATTTGCACCGATGATAAAACAGTATCACGAAAAGAGGCGAGCATAGAATCGTGGCGAAAATAACTTTAGGGCTATCAGGATCTGTTGGGCATGATCCCGCTGCTGCCATTTTTATCGGCAATGAACTAGTCGCGGCTGTTGAAGAAGAAAGGTTGATTCGAAAAAAACATGCCAAGGAAGAATGGCCTTTTCTTGCAGCAAGGCAGGTACTGCAGATCGCAGGTGTGAGACCTCAAGATATCGACTATGTTGCGATACCATTCGCGCCTATTTCTTTGTTCAGTAAAGCGCGCTGGCATTACGCTTATCGGCATTGGTATGCGCCTGATCGAAGTTTAGACAGCCTTATCAATGGCAATCGACGTTATCGGCGCTACTATAAAGAACTTGGCAGTCTTTTGGAAAAGCTCCATATACCAAAGCTGACAGCTGAGGTAGTTCCTGTAAGGCACCAGCTGGCTCATGCTAGCAGTGTCTATCATCTCAATGAGACCGATCAGAAAACAGCAATTCTCTGCCTCGACTCGAAGGGGGAATATTCTAACGTCTTTATTGGCTATGGCCATCAAGGTCAGATAGTACGGCTAAAGGAATTCTACAACCCAGACTCCCTTTGTGGAATGTATGCAGCCTTAACTGACTATTTAGGTTTTGAAATACTAGATGGCGAGTTTAAGGTCATGGGTATGGCTTCTTACGGAGACCCAAACAAGTATGACCTCTCTAGTCTCGCTAGTTTTGACGGTAAGAGGTTTAAGGTAAACACCAAACTAATCAGTACTGTCGGACTTCGACGCTATAAAGCCAAGTTAAAAGGTCATTACTTTAGTAAAAAGCTGGTGGAAATGCTTGGACCAAGAAGAGAGGGGAATCTCACGGATGACCCGTATGTTCACTACGCCGCAGCAATTCAACAACTCTACGAAGACATGACAATAAAAATTATGGAGAGTTATCTGTCAGATGTTTTAAAAGAAAGCGGCCGATTGGCAATTGCAGGTACCGGCGCTATGAACATCAGACTCAATAAGAGGCTATGCGATCACCCACTAGTGAAAGAGCTGATTGTTCATCCGGCCTGCGGCGATGCCGGTACCGCTGTCGGTGCAGCGGCCTATGTTGCAAGAAAAAATGGTGACAGATTAGTACCGCTCAAAAATGTGTCCCTAGGACCAACCTTCAACAACAAACTATGTATTGATGCGTGTAAGAGGAATTCAGAGAAGCCGAACTGGAAGGAGCTAGAGGATCCGTTCGCTGAGGCGGCACAATTATTAGCTAGTGGAAAAGTCGTTGCCTGGATGAGAGGGCCCATGGAATTTGGTCCACGTGCACTGGGTAATCGCAGCATACTTGCGAATCCGACTGAGCCCGGTATTGTCGAAAACGTCAACAAACGCATTAAATTCAGGGAGCACTGGCGGCCTTTTTCGACAAGCGTATTGGATTCGACGTCGGCTGACTTCTATGAAAAAAGCTATGGCGATGAATACATGTGCATTAGCCAGCAAGTAAAGGAGCCTTGGCGCAGTAAATACCCATTTATAAGTTCGAATGATGGAACTGGTCGCTCTCAATGCGTTACCGAGGAAAGCAATCCGGAGCTTTACAAGTTGTTGACATTGTTTCAAGAAAAAAGTGGCCACGGCGTATTGATGAATACCGCCCTAAGTCGACCCGGTGAAGCGCTCGTTTGTACTCCAGAAGATGCGCTTAATATGTTTATGGGCACAGATTTGGAATACCTCATTATGCAGGATGTTCTGGTAACAAAAAGAGAGGAGCCTAGCCGATGGTAGCGGTCTTTTAATTTCGCGCTTTACTATAGATAGCCACTCTAGGTTCATCGTTAGTAGGAAAGCCAATTTCGAAGTGTATAACTCCATTATCGATTAACTGCGCCATTAGCGTATTCATCGATGAGTTCATTTCAACTACTAGCAATGCGCCACCTTCAACATCGAGTATTTCTTCACCACTTAAGTTTCTAGGGACCTGATCGTAGTTCTCTACCCTGCCAGAGTTGTAAGCAATAGCGTGATTGTTGGTTAGCAAAATCTGGTTTGAAAGGCTGGTTTGATCTAACCACTGAACAGCGTCAGAGATATAAGTCTTTTTGTAACCAAAACTATAGTATGAATCGGCCGCGCAGTAGATCAGCAAGGAACAGCTGGCTGCACGAATAAGAGATGGTTTCCACGTTGAGGAGCTATAAAGAAGTTTTTTGGCCAGTAAGGATATGAAAATCAGCACAACGAGAGAGAGAATCATTGTGTGGCGACCAGGTAAATACCTAGTTACAAAAATAAAAATGGTGACGATAGATAAGTTAACAAAAAAATAACTGCTCAGGGTGAGTAGAGTAGATCGGTCGATTTTAATTCGATGCTCAGTGGGTTTGGCGATTACAAAAAACAACAATGGCGCCCCAATCCCGGTGATAATTTTGATAATAAGAAAACTGAATAAACCACTTATGATAAATATTCCAACAAATTCTTCTGAATAGTTTGCGGCGTATTTTCCAAAAATTGCCACTGACAGGGCCTCTGTTCGCTGGGGATCAGAACTAATCAAAATTTCGATAAAAGGTTGATATTTAGACACGATATCAACTATTTGGGCGATCACATCAATTTTAAATGCGAGTGAAGAAAAAATTAAAACAAGCAGGATCAAACCACTGACGTAAAATAATTTGTAATATGCTTTTCTCAATTCTTTAGTTGAGGCAAAAAATATATGGATAAGCGGAATAGCAATTAGATAGGTTAGTGCTTCAACTCTGAACGCTGTCGCCAAAATTAGAGAAGCAGAAAAGCCGATGCAGTTCGTGAACAATTGATACTTCGTGTAAAGAAGTAGCTGCCAAAGTGAAAAGCTCAACAAAGACCAAAATGCTACGTCGCGTATGATCATACTGCGATCTTCATTTAGCTCGGGAAAGACAAGAATGCAGACAGCGGCAACAGCAAGTGTCGTACGATCTGAATCAATAACTTTGACAATGCTTAAAAGTGAAAACGTTAACAAGGCAAAAAAAACGCTGTTGATTAGAAACGCAGAGCTAAATAGGCTGAGTCCAATTTTACTGACTAAAGCAATTAATATTGAAAAAACTGGCCAACTATAATGGCCTATTGCCGCTTCAATACCTTGATCCAAAAATATTTCGGCAGTCCTAATATAAACATAAGAATCGTCATTTAGCGTAGATGGAAAAACCCTCATCAAGAATGAAATTAGTAAACTAGCCGCAACAGCAAGGTAGCGAATATCTATGCGGCGCAGGTTAAAATTATTCACGGCTTGGACTTTGATTTTTTGTGGTTATTTTTGTCGCCCTTTTTATCATTATAGGGACGGGCGCTTTTGCCGGCTGCTTGGGTCTTGAATCTTTTATGAAGCCACAGGTATTGGTCGGGCTGCTTCCTGATAGCCGCTTCGATATGACTGTTTATAATCGTCGCGTCTTCTATGTCATCGCCAGTTGGATACCCTTGCAAAGGCTCACTGAAATGAATTTTATAACCGGAGCCATCATTTTTTCGATAGTGACTATAAAATACTATTTCTGAATTATTAAATTTGGCGAAGCGGCTGGTTGCTGTAATGGTGGCCGCTGGCACACCAAAAAAAGGTGCGAAAACAGAGTTTTTTGCTCCGTAGTCTTGATCGGGCGCATACCACAAAACCCGGCCTGCTTTTAAGCTGCGCATGGACTGGCGGATGCTTTTGCGATCGAAAACACCTTCAACATTTCGCTTTCTGCCGTTGTACATTATGGCGTTAAACAAAGGATTAGCATTGGGTCTGTAGGTTGCGTCAATCTCACCTTGCGGGTAAAGAAAGCCACCCATTTCGAGTGTGCTGAAGTGAGCTCCTACAAGCAACACACCTTTTCCTTTTGACTTGGCGAGATTGAGGTTTTCGATACCGGTGATATCAACCATCCCTTTAAATCGCTCAGGATTAGCGAACCAAGCCATGGCAATCTCTACAAGACCTATGCCATTCGATATAAAGGTCTTTTTAACCAGCATTGCTCGCTCGAGGTCACTTAACTCAGGGAAGCAGAGTGCGATGTTGATTTTGCATGCCTCACGTCTATCGTGGGCTATTAGAAGGCTGAGTCTTCCAAGTACTTTACCGATTGCGAACTGGATCCTGAAGGGCAATATGGCAATAGCCCGTAGAAAGCCATAGAGGAGCCAAGTAGGCCAAAATCTCGGTGCGATATAAGGGCGCAATGGCTTAAGCTGTGTGTCGTATTCAGGCAATTTCAGTATTCTGGGTCACCAATTTCGTCATCAATTGTAGCAGATGTGTCTTAGAAACCCAGCGCAGGAGCAGAGCAACTAATAGTAAGTGCTGTGATATGATTTGCCGGTTAGACATTAAATTGGCTTTAAGTTCGGAGAAAATCTAATGAAGCTGGAGATGCCTCCATTTCAAAATGCAAAATTACTCGTGGTTGGCGATGTGATGCTTGATCGTTACTGGCATGGCATGGCATCAAGGATCTCGCCTGAAGCGCCAGTGCCAGTCGTAAAAGTTGGGACTCGTGAGGACCGCCCAGGTGGGGCTGGCAACGTCGCACTTAACGTAGCTGCACTTGGCAGCGCCGCGACCTTGGTGGGCATTATAGGGACCGATGAGACGGGTGCTGAGCTGCAATCGCGCTTAGAGGCGGCGGGGGTTTACTGCGAATTCTTGCGATCTGAACATAAGCCAACGATTACCAAGCTAAGAGTGATTAGCCAGCATCAGCAGTTAATCAGATTAGATTTTGAAGAGAAATTTGAGCCAGCTGACGTACAAGACCTTATATCAAAAGTGAGTTCCTTGATTGATCAATCTCAAGTCTTGGTGCTGTCTGATTATGCCAAGGGCGCTCTTCACGATATCCCCGCATTAATTGAACTTGCAAGACAGCGAGGGATGCCGATCATCGCAGACCCTAAGGGTTCAGACTTTTCAAAGTATCAGGGCGCTACTCTCATTACACCCAACCTGTCTGAATTTGAGGCGGTGGTTGGACACTGCGCTCATGAAGAGGAATTGGTTAATAAAGGCTTGTCCTTGGTGCGAGATTTAGGTCTTGAGGCGATGTTGATTACTCGTGGTGAACACGGCATGACACTTATTCGTCCTGATTCTCCTGAGCTTCACCTACCTGCTCGCGCGCAGGAAGTTTTTGATGTAACAGGTGCCGGCGATACGGTGATATCGGTCCTCGCGTCGGCACTTGCCGCTGGTGATAACCTGGCTGATGCGACTGCTCTAGCAAATCTTGCTGCGGGTCTAGTTGTTGGCAAGCTGGGCACAGCGGCAATCAGTGGGCCCGAGCTCCGGCGGGCAATACTCGCTGAACAAGGATCTGGTCGTGGTGTCATGACTTCTGAGCAGCTTCAGATAGCGGTTCATGATGCGAAAGAACACGGAGAAAAAATTGTCTTTACTAATGGCTGCTTCGATATTATCCACGCAGGCCACGTTGGCTACTTAGCACAAGCCCGTAAGCTTGGTGATAGATTGATTGTTGCAATTAACGATGACGATTCGGTAAAGAGACTAAAAGGTCCAGGTAGACCCATTAATCCAGTAGATCGACGAGCAGCAGTTCTAGCTGGTTTAGAGGCTGTTGATTGGGTGGTCAGTTACTCTGAAGATACGCCAGAAGAACTTCTAATGAGCCTTCAACCTAGCATCCTTGTTAAAGGCGGTGACTACACCATTGATCAGGTGGTCGGGGGTAATTACGTAGAGTCTTACGGAGGCGAAGTTAAGGCATTAGAATTTTTAGACAACTGTTCAACATCGGCTATTGTGGAAAAGATGAAAGAAATCGGCGACTAGCTGATATTGAAAGGTTTAGCTTATCAACTGAGAATAACAGAGTATTATTGCTTAGCTGCTAGTATATTCTCTCGAAGATGATCTGAGTTTATGGTTCCAACAATAACGCTCGACACGCCAGTTTTTCTTAACGCGAAATCAAGATTGCTTTTAGTGGTTGTTGCCGCTCCTGAACTACAGGCATGGCCGCTGTCAAAAGCTTTTTTAATAAAGACGCCTTTGTTTTTTCGATACGCTTCATCTATTGCCACTTCGTCCGCAGTAGTTGAAGGGTTATAAGTCACCATAATCAGATCACATAATTCAGCGGCCCTGATAGCACCTTCTGGTGTTTTGGTCGACATTCCGATTGCTCTGATTTTGCCGGCATTTTTCATCTCAAGCAAAGTTTGCATACAGTCAGTAGAATCTAAAATGGCCTGATCATGTCCATCAGAATGGATAAGCACAATATCCAAATAATCTGTATTCAAATGTCTTAAGCTCTTCTCTACACTTTCTATAGTTTTTTTTGCTGTAAAATCATAAATCGACTTGCCTGTTATGAATCGCTCACCAACCTTAGTGCAAATTACCCACTGGTCTCGGCCTTTAAGTAAACGCCCAATTCTCTGTTCGCTGCTGCCATAAGCGGGGGCAGTATCTATTAAATTAATACCTTCGGCTTGCGCAATATCTAAAAGCCGTTCGATTTCCATATCTGTGGGAAGTGAAAAGTGTTTAGGATATTTCACTTCTTCGTTACGCCCAAATTTCACTGAACCTAAACCTAGGCAGGAAATTTCGATGCCAGTACTGCCAAGGACACGACGTTCTAAGTTCATAACATTAGTTCCATTGTGCAGCCGAAAAATTTGAGTGGGTTAGTATTTTAGTTAGACTGATAGTATCAGTAATGGTACGAGGAATTATGGCTTGATCTTGCAACTGCCCTAGAACCTTATCACCTAAGGAAGGCGCCAATGTGAGTTTGGTAGGCCAAGCTACCATTACCCCGTTTTCCTCTATCAGATACGCATCATCCGGGCGGAAACTGCTATTGACGGCTGGCTCAGCTCTATCGATAGCAAAACATTCCCATGTTGTTTCTCTTAAATCTAGCCACGGGAACAATTTGGAGATCAGCTGACGCGCTGCCAGTAATTGTTCCTCGCGCGATTTGCCAACACCTGATTCGGCGATCTCTCCGCCTAAATACCACACGGTTTGGCCGGCAGAGTCTTTATGAGAGGTAACGGTTAATTTGGGTGTCAGACTAAAACTATCCCCAATGCAGTGGACATAGATTGAGGGCAGTTTTAGACCTTTTACGAAGACCATATTTAAAGGGCGAAGCTGAGTTTTAATAGTTTGTAGATTGGCACTTTCAATTAACTGCTTATTGCCTTTGCCAGCCGCGAAGATCAGTTTCTGACAATCGATGGTTAGCGGTCCATTTTTGGTTTTTATTACTACTGAATTCATGTTGCCATTGTTATCGGATTGGAAGCTAGCAGCACCACTGTCGAGTTTGAATAGGTTTTGTTCGTGCCCTTGAGATAAGGTTCTAACGAGAGACTCGGTCTCAATGACAAAATCTGGTAGTTTGTAAAGTGCGCCGTTAATAGTCGCCTGACTAAAAAAATCTGGATAGTCTTCTTTTCTTACACTTTCTACGCGCCCACGCAGTGATTTACTGCCAAGAAATGTTTTCAATTTGGAGCGTATGCTAGATTGCGACCACATATAGTACTCGTCACACAGCAGTTTACAGCCTCTTAGATCAACAAGGTCGTGTCCTGCCAAGCATTCACGCCAGCGTTGGGGCATGCTAGAAATTATGTTAGCGGCCCGGTTAAGCCCTCCGTCTAATGCATACTTCAGGCCGCCATGGATAATGCCTTGGGAAGCTAACGTCTGGCCAGCGCCTAGGCCGTCTTGTTCAAACAGGATTGTACGATACCCTTCATTGTGCAGCCTATTAAGCAACCAAAGACCTGCAACTCCACCACCAAAGATGACGATGTCAGTTGAATAGCGTAATGTCATTAGGTACCTTCAAGTTGCTCGAGGAAGCATTTAAAATTTAAGCTCAAATTATATCGAGTAAATAGGAATATTCCCATCACGTACTTAAATCAGCTGGCGCTTTAAAAGATTCATGCCCCGTACTCTATATAGTTTTCTCCTTAGTATCCTGATTCCTGGCATTTTGCTCAGGTTATTGCTGCGCTCGCTTGCAAATCCGAGCTATAGGCAACGAATTAGTGAAAGGTTTGCACTGAACAAAGCAGGCGCCGCCACCGCTACTGATAAAGAACCACTGGTGATGATACATGCGGTATCGGTTGGTGAGGTCATGGCCGTCATACCATTGGTGAAGGAACTCTTGAAAAAACATCAGCCGGTGCTGGTGACGACTATGACCCCTACCGGCTCTGATACGGTTAGGTCTCAATTGGGCAACTGCGTTCAGCATTGTTATTTGCCGTATGACTTACCCGGCACAATGGCCAGATTTCTGAATTCCGTAAATCCAAGTTTAGTTGTGATAGTGGAAACAGAGCTTTGGCCTAATCTGATTCATACAAGCAATGAGCTCAATATTCCAGTGGTTCTAGCGAATGCGCGAATGTCCCAAAAGTCAGCCAAAGGCTATGCGCGCTTACATCGCCTTGCCATGCCCATGTTAAGAAAAATTGATCATATCGCCGCTCAGTCAGACCAAGATGCGCAGAGACTGATTGGTCTCGGGGCTGATCCGAGTAAAATTACGATTACGGGAAGTTTAAAGTTTAATCAACTAATCTCGGATTCGATAGAAACCCGAGATTCATTCATGCAGTCGGTTTTGGATTCAGCAAGGCCAGTAATCATTGCTGCAAGTACCCGCGATGGTGAAGAAGGCAAAGTGCTAAATGCTTTCAAGCGTGTTCTTTTAGCGTTTCCTAGTGTTTTGTTGATTCTCGTGCCAAGGCATCTCGAGCGTTTTGATTCGGTAGCAGAATTAGTGAAGAAAAATCAACTAGGGCTGGTTAGGCGCACGCAGTTTAAATTACTCGAAACTTCCCATCAGGTATTTTTGGGAGACAGCATGGGAGAAATGATGGCGTACTATAGCTTAGCTAAAATCGCCTTTGTTGGTGGCAGTTTGGTAGATACTGGCTGTCAGAATGTTTTGGAACCTGCCGCCATCGGTTTGCCAGTAATAGTCGGCCCGTCTCAATTTAATTTCGCGTCAATTTGTGATCAGCTAGAAAAAGCAGGCGGCCTGCAGACAGTGAAGGACGAGGAGGGGTTAGCGAGAGCGTGGCTTGATCTTCTTGAAGACCCACAAGCGGCCAAGGGTATGGGCCGAAAAGGCGCTCAATTGGTAAGCGAAAACCAATTGGCGCTGCCGAGGTTAATGGAGATAATCAATAAGATTACCCTGCGTTAACTTATTCCAAGGGTTTTAGGTGAGGACCGCGAGTAAGATTTTCGGCACCGGACTTATGGACACGAATATTGTCCTCAATGCGTATCCCCCCGTAAGGATAGAGCTCATCTATGAGACTCCAATTAAGCATTTTCCCGATAGCCGTATTACGCTGGGGTTCCAGCAACAAGGGGATAAAGTAACATCCAGGCTCAATTGTAAAAACCATGTTCTCTTCAATCGGTCGCGTATTTCGCAGCGCCGGTGAATAGACTGGCGCTGGTTTCATTGTGCCAGCTAGGTCTTGCTGGAAGCCGGCCACATCATGTACCTGCAAACCTAACAGGTGGCCAACACCGTGCGGCATAAAAAGCTGTGGTAGTCTCGCCTCTAGCATCACACTATCATCTGCGTTAACAATATCTAGCTTTCGAAGAAGTGCACCTACTTTACTCAATGTCAGCGCATGTATGTCTGTATAGTTGTTACCAACTTTAATTGAATCTACGAGCTCGGTTTCAAGTGTTTCCATACTCTCTAATAAGGTACGGAAAACTGGATGAGCAGAATCTTTGGCGTAAGTTCTGGTGATGTCAGAGCCATAGTTATTGACGCGATAACCAGCATCTATGAGGAGCACTTGGCTGTCTATGGCGTTGTCACGGCGTTTGTTTTGATAGTGAAGTATGGCGGACTTTTCATCCAAGGCGACGATGTTTGTGTAAGGTGCCTCATACTCTAATATTTCGCAGGCCTGCAAGTATGCTTGGTGTATGCCATATTCACTAAAACCTGCGTTAAATGCGTCCTCGGCTGCTTTGTGACCAATGAGTGCTTTGGCGTTGGCTACTCTTAGCTGTGCTATTTCATATTCGGTCTTATATGCCCTCTTATAATCAAGATAACGTAGCAGTGGCAATAGGTTTACGCTGAGCTGATTTCCTAATAAATCCTGAATCATTTCTGCTTCTTGGCCCAAATAAAGTGTATTCGCTGTGTCAATATACTTGGCGATATCTTGCACACGATTTAGGCGGATTATATTTAGTGAATCAGTCCACCAATCGGCACTGTCAATGGTTTGGTCATACCAGTAATCAGAAGGTACTACTTGTAGATAACGAGGCCGCTGGCCTGGCGTGAAAAGCAGAAACTGGTCGGGTTTGTTGACAGGGACCCAGTGTAAAAAATGGGCATAGGCCTGAAACGCAATGGCTCGGTCATCGGCATAGTAGAAATGCTCACTTCCACTGTGTATAAGAATTGAGCGCCCTTGAGGTACTCCACAGAACTGTAATGCACTCTGGTAATTATTTTCTAAGCTGGCAATATGATCTGCAAATAATTGCTTTGAAGGCATGTTGTCTATTTTCCTTTGATTCAAGCGCAGTACCTATAATCTAGAGAGCAGGCAACCCCGCACACTGTGCGTTGTTCTACTTATGAGCCAATAATTATACTTTGATTATCGTCGAGCCGAGTAATTATCTAAGGCAAGGACGATATCGCACGCAACTTGATTTGAATGGAGAGAGAAATGCTAAATGCTATGTTTGCCCTTGTGATGTTAACTTTTCTAGTGATGGTTGTCACTTTTAGGTCTCGGATGTCATCGGTAAGTTCAGGAAAATTACCTCTTAGCTTCTTTACCCTGATGCAAGGCTCTGACATGCCAGATTTGGTGGCTAAGTCGACTAGAAATTTTAATAATCTCTTTGAAGTACCGGTGCTTTTTTATATAGGCGCCTTGGCCTATATTGCATTAGGGCTAACCGCGCAGACACCCATTCTATGTGCATGGCTATTCGTGGCTGCTAGAGCACTACACTCACTTATTCACCTCACTTATAACAATGTATTGCATCGCCTAATTATTTTTGGTTTAGGCAATATTAGTGTTTTAGTGATGTGGATAACACTAATGCAAGCTAGCAATAGCTGATCATTAAAAATCTAATATCCTAAAAGGGGGTAAAAAATGACCGATGTAGAAGTGTATATAATTGTTAATTTGGAGGTCGAAGATGTTAGTGAATATCGCAAATATGAAAAAGGCTTCTTTCCAATTTTGAAGCGGTTTGGCGGTGAGTTCATAACCTTCGATGATAAGTCAGAAACCTTTGAAGGCAGCGATCCACTCGCAGGGCGCTCGATAATATTTAAGTTCCCATCCGAGCAAGCAGCTCGAGATTGGTACAATGATAAAGAATATCAAGCTCTATCAGAGTTTCGCCGAGCGGGTACAAAATTAAAGTATCTCACCATGGTAAGAGGACTTCCGCCGAGGGCTTAAGCTAAGCCCCTTCCTACACTTTTTTCAGCCACCAAATTGGAGAACTTAAGATGATTAGAACTACCACTCCCTCGCTAGAGGGACGAGTGATTACAGACTACTTAGGGGTTGTTGTAGGCGAGGCAATTCTAGGTGCCAATATTTTCAAGGACATTTTTGGCGCGGTTAGAGATATTGTCGGTGGGCGCGCGGGGGCCTATGAGCAAGAAATGGGAAAAGCCCGAAACATTGCTTTTGAGGAGTTAGAAACAGAAGCCCGGATGTTAGGGGCGGACGCCGTTGTTGGAATCGATTTGGACTATGAAGTAGTGGGCTCTAAAGGTGGAATGATGATGGTGAGCATCAGTGGCACAGCGGTTAAACTGAAGTGAGGCGCTTAATAACTTGCCCGTGACTTTGATCGACGGTGCAGAGGCGACACTAAGTGTTGATTCCAAAACAAACAATAGTGGCGGAGCTGGAATTTACTGACTAGACTAATAATCTAAATTAGAAATTAATCACTTGCTGATATGTTAAGGATAACTCCCAGCGATGAAAGAATTTATTTTCCCTGCACTCTCCTATTTGAAGGGTAATGTTCGTAACGGCCTTGTCCGTTGTCTTTCCTTATTCCTTGGGGGGAGTTCTAGTGCGCTTCATTTCTGGCAAGAAAAACTACAGAGACAAAAGTTCCAGCGAGAACAGCCGCAGCACGAGCAGGCTGTAAGCGTAGCTACCAAAAATTCAACAAGGCACTGCAGCCCTGAACTTATCCCTGCACTTATCCCTACACTTATCCCTGCACTTATCCCTGC
>JBLHVT010000042.1:0-27272 GCA_047628735.1 Glaciecola sp.
GCTGGTCTAACCAGATTTACTCGTCTAAAAAGCTACGCAGGTGATCAGAGCGAGTCGGATGACGGAGCTTGCGCAGCGCCTTCGCTTCAATCTGACGAATACGCTCACGAGTCACGTCAAACTGTTTGCCCACTTCTTCTAGGGTGTGGTCCGTGTTCATGTCGATACCAAAACGCATTCTAAGCACTTTCGCTTCTCTTGCCGTTAGGCTGCCAAGGACGTCTTTAGTGGCTTCTCTCAGGCCTTCATCGATAGATGAATCTACAGGTGAGTCGACTGTGGCATCTTCGATGAAATCGCCAAGGTGCGAGTCTTCGTCATCACCAATAGGCGTTTCCATTGAGATTGGCTCTTTAGCGATCTTAAGCACCCGGCGCACTTTATCTTCCGACATTTCCATGCGCTCGCCAAGCTCTTCAGGAGTAGGTTCGCGACCTTTCTCATGAACCATTTGACGAGAGATACGGTTTAGTTTGTTAATCGTTTCAATCATATGCACTGGGATGCGAATCGTTCTGGCTTGGTCGGCAATAGAGCGAGTAATTGCCTGGCGTATCCACCATGTTGCATAGGTCGAAAATTTGTAACCGCGGCGGTATTCAAATTTGTCTACCGCTTTCATTAAGCCGATGTTGCCCTCTTGAATTAGATCCAAGAACTGCAAGCCACGGTTGGTGTATTTTTTAGCAATAGAGATAACCAAACGCAGGTTAGCTTCGACCATTTCTTTTTTAGCACGGCGTGATTTTGCTTCGCCAATGGACATCTGGCGGTTGATATCTTTAATTTCTAAAACCGAAAGCCCACTTTCTTCTTCAAGCAGCCTAATCTTCTTTTGAGCCCGTAAGACTTCAATCTTCACGTTAACCAAAAGCTCAGAATAGCCTTTCTTTTCTTTTATATGCTTGTCGATCCACTTCTCATCAGTCTCGTTGCCAGGAAAGCTTTCGATGAAAGTTTTGCGTGGCATTTTTGCACCACGAACACACAGGCTGATAATTGATTTCTCGTGACGACGCAGACGGCCAAGTACTGCTCGAATATGGCTAAGCAGTGGATCAAATTGACGTGGAGTCAGCTTGAAGCTTTTGAATACTTCGCCTAAGTTTTCAAGTTCAATGACTGATTTGGGATGCTCACGGCCATTCTTGTTAACCACAGTGCTGGTTTTTTTGAATTGGTCGGCCAGTTCGCCAAAACGAATTCTCGCTTCTTCAGGATCCGGCCCTACTGGTGCTTCGTCTTCATCATCGTCATCAGCTGATTTAGCTGCAGAGCTATCCACTACCTGCACTGGCGCTGGAATCACGTCAGTGGTGTCTAGGTAACCGGTAATGAGTTCGTTTAAGCGACGCTCTTCAGTGTTGGTAAGTGCGTATTCGTTTAAAACATGTTCCACAGTGCCCGGGAAATAGGCCATGGCTTTCATTAGCTCACGCAGGCCTTCCTCAATACGCTTGGCGATAACTATCTCGCCTTCGCGAGTCAGTAGCTCCACCGTGCCCATTTCGCGCATATACATACGCACTGGGTCGGTTGTGCGTCCGGCCTCATTTTCCACCGCCGCTAAGGCAGCGGCAGCTTCGGCAGCGGCAAGTTCGTCAGCGCCAGTATCACTCTCTTCATTTAATAAAAGAGAATCAGTATCTGGTGCAGTTTCAAACACCTTAATACCCATGTCGTTGATCATCTGAATGATGTCTTCAACTTGGTCGGGGTCTGAAATCGACTGTGGAAGGTGATCGTTTACCTCAGCATATGTGAGGTAACTTTGTTCCTTTCCTTTAGCAATCAATGCCTTAAGACTGGACTGTGGAGCTATTAAATCGGCCATGAATTCTCGTCTTGCCCGGCGCAAATGCCAGGAAATGGGTGAATAAAACGGAGCCGGGCATTATAAAGATCACCAGCTATTTTGTATATCGTTAGTCGTTTTTTTTAGACAAATGAATTGTCTATTTAGTCCTATTCCTGCTCTTCAGCGCTGCTTGGTAGCTCGGGCTCCGGGCGACCAAACCTCGATTTCAGCAAATTGTTAATCTTCAACTGATAAAGCTTCTTATTAACATCGGACATTATGCTGTCAATTATCTGTCGAAATTCTCCTTCAACCCCTTCGGTAGGCGTAATTTTTTCTTCCTTTAGCAGCTGAGTTAACTGATTGCCTAAAGTGGTTCCATAGCAATAGCCTAAAAGAGTGAAGACCTTAGTAGTGGGGTCTTTTTGAACAATTTCAATGAGTGACAGCAGGAGTTTGCGACTTTCGTCACCGCTACTGCCCATTGGTGCTAAGTCTATTTCAAGACTCAACGCTATTTCGGGGTTGCGCAGTAATAATTCAATAGCTTTGATAGAAGCGGGGCGCCTGTAGATCGAAAGCCCATTGCTGGACTGTTTGCGCTGAGGTTTCTGCCGGTTTTGTGAATTGATTGTGCCAGGAACGTAGGCGGGCACACCGTAAGGCATGTCATAAGCTGCACTATTAGGTGCCTCAGACGTCGCGGGCGAGGTTGAACGCGCAGTTTGCCCTTTATCATCAGGGCTATCCAATAACTTATTCAGAGCGTCGCTGGATATCCCCAGTAACTCTGCCAGTCGGTCCTGCATAAGCTGGCCGTAGACCCCGTGGGGCAGCTGTTTAAGATGAGGTTTGGCGAGGTTGCTCAATCTAGCTTTTCCCTCCATCGTGGTAACGTCTATGTCTACTGACAGTTTATCAAAGAAAAATGTCTCCAAGGGCGTAGAAAGGCGAAGCTCCTCATTAAATTTCTCTTGGCCAATTCTTCGTACTAACGTGTCTGGGTCTTCGCCTTCGGGAAGGAATAGAAATTTTGCCTGCCTGCCATCTTCCATTTGCGCAAGGGTAGCCTCCAGTGCGCGCCAGGCAGCAGTGCGGCCGGCTTTATCACCGTCAAAGCAGAAAACTACTTCAGGGACCAGGCGAAATAGCCGGCTTAAATGACTGCTACTGGTCGCTGTCCCCAGCGTTGCGACGGCATTTCTGATGCCCATCTGAGCGAGGGCAATGACATCCATATAGCCCTCTACTATCAACAGTTGGCTAAACTTCTGGCTGGATTTTTTAAATTCATATAAACCGTATAGCTCAGCGCTTTTGTGAAACACGGGCGTCTCTGGCGAGTTTAGGTATTTGGGTTTGTCGTCACCAAGAACTCGGCCGCCAAACGCGATAGTTCTGCCTCGAGTGTCCCTGATGGGAAACATGATTCGATGTCTAAAGCGGTCGTAGTATCTCGGTTCTTGGCTTTGATTTTTTGATTTTTCAGTGCTGCTTTTGTTATCTCGGTCTTTCTCGATAACCATTCCTGATTTTTCCAGGGAGCGTTTTTCCGTGTTATCGCCGCCCAATGCTACCAGCAAGTTATCCCAGCCTGGCGGGGCATAGCCGATGTTGAAGTCTCTTGCTATTTCACCACTGAGTCCGCGGGAGACAAGATAGTCAATCGCCGCTTGTTTGTTTTCGTGGGTCCTAAGCTGCTGACAGAAAAATTTATTGGCTTTCTCTAAAATCACAAACAGTTTTGAGTTCTCGGACTGTTTGCGCTGGCTTGCCTCTGATTCTTCGCGCGGAACTTCTAGGCCATTTTCTTTTGCCAGCACCTCAACAGCTAGTGGAAAATCCAGCTGATCAAAGTTCATTACAAAACCAATGGCATTGCCCGCAGCGCCGCAGCCAAAGCAATAGTAAAACTGACGTTCTGGCTGCACACTAAACGAGGGAGTCTTTTCGGTATGGAATGGGCAGCAGGCAGAATAGTTTTTGCCGGATTTCTTTAAAGCCACCCGTTTGTCAATTACATCGATGATATCCGCACGGCTGAGCAGATCGTCAATAAATGCCTGTGGGATTAAGCCTGCCATCGCCTGACGAGTATTCCTTGCTGGTGTTTATCGTATTTTTGCGAACTTATTGCTAAAAATTTATCGTAGCGAGCCTTATCATATCGCAAAATGCCTATCATAAAGTCGATCATATCGGTGGTGGAGACTAATCACTGCGTTGGCGGCGGTACATTAGCACAAGGGCAGCGATGCGAGTGGGGGCGGGCTGTTAAGAGGATTGGTTGAGCTGCGTGTAAGCTCAAGCCAGTTCAATCAAGCTTCGTCTTAGTCTAGTGCGGCTTTGATTTTCTGACTTACCGCGCCCATATCGGCTTTACCGATAACCTGAGGTTTGATCAATGCCATTACCTTGCCCATGTCTTGCATAGTCTTGGCTCCAGAGTCAGTTATAGCTGCTGAAAGTATGGTTTCGACTTCTTCATCGGTCAGGGCTTGAGGCATAAAAACCTGCAGCACTTCAATCTCGGCTTGCTCTATATCTGCTAGTTCTTGCCTAGATCCGGCTTCAAATTGCCTGATTGATTCACGGCGCTGTTTAACCATCTTGTCCAAGAGAATAATGATACGGGTATCGTCCGGATCGATGCGTTCGTCAACCTCAACTCGCTTAATCTCAGAAAGAGCCAGCCTGATAGTACCTAAACGCACTTTATCTTTAGCGCGCATAGCGTCTTTCATTGCTGCGGTAATTTCTTGCTTTAATGGGCTTTCGGACATAAATGACCTCCCGGAAATAGTCAGAGAAATTCTTTAGTTGAGGAGCAGAAAAGAGGACGCACAACCAGAATAAGCTGGGAGGTAGTCAATTTCAGAGTATTAAAAGCTTCAATTAACAAGGTTGCTAACCGCGGGCCCACTAATCGATTAAATATCAGTCAATTTACAGGCCCTGAACTATCGAGTGCTAAGCGCTCTAGTACAGACGAACGTTTTTGCGACTTTCTCGAGAAACCTTCTTTAGATGACGCTTAACGGCAGCGGCAGCTTTGCGCTTACGCACAGACGTTGGCTTTTCATAAAATTCGCGGCGACGAACTTCAGCTAAAACTCCGGCTTTCTCACATGAACGCTTAAAACGACGTAGTGCTACATCAAAAGGTTCATTTTCTTTCAGTTTTACCATTGGCATGGAAAAAACACCTACCTTAAATTTTTATATGACTTGGAATCGGCTTGGGCCTGAAAAACAGTTAGTTTTTTATCTATCTAATTTCAGGGGCGTGAAGTGTAATGCCCAACCTCGATAAATGCAAAGAGAATTGTCGCTGGATTGTTAAGAAACCCTTAGTAACTACCTAAGAGTATAATCCAGTTGGGGTTTGCTCGCTTTTTTGGCATGATTACGTCCCTGAAACATCCAGCGCTAGAGACTAACCCATTGAAAGTATTAGGTATTGAAACTTCTTGTGATGAAACGGGCATTGCTATCTACGATAGTGACGCCGGTTTGCTAGCAGATGCCCTTTATAGTCAGGTCGAAATTCATGCGAAGTACGGCGGCGTAATTCCCGAGCTTGCCTCGCGCGACCACATTCGAAAGGCGCTGCCGTTGATCAATCAGGTTTTAACTCAGGCTAAACTTAAGGCCGAGGATATTGATGGAGTTGCCTATACGGCGGGGCCTGGCTTGGTTGGTGCTTTGTTGGTTGGGGCTTCTATTGGGCGGGCTCTTGGCATGGGCTGGGGAGTTCCAACGCTCGGGGTGCATCATATGGAAGGGCATCTGCTTGCGCCAATGCTGGAGGACAACCCCCCAGACTTTCCTTTCGTGGCGCTGTTAGTCTCAGGAGGCCACACTCAGTTAGTGAAGGTTTTGGGTATTGGCGAATATACTTTGCTTGGCGAGTCGTTAGATGACGCCGCCGGTGAAGCATTCGACAAGGTGGGCAAGATGCTAGGCTTGGAATATCCAGGTGGCCCCCACCTTGCGAAACTGGCTGAAAAAGGAATTTCTGGCCGTTTTAGTTTTCCTCGGCCAATGACCAACAGACCGGGTCTGGATTTTAGTTTCAGTGGCCTGAAGACTTCTGTTCGCAATACCATTGCTGCATGTAGGCTGCGCGCTGAAGAAGAACTGCGCGAAGCACACAGCGCTCAGGAGAAAGAAGCTCACAAAGAACAGCTAACCGAGATAGACGAACAAACAAAGGCTGACATAGCACGGGCTTTTGAAGAAGCTGTCGCCAGTACATTGGCAATAAAATGTAGGCGAGCGTTGCAGCAAACAGGCTTTAAAACCTTAGTTATCGCCGGTGGAGTTAGTGCTAACTTACACCTTAGGTCAGTATTAGAAGGAGCTGTTCAAAAATTAGACAGCAAACTATTCTATGCCCAGCCCAAGTACTGCACCGACAATGGCGCAATGATCGCCTATGCCGGTTGCCAGCGTATTCAAGCAGGACAGCGCGATGATCTTGCAATTCGGGCGCAGCCTCGCTGGTCACTGGAGACCCTAGAGCCACTTAGCCGTTAACTTTTCTGCATGAGGGTGGTTAGTTTGCTCATGGCCTGAAGGGTTATTTACACTATAAGAAGAGTTACACACACAAAAGGTTTGTCATGGATATTGTTTATATTCGAGAGCTAGAAATTGAAACGATTATTGGTATTTACGACTGGGAAAGAGAGCAGCGTCAAGTGGTAAGTCTTGACCTGGAAATGGCCACCGATATCCGCCCGGCGGCTAAGGATGATGATATTCAAAAAACATTGGACTATAAATCTGTGGCAAAGCGGCTGATCGATTTCGTCGAAAAATCTGAATTTTTCCTAGTTGAAAAACTGGCAGAGGAAATTGCAGCCATCGTACAAAATGAATTTGGTGTTAGCTGGTTAAGATTACGTCTTGGAAAACCTGGGGCGGTAACCGGCTCTAAGGAAGTTGGCGTGATTATCGAACGAGGGAGCAAGTAGGCTTGCACTTAGCTCAATTAATTATTACTCATACTACACAACCCATGACTCCTAACTCAGGCTAAGACAGGCGATTAAGTGCCAACACTCTCTTTAAGTATCGGATCCAATATTGAGCCGACGATAAATACTCGTAAGGTTCTACATCTGCTGGAGCAAGAATTTGGCAGCATCTCCTTATCCAAGGTTTATGAAAGCGAAGCTGTGGGTTTTGACGGCGATAACTTTATGAACCTGGTGGTTATCGCTGAAGTGGATAAATCCTTGCTCGAGATTTCCTTGCGTCTAAAACTTATTGAAGATCAACTGGGCAGAGATCGTCAGCAGCCTAAATTTTCGGGACGCTCGATGGACATTGATATTCTGACCTATGGAGACGAATCGGGTGTTGAGTGTGGTTTATCCTTGCCGCGGGCAGAGATAACCCGCAACGCCTTTGTCCTATTACCGTTGGCAGAAATGCTGCCTGATAAACTGCATAAGCAGTCTGGGCGAACTTATGCTGAGCTTTGGCGAGACTTTGACAGGTCCTCTCAAAAAATTTGGGCTGTAGATTTTCAATGGCCTACCACCGAGGACACACCCTCTTAGACGGTAGTAGCAGCAGGTTTCTAAATTAGGCCTCTGCCGCCATCTACTTTCAGGGTAAAACCGGTGATGTAACTGGCCTCTATTGCCAGATAGAAAACGGCCTCCGCAATATCTTTTGTTTTGCCAAGGCGCGCGAGCGGAATTCTTGCCAAAGTACTTTCACGTTTTTCAAGAACACCTGGGTCTTGGTCGTTTTCTAAAGAGGGTGGCCATAATATAGCGCCAGGTGAAACTCCATTTACCCGAACATCAGGTGCGAGTTCAATCGCTAATGATTTGGTCATCGCCTTAAGGCCGGCTTTGGCTATGCTATAGGTAGGAAATCCCTGCAGCGGGCGGTCAGAGTGTGTGTCGACAATATTGACGATTGCACCTTTTCTTGATTTCAATTCGTCTGCTAGCTGCTGGCTTATAAAAAACGCGCCTCTAAGATTACTGTCAATTAGGTCGTCCCAAGTTTGTTGTTCGATTTCCCCAAGTTTGGTCGGATAAAATGAAGAGGCATTATTGACCAATACATCTACACGGCCGAAAATATTAACAACTTTCTTTGCCATATCCAGCGTGGCGTCTCGGTCTGTAAGGTCGGCTTGCAACGCAGCCGCGCTATCAGCTTGGTTGCCGTTTAGCTCTTCTACTAATGTATTAGCTTCATCTGTTGAACGGTGATAATGAATAATTACCTTGAAACCTTGGCGATGAAAAGTGCGTGCGATTGTGGCTCCAATCCTTTTTGCAGCGCCAGTAATAAAGACTACTTTGTTCACATTGAATTCTCTGTATCGATTAAGCTCTTTTCTTTGGATGAGGCGATATAAGTCGAAATTGCCTCTAGTCGCGCTAGCCTAATAGCTTCTTTGGGTGGTTGGTTTGGGTTTGCGTCCAAGGCTGCTCGAGAATCAACATTGGCAACGGCATCTTTCGCTGAGCTTAAATAACTATGCTGTGGATAATCTCGTTTTTCTAACCCGGTCCTGCCTCGAGCGTCGGCCTTACAGGCTACAATAACTTTATCAAACCGGCCAGGCCTTCTTATAGCGTCAGTTGCTTCGAGCAGCGCTAACAGGGTTGTAGGGCGAAGCTGCGTTGCTCGGTGCAGGAGCGTGTGATACTCACAAACCACCGCGGCCAATTGCGCATATTCATTGGGTACTTTGAGGCGAGCGGTGATTGTCTTTAACAAACCGACTCCCAGCTTTTCATGGCCTGAGTGGCTAGGCCATTTTTCTGGATCAGTCACCCCTTTTCCCACATCATGTACGAGCACAGCGTATCGAATCGAGGGATCGGCAGTTAATAACGCGGCCTGCTCTAAACAATGCAGAACATGCACGCCGGTATCAATTTCTGGATGGTATTTTTTGGGTTGGGGCACGCCAAAAAGGGCGTCTACTTCAGGCAGGATAACCTTCAGAGCGCTGCAGTCTCGAAGCGTCTTTACAAGCTGCGCCGGTGTATCAGCTTTTAGTGCCAAGTTAATTTCCCGCCAAATCCTTTCAGCGCTAAGCGCCTCCAACTCCCCAGAATGACTTATCTCTTTCATGAGGGCCAATGTTTCCGGCGCTACTACAAAACCCAGATGCGCAAATCTTGCCGCAAAACGGGCGACACGAAGCACACGCAGAGGATCTTCAATGAAAGCGTCGGAGACATGGCGCAGAACTTTATTTTCAATATCGGCAAGACCATTGTAGGGATCTATTAAATCACCATCGGGTGATTGAGCGATCGCGTTGATGGTGAGGTCGCGGCGCATTAGATCATCTTCAAGAGTAACGTCCTTTGAGTAGTGCACCTCAAACCCTTTGTGACCTGCAGCTGATTTGCGCTCGGTTCTTGCTAGTGCATATTCTTCTTTGCTTTTCGGATGCAGGAAAACGGGGAAGTCGCTGCCAACTTGAGAATAACCTTTTTGAATTAGCTCATCAGGAGAGGCACCAACAACTACCCAGTCTCTATCCTTGACCGGTAATTTTAAAAGTTGGTCTCTAACAGCGCCACCTACAAGGTATGTCTTCATATGAAACGTCTTTGGTATGTCTTTGGTATATTGTAGTAAATGGAATAAGCGAGATCAGTTTACCGAGAACCGCTGCTGATCTTCTAAGCGCATCAGGGTAAGATCGCGGCCCCACACGCAGCCTGTATCCAACGCGTAGACTTTTGCTCTATCTGTTTTTCCTTCCAGTGACGCCCAGTGGCCAAATACAATGGATGCCTCGCTAGTGATTCTCTCGTATTCGAACCAAGGCTTGAAACCCTGTGGCGCCGCACTGATTCCTTGTTTTACATCTAATCTAAGAGTGCCGATATCGTCACAAAAGCGTATCCGGGTTAGATAGTTGGTGATTACCCGTAGCCTGTCCAGGCCCAGCAATTTGTCGTGCCAGCGTACCGGCACATCACCGTACATGTGTTTAAGAAAGGCTCGATAATCCTTGTCTTGCAGGGCGTATTCAACTTCGGCGGCTAAGTTTAGTGTTGTTTGTGTTGTCCATTGTGGGGCGACCCCGGCGTGAAGCATTAGAAAGTTTTCAGGGCCGTCGTTGGTGTCGATGCTGTCGTAATAAGCCAATGGCTTGCTGCGCAGCCAGTCACTTAGTGCGCCGCACTCGCTTGCCTCGAGTATCTGTCCCACGGTGTCTTTGCCGCGAATTGGCGCGCAACCTTCATAAAGCGCGATGAAGTGAAGGTCATGATTGCCTAAAACGATTCTCGTGGAATCATCAATATCTTGCAAGAATTTAAGTGTGTCTAGAGATCTAGGCCCCCTGTTTATAAGGTCGCCGACGCACCATAAAGTATCGGTACTTGCCGCAAACTTAACTTTGTTAAGCAGTTTACGCAGCTGCTTATAACAACCCTGGATATCGCCAATTGCGTAAGTGCTCATAATATTGTGTATGTGCGCATAATATTGTGTGTACTCATATTAGGAACAAATTGTTTAGGCCAAGAAAAAAGGTCCGCATGTCAGCTAAGCATGCCAGTTAATAAGCATCGTAACAGTCGACAGCCGTTTGGCCGGAGTATAACAACGCAAGCTAAGGGCAGGAATGCCTGTTAGTGAACCGTGTGAGGTATAGCAAGCAGAAAGGGGGCGATGGACGCATTGAACTTAACACCATCCGCCCAACACATTCCGTAACTGCCTTGCATTGTGCCTACCGTGGTCTTGATGACGGCGCCACTGGTGTAGGTGAAGGATTCACCTGGCGCAATCTTTGGTTGCTTGCCAATCACCCCTTCCCCTTTAACTTCTTCCACTCGATTATTATCGTCACTAATTTGCCAGTGTCTATTTAGAAGCTGTGCGGTACTAGTGCCATTGTTAGTGATAGTAATTGTGTAGGCAAAGGCGAAGCGCATTGAGATGGGTTCAGACTGCTCTTTGAGATAGCGGGTCGTGACGTCGATCTGAATCGGGTTTGATAAACTCATTAAAAGATAACTCTATTGGTTATGGGGCGCATGGCTTAATGCATCACTTATATTTACATAGTCTGTGAGAGACAAATTTTCGGGCCGCAGGCTTAAGTCTACGGACAGGTCTGTTAAACCAGACTCTAAAATGAGGACCTTGAGGCTATTTCTTAAGGTCTTGCGCCGCTGATTAAAGGCACTACGAACCACCAGCTCCAGCATTTTTATATCTTTGGCAATAATTGGTTTTTTTCTGTGCGGGGTTAGGCGCACGATCGCCGAGTTAACTTTAGGCTGAGGTTTGAAGGCAGTGGCAGGCACGTTAAACAGATGCTCCACGGTGCAGTAATACTGCAGCATTATACCTAAACGGCCGTAATTTTTGTCGCCTACACTCGCTGACATTCTCTTTACGACTTCTAGCTGCAACATGAACGTCATATCGCTAATCAGGTGTTGGCTTTTAATCAGGTGAAATAGAACGGGTGTTGAAATATTGTAGGGAAGATTGCCTATCACTCTTAATGAATGATCAGCGTTATTAAGCTGTGCTATTTCAAACTTCAATATGTCTTGCTGGTGGATGGTTACATGGTCAACAAGTTTAAAGTTCACCTCCAAATATTTGCTAAGGTCACGGTCCAATTCGATACAGTCAAACCGCGCTCCCACACTTGCCAGCGGATTGGTAATGGCGCCTTGCCCCGGTCCAATTTCCACTAAATGATCAGATATCTGAGGATTAATTGAGTATACAATCCTGTCGATTATATTTTGATCATGAAGAAAATTTTGGCCAAAGCGTTTGCGAGCTTGGTGGTGCATGCCATTGCCCATGCGGGGCCTGTCATCAATCGGTGGGGTCATATTGCTTTCCAGTGGCTAGCCATGGAGACAGCAGTGTTTATTGCATTGAACAAGCTACCGGTATTAGCAAGACCCTTACCTGCCAGATCGATTGCTGTGCCATGATCAACCGATGTCCGAATCATAGGCAAGCCAAGCGTGATATTGCAAGAATCGCCAAAGCCTTTAAATTTTAAAACAGGCAAGCCTTGGTCGTGATACATCGCTAAAACAGCGTCGGCTTGATCTAAATGTTTAGCGGTAAATAGAGTGTCAGCAGGCAGTGGTCCTATGAGATCCAGACCCTGGATTTGCATTTTTTGTAATACCGGTTCAATGATTTCAATTTCTTCTCGGCCTAGGTGGCCGCCTTCGCCCGCGTGAGGGTTTAGGCCACAAACTAAAATGGTTGGGTTCTTGATACCAAACTTACCAATTAAGTCTTTGTGTAAAATAGTCAAAATGTCGTGAAGCAGGGTCTTGGTAATTGCACCAGGAACCATTGATAACGGCATATGTGTCGTAACTAGCGCGACTCTTAAGCCCTCGGTTGCCAACATCATAACGGTGAGTTTCACACCGCAGTGCTGTGCTAAGAATTCAGTATGACCGGTAAAGCTTATGCCTGCGTCGTTGATAATACCCTTGTGAACCGGCCCTGTAACCAGCGCATCAAGGGTTTTGTTCAAGACAAGGTCGGATGCTGTGCGCAGGGTTTCTAATACATAGCCACCGTTGGCAGCTGACAATTCCCCGGCAATAGCTTTTGCCGTTAGAGTTACCGGGGTGATAAAAAGCTCGCCTGGCGCATTAGCTTGCGCGGCCGCTTTGGGGTCAAATTCGGTTAGGGTTAAAGGTTTTGATAACAGTGCGGCACGTTCTTGTAGCAGATTCGGATCTGCCACAACTACACATTGAGTGTTGGCAGGTGGGCGCTGCGCTAACTCAATGCAAAGATCTGGTCCGATGCCTGCGGGCTCGCCGGGTGTAATAGCAATTGTATTTAGCAATTTAAACTTTCGCCACAGCTCGTATTATTCGACAACATCAACAAATGCTTCTTCGCGAATCTCTATTAACCAATTTTGTAGCTCTAGTTCAAATTTCCTATTGCGCAGAGCGTTCTCTGCTTGCGAACGGCTGAACTGTGAGCTTAAGTCAGCTTCTCTTCGGCCCAAAACTTCAGCTATATGCCAGCCGGTTTCTGACTGAAACACTTCGCTAAGTTCACCGACTTCTAGTGTGTCTATGACTACCGCCATTTCCTGCGGCATGCCGCCTTCGTTGATCCAGTCTAGGTCGCCTCCGCCGACAACCGAAGAAGCATCGTCAGAATTTTGTCTGGCAAGTGAAGCAAACTCTTCACCAGCACGAATGCGCTCTCGCAGCCGCCCAATGGCTGCGATGGTTTGTTCTTCGTTGCGAATTTCGTTGGGTGTAAGCATGATATGACGAAAGTTGGTTTGGTTAACCATCTGTTCAGTGCCGCCGCGCTTGTCGACGAGCTTAATAATATGGAAACCGTTACCTGCCTCAATGGGGCCCTCGACATCATTCACAGCCATATCTGCGACAACATTTGAGAATATAGTTGGTAATGCATCAGCTTTGCGCCAGCCTAAATTTGAGCCACTAAGTTCCATGCCTGCATTTCGTGCCAGTGGTTCGGCAGAGGTAAGTGGTTCGCCATCTTGAAATCTGGCAGTTAGGTCAGCAGCAAATCTGCGTTTAGCTTCTTTATCTGCCGGCGTATCTGCTGAACTGGTAACGACGCGTATATCTTGCAGCATATAATCCTCCGACATAACTTCCCGGCCAGTTTCAGAATTAAGAAAGTTTTCTATTTCCTGATCGGTAATCGTAATACGGCGATTGACCATGCCGCGCTGCAGTTCTTGGATAGTCATCTGTTTTCTAACTTCGATGCGTGTTTGCAGATAGACCCCATTGTCCTCCAAAGTTTTCACATACTCCTCAAAGGACATGTCGTTATTTTGAGCCATGTTGTTCAGAACGCGGTTGATAGTGTCATCGTCAAAACGAATGCTTACCCTTTCAGCAAACTGCATTTGCAGGTTTTCTACAACAAGCATCTCTAGGATCTCGGCGCGAAATTGCTCTTCGGGAGGGAGTGGCTGGCCTGCTCGCTGCGCATTTTCTCGCGTTTCTATTAACCTTCTGTCCAACTCACTTTGTAGCACGACATCGCTGTCAACAATGGCGACAATTTTGTCCAGTAGGACCCGCTGAGCAGAGCTAGTGCTGCCGGCTATAGCAAGAACGAAGCACAGGCTCGCGCCAAAACCAGTTAAGTGCTTGCCCAGTGGTTGGAAAACCGTGTGTAATCTATTCATATTCAGTGTCTCTAAAGCCCCAGATGCCGTCGCTGAGCAGGTTAGTTAAGCCCCCACCGGTGAGGTTGCCTAAGCCGTTCAGTGTGAATTGGACAAAAATTGCCTGATTCGGTTCAACATTAGGAACAAACAATTCGTCTTGGTCAACCCATTCTCTGCCAATCACACGAATGGTTGCGCAGCAATTGCTCCATTCTACCCCAGCAAACGCGTCTATGTTTCGCGCATTGGAGTGATCATAGTTCCATCGGCCTAATACCTTCCAATTTGTAGTCAATGGCCACACCCCAGAGACATCGGTCTGCTTGATTTGAGGACTAATTCCCACAGGCACTAAAAAGGTTGGTGTATCTACTAAGTTCCGAATTCGATAAGACAGATTAAATATGTGGCTGTTGTCTCGTTGATAGCGCAACTGGATGCTGCCTTCATCCACGTCTTTAGCCTCTTGATTCCATTGTACGTCGGTATTGAGCTGCCAGTTTTGTCCGGCTGACAGTGAAAATTCTCCAATTAGAGACGATGTGCTTGATAGTGGAGAGTAGCGTGGCACAAAACTTATCAGCGGATTGCGCAGGCTGACCTGACGATCCTCAAAATAGGTGATTTGGCCGATGCTCGCCCGAGCGCGCTCTTTGCCGTTTTTATCAAGAATTTTAGAGGTAAGGGCGGCGGTAACCTGATTGGCGTCGGCTATTCTGTCTCCACCACTGAAGCGATCATCGCGGAAAAGCTGATTAAAACTAAAATTGAGCTCAGCTGTGTCAAACAATGGCAGCATACTTTGATCTTCAAATTCGCTGTAGAGATAGTAAATTCTCGGCTCAAGAGTTTGCGTCATCGAGCCTTTAGCCAGTGATCGTTCAAACACTAATCCTGCATCAACGTTAAAAATCCCTACTCCAACATCTGGATTATCCATCGTCGCCACAGCTTGATTTTCTAACTGATATTGAGCGTATTTATATTTTGCATTGGCTCTTACAAACCATCCCGGAGTATCCGCTGACCAGCTGATTTCTGGTTCAAGGTTAATTCGCTCGCCAGTAACTAAGGCGCCATTGTTAACGAGGGCGGGCGATAATGCTGCTTCGTCAAGACTTCTATCGAACGAGGTAAATTCGCCCCGCAGTCTTGCCGCGAAGCCCAATGGTAAAGATTTGTCTGTTTCAAAATGAAGTTGAGGCAATATGTCATACGGAGTGTTGATATTGACTGCGCTAATGAATGGGTCGATTACTTGAACTCGCTGCACATTGATTCCGGCACGCAGGTACTCGGAATTGAAGTTTAGTTGCCCCTGTCTATTTAAGTGAGATCGGCTAAAAACATTCAAGCCGTTGTTGCCTAAATCAAAGAAGTAGTCTTCATCGCTAACCGCATTGTAGTCAACGAAGGTACTCCAATGTTCTCCAAAAACGCCTTGATGTTCGTAGCCAAGAAACCAGCGATTTTCAGTTGGCGGGGAAAGACTGCCGAGCATACCTGCTGTGTTCGCGTCGAAGAGTTGATCGTCGGCTAGGTATGACATGTTCAAGGTGTTCATGGACGATTCTGCCAAATAGCGAAACTCAGCGGTGGCCATTACGCCCCTATCGGATAAAATTCGTGGTGAAAAAGTGGCATCGTAGTTTGGTGCCAAATTGAAGTAATAAGGCAGTTCGAAGTCAAATCCACCGCTGCGGGTAGAGCCGGTGCTTGGCGCTAAAAAACCTGATGAGCGTTGCTCGCCCAGCGGAAAGGGCATGGTAAAAGGGTAATAAAAAAGTGGCACATCTTTAACGCGTAGGCTCACGTCCGTTGCATAACCACGGCCTTCAGCTTGGTCTAAAACTATGCTGCTTGCACTTAGTTTCCAAAAAGGGTTTTCTGGCTCGCAGCGGCTGAACTCGCCATTTTCGATAACGACAAGACCGGTATCGCTGTTGTAAGTAATATTGTCAGCACTGCCATGTGCGCCAAAATCATGAATTACATATTGGGCTGTTTCAATTTTATTGGAGCTGTCGTCGGTATCTATGAATGCTGACTGACCAATAATTAACATGCCCGGTTCGCGAAATTTTATGTTGCCTTGCATTGATATAGTATTTTCTTCGCGATCAACTATGGTGCTGCGATCGTTTTGAACTGTTCGGTACCCCTGAGCAATGACGACGTCGCCTTCGATATCATAAACGCTGCCAATGAGCTGACTCAACCCCGATACCGTATTGAATGTTGTCGGAGCCAGCGCTGGATCGTTTTCGGGTGTTTTCAGTACTAAGCTTGGATCAATAAAGGCGCCGCAGCAATTAGCTGGCAACGCCGCGATTTGTGCCGAGCTCAGTTCGGCGCGTGGCACCCAGTCCAATGGATATTGTTTTGCTGGGATTACGCTGTGAGGCGTTTCAATATTGCTGCTGGCGCCTGAGTCTGCGGTGCTGGTTTGACTGTCTTTTAGTGCTACCTCGCTTAGCCCTGATAAAGACTCTGGCTCTGATTCAAGCTCAGCAACAGGCACAAAAACATTGGGCTCTGAGATGGGTCGATAGCGCTGGCTTGCGTTTGGAGATGACAAGGCTGGGGCTCTATCTGGAGCAGCGCACACCCAACCATCGTTTTGGGCATTTGGACGGCAGCTATATTGGGGGGGCTGGGCCTGAGCTGTCTCAGAATTTAATCCTAGGAATACTCCCGCGGACAAAATGAGGGCGATCTCAGTCGATAAATAGTGTTTTTTGAGAGGCATGTATTTTTTCCGCGTTCGGCGGGATGAAAGTATTTATGAATCAGCTAGTTATTGTCTGCTGATTGCTCGTTTTTCGTCGATTTAGGTGTTACGAAGCTGATAAATTTATCGATATGTGAGGCCATAGATTTAACGATGCCCACGGCATGGCATAATAGTGCATTGCAAGTTGCAAATCTAATGGCTTTTGCATGAGCTAGTTACTGGTGTGATTACTTAAATGACAGGAGAAAATATGACGGACCCCCGTTTACAAGAGCTAACTTCTTGGACTAATGAGTTATTGGATCAATTGCTAGCCCATAAACAGGGAGCCGTCGAATTGGAGCCGGTTAGCGGCGATGCAAGCTTTCGCCGTTATTTTAGGGCAAGAGTTGGAGATGATACCTATATAGCAGTGGATGCACCTCCAGAACATGAGGACAACCAAACCTTTGTTCATCTCTCTAATTTGTTGCTTGCCTCAGGAGTTTCTGCGCCCAAGGTCTATTCGGTAAATTATGATCAGGGCTTTATGCTGCTGGTTGATTTTGGTGATGATTTGTATTTACCGGCGTTACTTCATTATCAGCGTAATAATGATATGGCCTCGTCCGAGGCGCTCTATAGCCAAGCTATAGATGCGTTGGTGCTAATTCAGTCAGGAATGGACAAGAGTCCACTGCCGGCATACACGGTTGAAAAACTGCTCGAGGAAATGCAGCTTTTTCCTACCTGGTTCTGCGAGAGCTTTCTGTCTTTCAAATTTGATGAGGCGGGCACAGCCCTGTGTAACTCTACTTTTCTCTGGCTGGCCGGGCAAATTAGGGATCAGCATCAGGTTGCCGTTCATCGAGACTACCACTCGAGGAACCTGTTGGTGCTGGACACCGCAAAGTTTGGTGTTGACTGCGGCCCTGGAGTGATCGACTTTCAAGACGCTGTAAGCGGTTCTTATGCTTACGATCTGGTGTCTTTACTCCGAGATTGCTACATCTCTTGGCCAAACCAGCAAGTTGAAGATTGGGCTTGTTTGTATCTGGCCAAAGCACAGGCCGCTGGCCTATTAGCTGGATACACCGAGGCACAATTGATTCGAGACATGAATTTAGCCGGCCTGCAGCGAAACCTTAAGGTGATTGGGATATTTGCAAGGCTCAGTATTAGAGATAATAAATCTCAGTATCTGGCCGATATTCCTCTGGTCGTCAGTTACTTTCTCGATATCAGCGCACAATTCGAGGAAATGGCACAGTTTAGAGCTTGGTTTATAACGGAGGTATTGCCTCAGGCCAAGGCCAAATTACAGATGGAACCCTAATGCGAGCCATGATTCTTGCTGCGGGCATGGGCAAGCGCATGCAGCCCCTGACCGCAGATATGCCTAAGCCACTTCTTAAAGTGGGAGATAAGTCTCTGATTGAACACCAGATTCTTCGGTTGATAGCAGGAGGAGTTACTGGTGTCGTTATCAATCATTTCTATTTAGGCGCCATGATTGAGGAAGCTTTGGGCAACGGCTCGCGTTTTGGCATTGATATCAGCTACTCCCGCGAACCAATTCGACTTGAAACTGCCGGCGGTATTATCAAATCTTTGCCTAAACTTAAAGATGACTCTTTTATTGTCGTTAATGCAGACGTCTGGACGGATTTTGATTTTTCCACTCTCAAAGCCCTCGATGGCCAGAATGAGCTAGCCCATTTAGTGCTGGTGGAAAATCGCGAGCATAACCCAGAAGGAGATTTTTACCTTGATGAATCTGGGCGGGTGCATGAAAACGGTGACTCTACAGGCAATTGCCGAACTTTTTGCGGTATCAGCGTAATGCATAAAAAGTTGTTCGATACTCTGCCGATAAGCCCATCATCTGTGGTGCCTTTGCTGCAAGGGGCAATGGAGCAGAATAAAGTCAGTGGCGAGTTCTTCTCAGGCTTATGGGTTGATGTAGGGACGCCAAAGCGGTTGCAGGACGTTAACTCACTACAAATGGAAGCGTAATCCTAGATCATGCTGGGCTTGTTTTTTAACAAAGATTACAAGCGTGCTATGACCGCGAGGTTGAATGGCAGTGAGCCTAATGCGCAAGTACCTGATGGCGGCCACACGGAGCATGTTTTTACCCTAGCTATGTTTGCTTCGTTGGGGCGAATTGCCAAGCTAGACGGGAGAGTTACTCAGGGCGAAGTGAAATACGCGACGGCCGTTATGCAGCTTATGGGCCTGAAGCAGAAGTGCCGAATGCAGGCTATTGATTACTTTGAGCAAGGCAAACTGCCAGAATCGGATGTGCTCAGCTGCGTTCAAAACATGGTAAAGATGATTGGCGCTAACAGTCCATTAGCTGATTTGTTTTTAAAGATTCAGTGCCGCATGGCTTATATCAAGGGAGACATTAGACTCAAAGAGAAGCTGCTCCTTCGAGACGCCGCTGAGATATTAGGTTTTTCAGTGGTTGAATTTCTTGATGTATGCGCACAAATGCAAAGCCGCGCAGACTATAAACAGGACAAAGCCCGCAGCCATATTCACAATGCCTACAGCATCCTGCAGTTGGAACCCAATGCTGAGGATGGTGAGATTCGCCAAGCCTATCTAAGAATGATGTCTCGCTATCATCCAGATAAGCTGGTTCGAGATAACCTTTGTGAAGAAACCCTCAAGCAGGCACAAGAGAAATCCACCGCAATCCGAGATGCCTACGAAGCGCTATGCGGATTTCGTAAAATTCGTTCATGAAGCCTAGGTGGCTTTGAGAAGGCTTTGAAACCGTCTCTAAATAGCCTCAACAGTTAGCCAAAATCTGATTAAGACAAACAAGCCGGCAATCTGTAAAATAATGTCATTCGCAGATTGGAAGCCAAAAGCTTATGAACGATTTTTTGATAGCCCCTTCTATTTTGTCAGCAGACTTTGCCCGCCTTGGCGATGAAGTCAATGCGGTCCTAAACGCTGGTGCTGATGTTGTACATTTTGATGTTATGGATAACCACTATGTGCCGAACCTGACTATTGGTCCGATGGTTTGTGAGGCGCTTCGCAAGCATAAAATTACCGCGCCCATTGATGTCCATCTAATGGTTAGCCCGGTGGATCAGTTGATATTGGATTTTGCTAAAGCCGGGGCAAGCTACATCACCTTTCATCCGGAGGCCACCTCACACGTTGATAGATCGTTGCAGCTGATCCGCGATCAAGGCTGTAAATCGGGTTTGGTGTTTAACCCAGGTACGCCATTGACCTGCTTAGAGTATTTGATGGACAAGGTGGATGTCATCTTACTGATGTCTGTTAATCCAGGATTTGGTGGACAGAAATTTATTCCAGGAACATTGAAGAAGCTTCAAGAGGCTCGCAAGCTCATTGATGAGAGCCCGCACGCCATTCGTCTAGAAATTGATGGTGGTGTAGGTGTTGGCAATATTCGAGAAATTGCCGATGCAGGAGCCGACATGTTTGTTGCCGGTTCTGCCATCTTCAACAGCAAGGACTATGCAGAAACGATTGCGGCTATGAGAGCCCAATTGAGCCAAAGTACGAATAAAAGTCTTTAGCAGCTTATCTATCAATTTACCTAGCAACTTATTTATGAATAGCAAAAGATCAGCCAGCGAATGAATGAAACACTATTAAAAGACTGCGCGAGTAAAGGTTTTAATCGAGTGCCGGTGGTGCGTGAAGTATTAGCGGACACCGAAACCCCGCTTAGCATTTATTTAAAACTAGGCAAAGGCGCTCATAGTTACTTTTTTGAATCAATTCAGGGCGGTGAGAAGTGGGGGCGCTTCTCAGTGATTGGTTTACCATGTTCGACAATTATCAGAATCGTTGGTGATTCTATTACCGTCGAAGAAAATGGCAGCGTTATTGATCGAATCACTGCCGCGGATCCCTTTGCTTTTATTGAGGAGTTTAAAGCGCGGTACAAGGTTGCTAACACCGAAGACAGCCAAGCATACTCAGCCTATACGGGAGGCTTGGTAGGTTATTTTGGCTACGACAGCGTGCGCTATGTAGAAACCAGTATAGGACCTTGTACTGGAGCAGATAAAATAGGCACGCCGGATATCTTGTTAATGGTTTCGGAAGAAGTCGTGGTATTTGATAACCTACGCGGCACCTTGGCATTTGTTATTAATGTTGATCCTTCTCTGCCTGATGCTTATCAAAAATCGCAACGTCGCCTTGATCAATTGCAGGCAAAAATGAATGAGCCGGCGGTATTGCCTGAACAGCTTCCCGGTCCGGTAATGAAAGAGAGCGACATCAGTTTTAATTTTCAGCAAGCTGATTACAAGAACGCCGTCGCAAAAATTAAAGACTATATTATTGCCGGTGACGTGATGCAGGTGGTTTTAGCTCAGCGCATGTCGGTTGATTTTGTTGGCGACCCGCTCAATGTTTATCGAGCGCTTCGTTACTTGAACCCATCGCCTTATATGGTGTATTTCGATATGGGCGATCACACTGTTGTAAGTGCCTCGCCTGAAATTTTGGCGAGAGTGGAAGACGGCAAGATCACCGTAAGACCATTGGCCGGCACGCGCAAGCGAGGCAAGACCGAACAAGAAGATATCGCCCTTGAGAAAGAGCTTCTTGCTGACAGTAAAGAGCTTGCCGAGCATTTGATGCTGATAGATCTGAGTCGAAATGATTCTGGCAGAGTTTCAAAAATAGGGACTGTTGAGGTGACCAGAACAATGTTCGTGGAGCGTTATTCTCATGTTATGCATATCGCCTCAATTGTCGAGAGCGAAATTCGAGATGATAAAACGGCGTTAGATGTACTCAAATCGACTTTGCCGGTAGGGACTCTCAGTGGAGCGCCAAAAGTTAGAGCGATGCAAATAATTGATGAGTTAGAACCGGTTAAGCGCGGGGTCTATGGCGGAGCCATGGGCTATCTTGGTTGGAATAATTCAATGGATATGGCTATTGCCATTCGAACTGCCCTGGTAAAAGACGGTCAACTGCATGTTCAAGCTGGTGCTGGCATAGTGGCAGACTCGGACCCGGATTCAGAATGGGAAGAAACTCTTAGCAAAGCGAAAGCTCTGATTCGGGCATTACAAATGGCACAGAACAAACTGATGATCGATTAGCGTTAGCGTCCTTATCTACCGGCCTAGGTAAACTCGGTTAGTCGACCGGTCTGGAATCTCTGGCAGTGGCTAGCTTTCCAGCACGATTTAATAACCCTCTCTGCGCATTACCAGTACTGAGCTTTAAGACCTGAACTCGATTGGCAATAATAATTTAGTGATTCATTTCGCATATATCTACTAGCCTAGCGCATTTTCTATTGTTCTTTTTATATTAATTTCGACTTGTCTTAGATAGTCCCGCGGTGTCTGTTAATGGTTAACATGCAGCGCTGTGCTTGATGCGGTTGCACACTAAAAATCTCTATAAAGAGAAATCAAATGAAGGAGAGCTCGATATGAAACTGTTAGCAATATTAACGGTTTGCTTCATGTTTTATGGCTCCATTACATCCGTAGCGCATACCTATCGACTATTCACCACAGTACGAGGTGGTGATTCAAGTTCGATTTCTTATGGTTCCACCCGCGAAGAATTAGAACCAATAAAACGACTCCAATAGATCGAGCCGAAGAAAGGCCTCGCATTTCCCCAGCCATTTTAGATACCGATGATTCAGATCGTCTATCACTTTAAGTGTTGTATCAGGAGCTTCAATCGTCCTTAGAGTCCTTCAAGGCTGTAACAGATTTCTCTGACGCTCAAATTGAGTCTCTGAAAAATAAGTTGGCGATTTTTAGACAAGTTTTTCTTGACGAGTAGACTTCTGCGCTAGGCGAAATGTGCGTGGTTTGGAACTCTTCTTCTCTCGATATAGAGGGGAAAAACTGACGCTACGCTGGCAAACCAGACGTAGCGCGAGCAGTGCAGGACGTGCTTAGTTCAAAGGAGCTAAAAGCTAATCCAGAACAAAAGCTCAAGTTCTATGAGAGTTTGAATTTCTCGCGAAAGAAGCTGATGGCAAGCAAAACTTTTACATTCTCACAAAATGTCAGAATCAGGGGCGACACTGAAGCCACGCTTAAATACCATTGTGAAGAGGTGAGATAATGAGTTATCCCTTAACTGGCTTTTGGTTTTCGGATAGTTGCATAAGCTGTTAGTGCGCGCTCTCGAGTTTGTTTTAAATCCAGCATGGCGCGCGGATAGTTCTTATCCAAAGTCACTCCAGCGTCTGCTAAGACAATGGCGGGCGCCGAGCTTGGGTCATGCAAATCCTTTCCTGATAAGTTTTTTAGTTCAGGCACATATTTTTTAATGTACTCTCCTGCGCCATCAAATTTCAGTGATTGGGTGTGTGGATTAAAAACTCTAAAATAAGGTGACGCGTCTGCACCGCTGCCCGCTACCCATTGCCAGCCAGCGCTGTTGCTAGCGAGATCAGCGTCGACTAAGCAATCCCAAAACCACCTCGCGCCGTCAAGCCAATGGTTGAGCATGTTCTTTACCAGAAAAGAGCCAACGACCATGCGCACTCTATTGTGCATATATCCGGTTTGCCAAAGCTCGCGCATACCCGCGTCCACCAGCGGAAAGCCAGTTTCGCCAGCCTGCCAGCGTTGCAGGGACTTAGGGTCTTCAAGCCAGGGAAAGCGATCAAACTGGCTGTATAGGTTCTGGTTTGAAATAGTTGGAAAATGATAGAGCAGGTAGTATGAAAACTCTCGCCATGCCAGTTCTCTTTGGAAATGCTCTATTTCGTGTTCTGGTGCGTTAGCTAACTGCCCCATTGCGATAAGCCACACTTGGTTCGGCGATATTTCTCCAAAATGTAAGTGTGGAGATAATCGAGACACGGTGTTTAGAGAGGGGAAGTCTCTGCCTGTTTTGTAGTTTGCTAGGCCATTGTCAATGAACTTCTCTAGCTGCACAAATGCGCCAGCCTCACCGGGCCGCCAATGCTGTGCCAGTGAAAGATGCCAATGAATCTCCGGGAGCAGGTTCAGGCTATCGATCTTATTTATGCCTTGGTCACATTGATAAAGCCCAATCGCGTCAGGTCTTACGCTGTGAACAGCTCGCTCGGGCGGGGTCTTAATCGAATTTTTATAGTAGGGCGTAAATACTCGGTAGGGCGTGCCATCGCCTTTTAGATTGGTCCAAGGCTCCCATAGCATCGAGCCATTGAAGCTTTCTACGGCGCACAGCTCGCTCAAGTGAGACTTTAGTTCTTTATCTCGGTTTATCTGCCACGGCTCATAGCTGCGGTTCCATACTATGTTGGTGATTTTGTGCGCGGCAATCAGTTCAGGGAGTAATAGAGTTGGGTCGCCTTTGAGAACCCACAGCTTATTTCCTAGAGATTTATTCAATGAAATTAGGGATTCATGCAGCCACCAGCGGCTTGCACTACCCATTTTCCACTCACCCGGGTTCACATCGTCTAAGATATACAGCGCAAATACTTCACCGCTGGCGACAGCGCTCGCCAAAGCTGGATTGTCTTGAAGTCTAAGATCCTGACGGAACCACATGATTGTGCGGGTGTTACTCATAGCTTGTGTTACTCATAAAAGTTACCGGTTTTTGAAAGGCTTGAGCCTGAAATAGCGACTAATATCGCCATCTGTGTGTCGTAAATATTGTCTTTACTGCAGCCTTCACCGCAGCTGACAATACAAGAGTAGTCATCTTTGTCACTTAGGCCCTAACTGTAGTCGTAATTATCTTATGATTGCGGCTAGAACTCCAACTAGTACTCCAGATAAAATTACTACGATGACCAGCTAAGCAGAGTTCAATCAGAGCGTAGTGAATGTACCTTTAGAATCAAGACAGCACCGAGCGGGATTGGTATGATTACGCCTTAGCGCGCCAGCGCGTTTTGATAATTTCAACAGGGTTTACTCGTGTTATTAATGATCGACAACTATGATTCCTTTACCTACAACATCGTTCAGTATTTTGGTGAGCTTGGTGTTGATGTGAAGGTGTTTCGAAACGATGAAATTGGACTTGATGAGATTGCGGCGCTCAGGCCAGATCAAATCGTCATTTCCCCTGGTCCATGCACCCCAAAAGAAGCCGGAATATCCACGTCTGTCATTACCCAGTTTGCCGGAAAAATACCGCTTTTGGGTATATGTTTAGGGCATCAGAGTATTGGCCAGGTTTTTGGTGGCCAGATTGTGCAGGCGGGCAAGGTAATGCACGGCAAGATATCGGCGATTCACCATGAAGGCAACGGCGTGTTTAAAGGCTTAAACAAGCCATTTAACGCTACGCGCTATCATTCTTTGGTGGTTGCTAAAGAGTCACTGCCCGATTGCCTTGAGGTGACTGCTTGGACTGAAACTCCCGATGGCAAATGTGAAGAGATCATGGGGATCAGACACAAAGGCTTGATGGTAGAAGGCGTTCAATTTCATCCAGAATCAATTCTAAGTGAACACGGTCATGCATTGTTAAAAAACTTTCTCGATGCATCGTTAAGCTAGACAGGAAGCATAATGGATATAAAAGAGGCGATAGCAAAAGTCACCAGCTTACAAGATTTAAGCACCGTTGAAATGATTGCGGTGATGAGTGACATCATGTCTGGAAAGACCTCGGACGCTCAAAATGCAGGCTTCTTAGTTGGCTTGCAAATGAAAGGTGCCAAAGCTTCTGAGATACTAGGCGGCGCAACAGTAATGCGTGAGCTGGCGACCCCGGTATTGGTTGCTGATAAATCCTTCTTGGTGGATACCTGCGGGACTGGCGGCAGCGGTTCTAATACATTTAATGTGTCCACGGCAGCGGCAATAGTGGCTTCAGTTGCCGGCGCGAAAGTAGCTAAGCATGGTAATCGCGGTGCCACCAGTAAAAGTGGCAGTGCCGATGTTCTCGAAGCAGCCGGAGTGAATTTAGGTTTAAGTGCTGATGGGGTCGCTAAGTGTATAGAAGAGATTGGTGTAGGTTTTATGTTTGCGCCGGCTCATCACAGCGCTATGAAGCATGTCATAACAGCACGTAAAGAGATTGGTGTGCGCACGGTTTTTAATTTACTCGGCCCTTTAACAAATCCTGCTGCTGCGCCAAATCAGGTGATGGGTGTTTATGATGCCGGCTTGATTCCAGTCTTGTTAGAGGTTTTGAAAAGTTTAGACAGCAAACACGTTTTGATTGTTGCGGCAGAAGACGGTCTGGATGAAATCAGTATTGCAGCTCCCACGGCGGTGGGTGAGTTGAAAGACGGTGTGATAACTCACTATCACGTTAATCCATCAGATTTCGGTTTGGACATGTATGCCGACTATCATAGTCTGCAAATTAATAGCGCTGAAGAAAGCTTGGCGATGTTGAAAAGCGCGCTTAGCAACACCAACAAAGCAGCCGCTGATATTGTCGCACTTAATGCTGGAGCTGCTATCTATGTCGCCGGGCAAGCTACGTCACTTGCACGCGGGGTGGAAAAAGCGAAGTCGATTTTGGGTGCTGGAGAGGCCTCGGTCAAGCTCGAAACACTTGTTGCTCTTAGTAACTCTTTAGCCTGATAGGCTCTGTTTAACAAAACTCCTACTAACAAGGCTCAACTAAATAAACTAACTGATTATCCTATGCATGAACTAACTATATTAGAAAAGATTGTCGCTCATAAGCATGTTGAAGTAACTGCAGCTAAGGCGAAACGCAGTCTTACAGATCTGGAGTCACAGTATCCAGCCGCTGAAAACCTGCGCGGCTTTGCTGGCGCCATGCAGGCGCGTGTCGCAAGCCGGCAACCTGCGGTTATAGCCGAAATCAAAAAGGCTTCGCCCTCAAAAGGTCTTATAAGGGAGGATTTTCAGCCGGCGCAGCATGCCAAGCAATATGCGGAAAATGGCGCTACTTGTCTTTCTGTCTTGACGGATAGAGATTACTTCCAGGGCCATGATGACTATTTGCTTGAGGCGCGAGAAGCTTGTGCACTGCCAGTGATTCGAAAAGATTTTATTGTTGATCCTTACCAATTAGCTGAATCTCGGGCACTTGGTGCTGACTGTATCTTGCTAATAGTGGCAGCTTTGGAGCAGCAGCAATTAATTGAGCTGGAAAGCTATGCTATAGAGCTGAACTTAGATGTATTGGTGGAAATTCACAATCAATCTGAATTAGAGCGTGCGCTCGATTTGAAGTCACCTTTGCTTGGTATCAACAACCGCAACCTTCACACTTTCGAAACATCGCTTCAAGTCACCCTTGAGTTGGCGAAAACGATTCCTGCGGACAAGGTGGTGATTACAGAAAGTGGGATTCATTCACGCGCGGATGTGGCGCTAATGCTGGAAAATGATGTTTTCGGATTTCTGGTGGGCGAATCGATGATGCGGGCTGAAAATCCGGGCACTAAATTGAAAGAGCTTTTCTCTGTTTCTGGCAAATAACAGACTAATTATTTGCGCCGCTAGTACTCACTAGTGGCGCAAACTTCTGTGTTTGGCGGTGTAGTTAGCGGGTGCCGTACACCACAATAGTTTTCCCTGAGACGCTAATTAAGTCCTGCTCTTCCAAAGTCTTCAACACTCGTCCGGCCATTTCCCTTGAACAATTTACGATTCTGCCGATTT
>JBLHVT010000043.1:0-27076 GCA_047628735.1 Glaciecola sp.
AAAGGGGCTGTGGATGCTTGCGATTGCGGCAGCGATTATTGGTAAAAATGCTTTGCGTCCACTGTCTTCACTTTTTAGAAGGGCCAGCTAGCAGCGTTAACTGCTAGCTGGTTTGATGCTTTGTTCTGTTCTCTTGTTCTTTTGTTCTTTTCTCTTGTTCTTTCTTTTTATCCTTTTACGCTCTGGCTAAATACCAAATTTAATCGGCTGTGAGGTTGGATCTAATTTCAAATTCACATCAGGAATAGCCACGGTTGTGCCATTGTCAGATACGATGATCGTCGGCATATTAAGCGTGCCTGTAGCCAGATCAACAGAGGAGCCTGCTGTACCTGTAAATCCTGATAGTACGTCAAATTCTAGCAATTTAAACACTACGCCAGGCAAGGCGGTGAGCTTAAAGTTTGCCGAGATTACAAGTCCCCCAGCATTGAGAGTAGGTAAGTGAAGAATTTTTTCTTGGACGTAAAACGTAGGCGTGTTCTCTTGTGCAGGTAACACAATGTAGCGGCTAAACAGTGCGCCAAAGCCTGTGGTTTCTGGTCCTTCTTTTGAGCGTTTTATGCCGGCGTCCTGAACTTGAGCAAAGGCAATAACAGGGTTGGGGCTTTGAGCGGTAACATTCAGTGTCGCGGCAGCATCGCTAATTTCGCCTTCACCTGGAATGTTCCAAGTGAACTTAAGCAGGTCTCCCTCTGGGTCAGATGCGGTTATTGCAAGATTAAATTGATTGTTGCCGATGCTCGTTTTGGTCAGAGCAGCCACGGGATTTTTATTGTCAGGACTTGTTATCACGTCCACCGGCAGTGTGAACTTGGCAATCTGACTGCCGCCATTGCCGACAGTGACAATCCAATCCCCAGCAATTGCTGCCAAGATTTCGTAGCTTTCAACATAGATGAAGGTCCTTCCTTCTGCTAAATTTAAAGTGTTGTTTAGTAATAAATTGGTATGTCCATTGGGGTCGGTAAGATAAACCGTTAACGCAGTATCAGAGACTGTCCCTGAGTGATCCACTTGCAATGTCACTGTTGAACCGGTGACAGCGCCGGCTGTAATCGTCTGAACGGGCGCTTCTGTAAATCCACCAGGCTCAACTTCCGCACCGAGTAAAAACTGACTTGCCGCTGTATCAACAACGACACCGCCGCTTGCCGGCGTCGGGCTTAAATTAATGACTAAGTTAGGAATAGTAAGTATGTCTGGTGGGCCATACATTGCCTGTAGAGCGGCGATGTCGTCTGCTTGCGGTTCATTAAAGCGGCTATCTTCGGGCCGCATGATAGAAACGGGGCTATCTGAGTGAGCCAAACCGAGCAAGTGCATCATCTCGTGAACAGTGGTGGAGACGGTTGGGTCACCAAAATTAGTATTGAAATCTAAAGAACCTGATATATAAGGGAAGTACCCGAGTTTTATAAAAGCATCTGTATCAGAGGAGCTCGTTGGTCCTGCCGTTGCAAGCGTAGACCCTTCTCGGGTAAACCAAGCCACGACAACGACGTTATTTGCGGCATCCGCTACTGGGTCAGCAGACACACCTGAATAGTCAAACTTGATGTCTGCAATGCCTTCAATGGTCGCAATGGATTTGCGTAATATCGCTTCCATTTCTTCGATTGAAGTGTCGGCTGGCGCGCCAGCGTGGTTGTACGACATTTTAACGACGCCATCAGGAAAACGGCCAAACGCAGGGGTGCCGCCAACGAACTCTGATTGTTTGTCGAAGTATTCACCGGTTGCTGCGTTATACATACCGTGGTCAATGAAAACCGGCTCAACGGCGCTTACTGCCGTAACAGCGGCTGCGAGAGCTAGAGTGGCGAAAGCTTTTGGAAAAAAGTGTATTGGCATAATTGGCATACTCGAAGGCTCGTTATTATTGTGTTGGCGACTGGAATCTAATCCGGAAGGGCGATTATACCACGATTTTGAGCCCTGACGATGTCGAGAAGGCTTAACGGAAGTGGTTTTCATCGCCGTCATCGGGCCGCCTAGGGGTTCTAAGCCAATGCTATAGCTGCGGAATTGGTGGCGGATAGCGTGTGAATGCACCCAGACAATATAGAGAAAAAGAAGGCCTGCTAATCCACCCGTCAATAGCCTAAAGGTTCTGCGCTAACCTAAAACTTGCTGGATTGGCTTGGAGTAGATATGGGTTTTACCCCCCGACTCTTTTGTAACTAATCCCCAGAGCAGGCGTCTTAATTAACAAGCCTTGCTTGTTGCGGGTTTTCTAGCTTGGCTGCCTATTTTTGAACAAACACACCTGTTCGTTAGCAGTTACAAATTAGCAATTAGACATACGCAATCAGACAAATACGGGTATTTAAACGGCACCTATACATTAGAGGGTTACACAATGAGTCGACTTCAAATATTAGTACTGGCCTTGCTTCTAACGGTGAGTGGGCTAAGTTGTGCTGACAACTACAAGAACATTACCAGAAAACTGGATGTCGAGGAGTTGAGCAGCCTGCGTATTGAGTTTTCAGTAGGGGAGTTGGAGGTTGAAGTGTGGGATGGAGAGTCAATAGAGCTGGACATTGAACTAAAGTCACAGCGTAGCTGGCTGTCATGGCGCCGCCGCAAGGTTGAAGACATTGAACTAGAGGTCAGAATCAGTGGCGACGAGGTGTTTTTGGGGATCGATGCAGACAAACTGAATCAGCAATGGGTCGTGAAAATGCCGGCTAAGTTAGCTTTGGGCGTAGATCTGGGAGTGGGTGAAATTCGCATAGACGGTTTAGATAATAACCTTGCTTTAGAACTGGGCGTTGGAGAAATAGAGGTCATTGCTGCTACTGATAACTTTGATTATATTAACGTCTCTGTTGGGGTTGGAGATGTCTCGCTACGAGGCTTTGGTTCTGGTACTGAGAACGAACGTAGTTTTATAAGCGCTGATGCTCACTTCGAAGGCCAGGGTGACTATCAAATTGAAGCGGCCTTGGGTGTGGGAGAGGTATTAATCAGACTAGATTAATTTTGCTCTGAGCGCTCTGATGATTTTGGCAGTCACTACCCGCTGCGGTGAATGTTTACCGCGGCTGGCTTTTAAACCGCGTTCTCTGGCTAAGCGCTTTAGCTAAAATATCTAGTTAAAGTTTTCCTGTAAATTATTTCCCTCTACTGTTTTCCTTAATTGATTTTAAGAAGGTTTTTAAGTTCGGGCTGCAGGGCTAGCCAAGTCCTATTGTTCTGCCGATTTTGTTTTTAACTCGCTGTGCAAACGTAATCGGCGCCTTGTTAATCCATTCAGGGTTATCAAATTCTTTTTTATCGTTTTGGTTGTACAACATCGGCGTGTAATAGCGGCAATTTTCAAAAAAGTAGTGAGTTACTTGAGAGTGACGCGAGCGCTTTACATCTTGATGAGGATGGCCTCCGTGCAATAAGTTGGAGTGCCAAATAATGGCTTCACCTTTTTTTACGGTGCCAAGGCTTGGTTTTAGTCCGTTTTCTGCCACCAGGCGCTCGATTGCTATTTCATACTCTGGGTAGTGCTCTCGACCCGCTTCTAGCTTCAGATCTGCCATCGTCAACCCGGCCATCTTGTGGCTGCCTTGGTAATACATCAGCGGTCCATTGCTCTCATCAATATCTTCAAGCGCAATCCATACGCCCGCCATAAAGCCGGGCGGCTCGGTATTGAAGTGGATAATGTCTGAGTGGGTTTTTTGACTGGTGCCAATAGGAAAATTCAAGGTCTGAAAAGCCAGTGCTTTGCGGCCCCATAGCTGGTGGAGGGCATCGAGCACCTGCGGGGCTATTGCTAGACTTTTAACGCTTGGCAACAGTTTCCAGCCATTGCGAAATCGCTCTGGGCTCACCGGATTGGCCCGAAATTGCTCGCTGTAGTGGGGCTGGACATCGGCAATGACTGAATCAATCAATTCTGGGCTAAAACCAAAGTCTTTCACCAGAAAGCCGTCATCGTTAAAACGCTGTATCTCAATGTCGTTTAGAGGGGCAGTGGCCGTTTGGACGGCAGGGTCAGAACTAGGCGGGCTGAGATCTATTGCTGTGGGCATTTCCTTATCTCTAAGCGTAATATAAATTGAAGTTTACCATCGCGAGCAGGGCTTAAGTGTTTCTTTTATGTGACTTTTAATAGTCTCATAAACCAGTCTTATTAAATGCGCTTACAAAGACTCAATTAATAGGAATGATTTGTCATGGCAAAAAAACAGATAAGTGATAGTTACATGACTGGCAATGTGGAGAGTGAGATTGTAGGGAGCTTTGCAAAAAAATGAGGAGCACCGCGGGGGATAAAAGATTGACGGTGATCCTCTTCAAATCAAGGAGTTACAAGCGCGGCTCTAAGTTGAGCCGTGCTTATTAAGAAAGGCTGCTGGGCGGTGATTGGCGAAGTTCGCCAAAATACTCATCAGCCTCTCTTGCTAATAATATTAGGTTGGATGAGGAGATTTCAAGGTTAGCCTGCTCGTTAAGGACTCAGCAGAGTGCTGCAATAGTTCACTTTCTACATGGTTCATTCTACGCATGTATTTGATTTTATTGGCTTACACAGGTTAACTAGGAAAAAATATAGGCAGTATTTAAGCAAAATGAATATATCCCTGCGGAGCGCACCATGTATGAAATAAGCTGGATGTCAGTGATCCCCCCCATGCTGGCAATTATTTTGGCAATAATCACCCGTCAGGTGATTATTTCCCTGAGCATAGGCATTTGGATTGGGTTCTGCATCTTGGAATCTGTGAATCCCTTTAGTGGCTTGGCTTTGGCAATTGAGGGGGTTATCAATGTCTTCAGCGATCCCGGTGACACCCGCGTTCTTATCTTTACGCTGATAATCGGTGGTTTAATCGCCACTATTGAAAAAGCTGGCGGGGTAAGGGGCTTCATCTTGCTATTAGAAAAGCGCAAATGGGTGAATAATTCAGTTCGAGCCCAATGGCTGGCTTATTTGATTGGTGTAGTAGTGTTTATCGAGTCCAATATTACGCTTTTGGTAGCCGGGTCTATTTCAAGGCCATTGTTCGATCGCTACAAAATATCCCGAGAGAAGCTTGCGTATATCATTGATTCAACCTCGGCGCCCATTTGTATCCTTATTCCGCTAAACGCTTGGGGTGCCGTTGTTGTGGCTTTGTTGGCATCTTCTGGCATTGATCAGCCCATTGATGTATTTGTTGGCTCCATATTGTTCAACTTTTACCCATTGGCGGTGCTGGCTACAGCTGCCATTGTTATTTGGAAGGGCATTGATATCGGTCCGATGAAAGCCGCACAAGCTCGCACCGAGGCTGGCGAAATGCTTTGGCCCAATGCCACACCCATGGTGGACCCTTCGATACTCGCATCGCTTTCAGGCGAAGTAGATACTAACCATCTGGACAAGGCTCGCTATATGATCTTGCCTATTGCAGTAATGGTTTTTGCCATGCCGCTAGGGCTGTACGTTACCGGTGATGGGATTATCAGTGACGGATCTGGATCTAAGTCGGTGCTATGGGCAGTACTGGCTGCCTTGTTCACTTCTTGGGCACTGGTATTGGCTGCAGGGCGATCAAAGATTGATGAGCTTATGCAAACCTTTTTGAAAGGCGCGGGCGGCTTGCTGCCTGTCTCTATGATCTTGTTATTTGCCCTTGCTTTGGGTGATGTGGCGAACTTGCTAGGCACAGGCGTGTACGTTGCCCAGTTGGCTCAGGATACGATTCCGAGTTTTTTGCTATTGCCTTTGCTGTTTATTATTTCCAGCGTCATTGCCTTCTCTATTGGCTCCAGTTGGGGCACTTTTGCCATTATGATTCCGTTGGCTGTGCAAATCTCCACAGCGCTCGAGTTATCGCCTTCAATGTTTTTGGCAGCGGTGCTAAGTGGAGCGGTTTTTGGGGATCACGCCTCGCCAATCAGCGATACCACGGTGGTGTCCTCTATGGCGTCAGCCACCGATCACATCGATCACGTGCGCACGCAATTGCCCTATGCATTGATAAGCGGTGCTATAGCGACAGTTGCGTTTTTTCTGCTAGGGCTTGGCCTTTAAGGCCGGGTCCTTATTAGCGAAGAAGGGTGCCGAGACCTCTTGCGCAGTGGCTGAGACTAGGCCTTCAAAGCAGGGTGGTAATAGCTGGTGCTTAGGTCTAAATTTACAGCCGGATTGCCCTTACTTCTGTTAGAGGTAACATCTCTATCTCTTTGAATTTACTATTTTTTAGCTGATCTTCAGTAAGTAAATTTTCAATACTGGCATAAGTGTCCGTAATGAAGACAGATTCGTTGCTGGGGGTGGTGCGTGTGATACCAAAGCTTACTTTCCCGCGATCGGCGCTAGGGATTTGGTTAAGCATGGATTTGGTGGCCCATACCGAGCCATTTCTGGCAAAATCACTGATACGACCAGCGTGATTGATGGTTTGTCCTAAAACCGTAAACTCCACATGTCCACCGGCGTGATAGCTGCCAAACCATTCCTGCCCTTCGTGTAAGCCAATATTCAGATAGACATCACTAAACCAGCCTTTGCGGCTTTGCCATTTCTGGGTGATCTCTTTCATCATTTCTTTTAGCTCTAACGAGCACTGAATGGCATTAAGTTTGTAGTCGCAATCGGGCTGGGGGAAAAAATAGTAAACCATGCCATCGCCGACGTGTTTACCATAAGTTCCGTAATATTTACGATAAATTGGCTCACTGTGCTGCCAAATGTCGTTAATTAGCTCAAAGTACTCTTCTGCCGGCAGCTCGGAGCAAATACGGGTGGAATTTTGAACATCGGCAACCATCACCGCCACATTGGTCAGGTAAGGTTTGCGGTTCTTAAGCAACTCATTGATTACGTAGTTACGCTTGCTTAAAAACTGAAGTAAAAAATCATCTTCAAGTTGTACTGGGCTGTAAGTAAAAAGAATTCCTTCTCTGTAGAAGCAAACATATAGGTCGCAATATTGAACGTCAGCACCGGAGCCTGGCAGGATATACGGATAGTGAAGCATAGGCTCTTTGCCATTTGGTTCTACCGTTTCATAAACAGATTGCAATGTGTTGAGCTGATCAGAGTCTAGAGCAGAATAAATCTTGATTAACGCTTGTTGGCTTAAGCGCTTTTTACCTGCCGCCACATGGGGCTTAAGCAGGTCTAGTAGGTCATCTTGAGAGCTGACGATCTGAGAATCAAATAGCAATTTTAATAGGTTGCGCGATTCTAAATCTCCTGGAAGATCATCCTTGCTACCAAAGAAGGTGTCGGCGGCGCTCTCATTCCACCAAATCAATTCAAAGCTGTTATTTACCATATAAGCAGGGCCGGGCAGGCTGTCTATGGAACTATCAAACGAGAGCTGGGCCAATGTGCCTTGGGTTAGATTGGGCACAGGTAAAGGTTTGTCAGGGGTGTGGAACTTTGCTGGTTTGCTAGAACCAAACTGGGTGGCTATATCGGCCATGGAGAGTCCTTGTTTTTTCAAGTCTTTGACCTTCAGAATTATTTGCACTGCAGCGTCTTCAAAATAACCGAGGCGGGTGGCGCGACCAGCATCGTCAGGGGAAGTTTTGATCACCGGGTTAGGTAAAATCCCCAGCGCAACATAGTTGTTTAGCGTGGCTCTTGAGATACCGGTCATTTCGATTATTTGTTTGCTGTTCAGCATGATTTCGCTCGATGCATTTTTCAAGTATTACGCAGTATAGTTAGACTGTCCAAGCAATGTCAACTGTATAACTAGACTGTCTAATTTGGTGCCGGCTTTCGCAGGCCAATTAGACAGCATTAACCGATTAGATTTAGACAGTTAGAAGCCTTATACTGCGTGGCTCAAGCTGGGGGGCGACGACCAAATTGCGGAGTCATCACGGCACGGAGATACAGATAACCCCGAAAGGAATGGACAGTATGAGTTTCACCAGAATCAGTGTTACCGAAGCACAAGAGCTATTGAAGACTCAGCCGGCGACTCAGGTGATCGATATTCGCGATGAGCAAGCATTTGGCCAAGGCCATATCAGCGATGCTCGTCATGTTCACAATGACAACGTGCAGGATTTTATGGCGGTGGCTGATTTTGACCAACCCTTAATTGTCTGTTGCTATCATGGCAATATGAGTCAAAGCGCTGCCGCCTATTTTGCGGAACAAGGTTTCGCTAGTTCCTACAGTCTAGACGGCGGCTTTGAAGCCTGGCAGGAAGCTCTAGCCTAGAACTAATGGTGCTTGCTCGGTTTTAAACATTCGCCCGGTTAATTATGGCGTGTTTGTTTGGGCGTCTGCTTTCTCAAATATTCTTTTTGTGGTCATCAATCCCACCATATAGATCATATTGAACATGGCCCACGCAAATATCTCCAGTGGCCATAGCTCATGACTAATATTGTCGCCTAATCGAGCGAAGGCTATTATCACCAGCATCAGGGCGAGAACTCCGACAGGGGCTAAAGCGCCTAAACGCCAGCCTTTTTGTGGCCAATTTCTGTAGGCGGCAATGCACAGTACAGCGCTGGCAATGGTGGCGCAGATGACGATTAAGGCTATCACGAGATTCCAGAACCATGGGTCGGCCTGACTTGAGGTCAGGTTGCTTACTGCAGCAAAACTGTTAGGGCTTAGTAACGCTAATAGGCCATATGCCAGCAAGCTTAAAATAGATGGTTGAGCAGTAATCTTGTGGCGAATTGACTTAATCATTAGATGTCCAGTGTTGTTTTTCTGACAATTAGTAGAGGGCAGAATCTATTCACCGCATTTAAACAAAGCCTAATCAATTCGGGAAGGACTGATTGCGTTGTTGTTCTATTAATTGAGTATACTGTGCTCGGCTTTACAGTCGCTTTGCGGATTTTTATTTAAAACCTAACCTAAGAATTAACTTAAGAGCCTACTTAAGAAATAACTTAAGAACTAACCAGAGACCTAATAATGCCCCAAAAAACCATCGAAGCTTATGAGAATTTAGTTGAACTGAAATATCAGCTTTATAACGGTTTATTTCTTACATTGCCGCTTGATGCCATAGAGCAAACAGGTCTGTTTATACCTTTATTAGACGAGGCTAGTACCAAAGGGTTGAATGAGGGGTTGAACCCCACGGAGATCATCGAGGGATTCTTTGCCTTACACCGACCTGATTTTGGAGAGCAAGAGCAAGTACAGTTTTTGTTTAAAGTTATTCAATACATCGAGCGCCAAATTGTTTTGGTTGATGCTTTAGAAGACGCGGCTTACGACCAAATCCATCAGACAGAAAGCCGAGATCAGCTGCGTAAGTTGATTGAAAGAGTTTCGTCCGATTCTCTTATGGATTCAATGCGCGAAGTGATGAAATCATTTTCGGCTAGGGTGATCCTCACCGCTCACCCCACACAGTTTTATCCCGGCTCGGTGCTTGCCATCATAAACGATTTACAAGATGCAGTGGCCGATAACAACATTGGCGATGCCAGAACGTTGCTGCAGCAGCTTGGCAACACGCCTTTCTTTAATAAGACAAAACCCTCGCCTAAAGATGAGGCCGTGCAGCTTGCGTGGTACCTCAGCAATATTTTCTATCCAACTATTGGCAATATCCTTGACGAATTAGCAGAGCAGGTAGGGATTGAAGAAGGCTTCAATGATCAGTTAATGAGTATTGGCTTTTGGCCAGGAGGAGACAGAGATGGCAATCCCTTTGTCACATCACAAACAACCACGGAAGTTGCTCGCAAACTCAGAGAGTTAATCATCGAATGTTATTACAACGATGTTAGGCATCTCAAGCGGCGATTGAGTTTCAGCGGTGTGCAAGAATCATTGGAGATAATCGAAAAGCGGTTTTACAAAGAGTTTACCGAAGAGGGCGTTTTAAGCTATACCGATGTGAGCGAATTATTAGATTCTCTTACGGCTATAGAGACGATCGTTGAAGAACGCTATCAGGGGTTATATGCCAACAAAATAGCGTCATTTAAGCGAAAGATTGCGGCCTTTGGCTTTCATTTTGCCAGCTTAGATATCCGTCAAGATGCGCGGCAGCTAGGTAAAATTTTGCTGGATATCGATGAAACTCATCCGAATATATTTCCCGATGGCTGGCGCGAACTCAGTGAAGATGCCCGTATCGATGTTTTGCTGTCGGTTAAGGGTGATATAAATATCGATCTGCTTAGCCATGAGCTTGCAAATGACACCTTAAGCTCAATGCAATCGATTAAGGGCATTCAAGCTAGGAACGGTGAGCTAGGTTGTCATCGCTACATCATAAGTAACTGTTCTGGCGTTTACGACATGGCCGTCATGATTGCGCTATTCAGACTTTCGGGCTGGGCTGATGACCCTATTACTGTGGACCTTGTGCCTCTTTTTGAGACTGTTACCGATTTGGCTGGCGCCGGTCCAAACATGACTCGTCTTTATGAGCTGCCTTTTTATGCTGAGCATTTGGCAAGACGTAAGAATAAGCAAACCGTGATGCTAGGCTTTTCTGATGGCACTAAAGATGGTGGTTATCTGATGGCCAACTGGGGTATTTATCAAGCTAAAGAAGATATTACTTCGGTGTCCCGGGCTGCCAATATTGAAGTGGCATTTTTTGACGGTCGCGGTGGGCCTCCAGGGCGCGGCGGCGGCAATACCTATAAGTTTTACGCAGCCTTGGGTAAGAAAATCGAGAGTAATGAAATACAAGTGACGGTGCAGGGGCAAACCATTAGTTCTTACTATGGCACGCCTGCCGCGGCTAAACACAATTTGCATCAATTGCTTGCTGCGGGGATCGAAAACAATCTTTTCGATCGCCCAGAGCGAGAGTTGGCTGACCACCAAAGGGAATTGATTCAAAAGCTGGCGGATAAAGCATTAGAAAAATATTTAGCGCTTAAGGGTGATCCGTTATTTCTGCCTTATTTAGAGCAAATGAGTCCGATGCATTATTACGGGCAGTCGAATATTGGTAGCCGACCTTCTAAGCGGGGCGGTGACTCTGAATTGAAATTTGAAGATCTTAGAGCGATTCCATTCGTGGGGGCCTGGGGTCAGCTTAAGCAAAATGTTCCTGGCTTTTATGGCGTAGGAACAGCGCTTAAGTCAGCGGGGGATGAAGGCTTGCTTCCGGAATTACAGCGGCTGTGCAATGAGTCTAAGTTTTTTAAGGCGTTGCTAGAGAACAGCATGCAAAGTATGAGAAAAGCCAATTACAAGCTCACCGCTTATATGGCAGAGCATCCTGTTTACGGTGAATTCTGGAAGACTCTTCATGCCGAATTTCAGCTTACTCAAGAGATGATATTAAAGGTGTCAGGCCAAACGGAGTTATTAGGGGACAATCCGAGCAGTCGAGAAAGTATTGATTTGCGCCAGCGAGTGGTTCTTCCTTTATTAGTGATACAGCAGTACGCCCTAATCAAAGTGAATGCTTTAGAGGAAGGGGACGCAAAGACTGCTGCATCGCAGGCTGATCTGGTTAAGCTTTACGAGAAAATGATAATTCGCAGCTTATTTGGCAACATTAATGCCTCGAGAAATTCTGCATAGAGGGTTTTTAGCGGTCCTAGAATTAACAGACTGAATGGAAGCAGGCTTATAAAGATAAGTGCTTAAGAACAAGGAAGGCAAGGGCGGGTATCGAAACAAGGTAATGGTAAGGCCCGCATTAAAAAGACTGCTAGGAACAGCCCGGTAGTATAAGGCCAGGTATTAATTAGTCAGTTAATGAAAAGCGGGTTAATAAAAAGGAGCGCAGGGATCTTGCGCTCCTCACGGATTCATTAATGCTTAGTGTCTTGCAACCAAATATCGGCGTATTCCATCGCCTCTGCTAAATCTTGATCAATAAATCGTTCCGATTTTCCTGTTGCCGCTAGCGCTTTCTGAGCACCAAACAAAGACCATATGTTGTGAGGATGATCGTTTAAATCTTGGCGAAACTCAGCCAACGCTGCATCATATGCACCGAGTTCCATGTACACAGAACCGAGCCAATGCCGTGGTGAAAATGGTAGCGGCTCAGGTTCGTCGTAATTTAAGTTGTCATAGAATTCGGTGGCTTCTCTAAATGCAGCGGCAGCTGCTTCTAAATTGCCTTCGTTCCATGCAATTTCACCTCTAAGAATTCCTGTCAACGTACCAACAATATCCTTGCCTGCGTGAAAGCGAAATCTCGCCACGGTGGTGTCGGTAAGCTCTTGAAGTTCGATTAAGGTTCGTTTTGCAGCATCCACGTCACCCAGCTTTAGCGCCGCATAAGCATTAGAGAAGTCGAACATGCTTTTGTTGATTTCGCCACTGGGCACTACGGTGATTCCTTCTAGCTCATCAAAGCGGCCAAACCTTATAAGGGACATGGCATGCATTGCAGTGTTTTTATTTAACTTGGCGAGATCTTTAGCCGCTTGAATAGAGGCTGCACTCTGGCCACCCATGCTGGCGGCGTAATAGAGCATTGTTAAGTTATGAGTAGGATAAATTGCAAAGCCTTTGCCGAAAGCCGCTTTTTGATCCGAGTGCCAAGCGATAGTGTTAGAGCGAACAGCATCGCTCCATAGGCCCATTTCGTTCCAAGTATGACTTGGCATATGATTTATATGGCTTGCACCAGGAATGGAATTTCCAAGGTAGTGGGCGCAGGGGGCAGCGATCTCTGGTTTTGTGGTTGATTCCGTTGCGTGGACTAGTAAGTGGCAGGCTCCGGGATGGCGGATGTCTTTTTCTAAAACGCCAAGCAAGACATTGTGTAGCCTGATCACATTCGGATCTTCTAGTGATCTATAGCCTCGACGCTCCTCCAGTAAAAACAAAGACTGTCCATAAAGAGTGCTGATGTTTAAGTCGTTTGGATATCTAGCCGCCACGCCAGCCATCACATCAGCATAAGCTTGGTCTTGATCTCTGCGAGCTTCAGGCTCAAAGTTTTCGACGTAGCGAGACTGCAGACTCTTTATTAAGTCGGCTTCCTTTATTGTAGCAGTATCAATCCGTGCCAAGGCCTGTTGCATTGCGCCATAGGCTCGTGGCGCTTGGGTTGTTGTCATCGCCCCATTTAAGTATGAACCCCAAGCCCATGCCTCACCCCAAAAACAAATGCCGCAGCTTGGATCGGCAATGTGTGATGCCTGAAATGAGCGTGCAGCATCTTCTTTGGCGAAGGAATACATCAACTGAAAACCTTGATCGAAGTACTCTTGCGCTAGTGGTACGTCGGATGAAATGGGGAAATGAAAGTCGCCCATGGCCTCAGGAAAAAGAGCCATCGGCTCATTGAATGAATCGGGGTAGCCAATTTCTTGGGCAGTAGCATTTGTAAGCGCTAAAACTGCAATACTGAGAATAGTAGTCGCGGCTGAAAATTTTATTCCGGTGTTTAAGTTTGGCGCCATGATTTAAACCTTTATTTACGGCTTTGAAAAATTAGAGTGAGATCGTGCAGTGACCACCTAAAGTAAACTTAAGGTGGTCGTTATTTTGATGACACCTGCAGACTGAGTTGCTTAGAGTGAAAAGCCCACCGGTGCATTTGGTCCTAAGGGTATGCCAAGTATTACCCAGAGTACGGTCATTAAAATGCCTGCCCCGAGCATCAACATGGAGTAGGGCAGCATAGTCGCCGCCAGGCTGCCGAGGCCAAATTGTTTTTGCCAGCGCTGGCAAAAAATAAGTATCAATGGGAAGTACGGCATCAAAGGGGTAATGATATTGGTCGCGCCGTCGCCGACTCGGTAAGCTGCGGTACTCATTTCGGGACTGATACCAATCAGCATCAACATGGGAACTAATACTGGCGCGAGCAGTGCCCATTTAGCGCTTGCCGAGCCAATGAAAAGATTAATGATGGAGCCGAACACAATAATCAGACTGAGAAGAGCAGCATCGGGCAGGCTAGAGCTTTCTAGTACTGCTGCGCCTTTAATGGCGAATATTAGGCCGAGATTTGACCAATTAAACAAGGCTACAAAATGAGCCGCTGCAAAAGCGAGCACCAGGTAATAAGCGAGGTCGCCCATTGCGCCACTCATCATTTTTACGATGTCGCGGTGGGACGTGACCGAGCCTGTTGCTGATCCGTAAGCCCAGCCTGCGGCTAAGAAGAAAATGAAAAACCCTGCCACCAAGGACTGATACAGAGGATTATAGCGAGCCTGGGGAATTGCGCTTTCGTCTACAAGAGGTGTTCCCGGGCCGACTGTGAGGAAAACCCAGAGGGCCACAATGGCTAAAGCAGCTAAACCGGCCCGCTTTAGGCCAGAGATCTCCTTGGCGGTTAAAGCAGCATTACCATCTTTAATAACGCCGGCGGTACTGCTTTCTAGATCACCTATATTAATAGGCGCCAGTTTTGGTTCGATTATTTTGTCAGTGACATACCAAATGGTGGGTAGGAAAACGAAAGTCATGCCGATTATAAAATATGCATTACCGGCTATGTTTGCATCCCACGTAGGCAAGATGGTTTCGGCTGCTGCTTCTGTAATTCCAAACAGCAAGGCATCTAGCTGGCCAGGCAACAGATTGGCTGAAAATCCTCCGGATACCCCAGCAAACGCCGTGGCTATTCCAGCAATAGGATGGCGGCCCGCGGCGGCGAAGGCGACACCTGCTAGTGGAATTAAAACCACATAAGCAGCATCGGTTGCTAAATTGCCAATCATACCTATCAGAGCAACTGCTGGGGTTAGCAGAAATATGGGAGCTTTGGACATTGCGCCACTCATGGCGGTGCCAAAAAAGCCCGACCGCTCAGCAACACCTGCGCCCAGCATGACTACTAATACGTAGCCTAAAGGGTGGAAGCCGGTAAACGTGCCTGGCATCTCGATCAATAGTCGTTGGATATTGTTACCCGATAGTAGGCTTTCTGCAGACACCACAATGGCGTTGCCAGCGGTATCTACTTGGGTTGGGTGAAGCGCAGATACCCCTGTTAAGGCACAAATCACGCTGATGGCAACAACAGCTAAGATGCAGTAGATGAAGATAAAAACTGGGTCAGGAAGTTTGTTGCCAGATGTCTCTATCCATCCTAGAAACCCGGTCATGTTGCTATTGTTATTGCTGGTTGATTCATTCATATGATTTTGCGCTTTAAGTTTATGATTTTATTATTTTATTGTTTCTTCTATAGCTAATTCTAGAGACAAGATGTTAGCGAAACAAGCGAAAGAACTTCTGTAAATCTTCTAAATAGAGCTGGGGTTCTTCCAGTGCAGCAAAGTGCCCACCCTTGGGCATCACCGTCCAATGACGAATATCATAAGACGCCTGCGCCCAGCTCTTAGGTGTTATGTAGATATCAGCGGGAAAAATAGCCACGCCAGTAGGCACATTTATATATTCCATTTCCTTAAGGCGGGGTGCCCGACGATTTTCGTAATAAATGCGAGTGGACGACGTTATTGTTTGGGTATGCCAGTAGATGGAAATATTTGTGAGAATCTCATCCTTGCTAAGCCGGCTGTTAAGGTCGCCGTCTGCACCCTGCGGTAGATCTGTCCAGCCATGAAACTTTTCTACAATCCAGGCAGCCAAGCCTGCTGGCGAGTCATTTAATCCATAGCCTAAACTTTGCGGTTTAGTGCCTTGTATTTGTTGATATCCTACTTCATTTCTCATGTAGGCAAGACGGTTGTCCCTGAGGGACGCTTCTGCCTCAGTAACGGCAGATTTCGCAGTGCTGTCTGCGGGCGGAGCAGCCAACAGCATGTTGGAATGAAGAGCAATCAGCTTATCTGGAAACGTGTTTGCCATGTGACGATTAATAATTGCCCCCCAATCACCGCCTGCTATTGCAAACTTCTCATATCCCAGCTGCGCCATGAGCTGAGCAAAAATATGCGCCATTTTCTCCGGGCTATAGCCAGATGCGCTGGGTATTGCCGAGAAACCAAAACCAGGCAGGGACGGTGCAATTACATGAAAAGAGTCCAGTGGATCCAAACCATGCTGCTGGGGATTGGTAAGTGGGCCAATGATTTTAGAGAATTCACTTATTGATCCCGGCCAACCATGGACGAGCAGCAAGGGCATAGCGTCCTCGTTACTGGATCGCTGATGTATGAAATGAGTCGTTAAGTCATCAACTTCAGTGGTGAATTGATCAAACTGATTTAGTTCGGCCTCTTGTTTTCGCCAATCAAATTCTTCTCGCCAATACGTTACAAGTTCAGTGAGATAGGCAAGGTCAGTGCCGTATTCCCAACTTGCGTTATCTAGCTGATCAGGCAGGCGCGTGCGCACTAAACGTTCGGCTAAATCTTCAAGAGCAGAGTCAGAGACATGGATAGTAAACGGTTTAATGTTGGGCATGGTGTTGGCTAGTCGCTCAGGTTTTGAAGTGGAAGGATTGCTTGCTGATAAGCTTATCTGATTTGAATGGCTGAAATCATGTCTGTTAATAGAGCCTGTATTGGCGAGTGATGATGCGACCGAAGTGGCAACTGAAGTGGCGACTATTGGGACCGCTGCAGCGGTTAATGTTTCTGCCGTAGATTGCTTGTTTTGTGCGAAGGAGCTCGGCTGCATAATCTGCAAAAGAACTTGGCTGGCCAGCAGAGCCAATGGCATCGCCAACTTTGTTCTATTCCTAATCAAAGCATTGGTGTAGCTCACTGATTTAAATAAATAATGAATACGTTTAAAGTAGGGAAGGAAGGTCGCCATAGGAAAGGGCTTACTTGTGTTTGGGAGATTAAAATTCATGCTTTATCCTTTTTACACATAAGAGCTAAGTCTTGTGCCAGACTACAAAAGCTTGTCCTGACGCGCTAGTCTCAATTTTACAGTACTCTGGCGTTTTAAACTTCAGCCCTTACGTTAAGGCCAAGCGCTTGAAGTATCTGCTCAGGCTACCATATAGGATGGAAGTGTAATGAGCCAATGCCAGAGAATAGATGTGCTATTTGGACGCGCGTATAGCTCACTAAAAACGCAAGGATTACATAATGTTATTTGATTTTGCTAGTAAAAAGCTGGAGTTGCCAACAATCGAAAATGCGGCAGTGGGCAGCAGCCAGTCGGTAAGTTTTACAAACATGCATTTCGTCAATGGCAATCCTATAGCAGAGCCAGTGCCGGGAAACCTTGAGAAGGCCGTGTTTGGGATTGGCTGTTTCTGGGGAGCGGAACGATTATTTTGGGAACTGCCGGGTGTGTATAGCACGGCGGCGGGCTATGCAGGCGGATTTACGATCAATCCTACTTATGAGCAAGTATGTAGCGGTGCAACTGCTCATACTGAGGTGGTGCTGGTGTTCTTTGACCCAGGGATCATTAGTTATACACAATTGCTCAGGACGTTTTGGGAGTCCCATAATCCCACTGAAGGTATGCGCCAGGGTAATGATTTGGGGACTCAATATCGCAGTGCAATTTATACGTGCTCCGAGACTCAAACGCAGCAGGCCAGAGGCAGCGAGGTTTTATTTCAGCAAGCATTATCGGAAAAAGGATATTCCGAAATAACTACTGAAATTGGTGACTTAAAAGCATTTTATCATGCAGAGGATTATCATCAGCAGTATTTAGCCAAAAACCCAGACGGATACTGCGGGCTTGCCGGTACTGGCGCCTGTTATCGAGTTAGTTAAGTTTAGTGGGCTTACTGCTCGGCGAAGAACTCTCTAATTTGCGTCTCTTTCTCTATCGCGTCGTTAAAGCCGAGATCACATAAAGCGCTGCAAAAGCCTGATTCAAATAGGATTAGGCTAAGCAACGTGCCTGACGAACCTTCTTTAATATATTTGGCCATGGGCTTTGGAAGTTCATGGTAAAACTCCATAGCCATGACATTAAGCTCCTTGCTCGGGGATATTTCTAAAAGCTTCACCTCTGAGATAGCCAACTGCTTCTGTTTAGCGAGTTCTGGCGGTACTAACGGAATTATCTCATTGATATGGCGAAGAAATTCTAAATCATTTTCCAAAGTATCGACGAATGCGCTGTTCATTATATGGCCAAGTATTCGCAGCAAGGAAGGTTGCTCGGTCATTTCATCCTCAAGAGGCTTCTTGTGACTATTTGCGCTTACGCCAACGGCAAGAATACGCTGGGCCCCTAAATGTATTGCAGTGCTCGTGGGTGCAATTTGTCGAATTGCGCCGTCGCCAAAATACTGATGCCCAATACCCTCGGCTGGAAAAATGACAGGGATCGCAGTCGAGGCCATTAAGTGATTAAGCTCTAATTTTGTGTTTACCCCGATTCTATGTGGCCCTTGCCATGGGGCTATGCCCTTCATGGACTGAAAGAACGAAATAGATTCACCGGTGCTGTAAGCCGATGCGGTAACGGAAATTGCATCCAGGTGACCGAGATTAATATTGCGTTGAATTCTCTCAAAGCGAATCACCCGAGCTAATAATTCACGAAGCGGCCGGTTGTTTAAAAGGGCTATGGCACTGCCTGGGTTTTTGCCATTAAACGCGGAGAGCACCAAGCTGGTGGCCCTAGTTAATAAATTGCCGGAATAGGGCGTATAGACTTTTGAGCTGTCGATAGTTTTCCAGAGATGCTCAAGCGTGTGAACGGCTGTCCGAAGGCGCTGTGCCTGCGAAGCTATGGCAATGGCATTAAGCGCGCCCGCTGATGTGCCGCAAATTATATTAAAAGGGTTTGCAGCACCTTTTGGCAGAATATTGGCAACCGCCCGTAATACACCAACCTGATAGGCTGCTCGCGAGCCGCCGCCAGAAAGTATTAGGCCAATTTTCTTATTGTTTTCGCGAGGGAGTAAACCCATCAATGTTTCGCTGCTTTGAATAGGGGGATTGAATAAATAGCTTTGGCGAGCAGTGGCTCAAGTTTCAAAAGTTGCCACTAAACTACGCTTAACACTGGTTAAGCTGCAATTGCGTGCTAATCAAGAAAAACCAAGGTATCGGCCATTCAACTGGCGATTTAATCACAGTTGCCGCATCACTTCTAAAATAATGTCTGGCATGGACAATGTGTCATAGCAAAGAGCAAACTGGGCTACGGGGCAATTTAGCTTAATCAAGCGATTAAAGGAAAGGTTAATGAAGAGCTTACTTTACCGCTGTTCGGTTTGGCGCAAGCGCATATAACTGAGCCGCTAGGCGAGTTAGATCAGTATCCGTGGCCTTGTTTGGATTCGTCAAAAGATCTACCGTGGTCAATTGCTTGGCATTTGCTGAGTTGAATAGGGAATGAGCTATAAAGCTAAGGGGGATTACTATTGCCAACACGGCCGTCAGCTTAAAAAAGCCATTTTTATTATCGATTAGTACCTGAGTGCCCGGTTGTGGGTCGGTTAAGTTCAATTCATTAAAAGCGCCCAAGCCCATGTTTGATGACGCTGCCGAGTTTGCTTTTGGCTGGGCTGGGCTGGAATGGTATGGTATGCAAGAAAGACTCTTAAATCACTGTGCTAATAGATTGTTTTATATATCTAAAAGCTGGTTTCTAGTTAGCATCGACTCCGCTGTGGTTTGGGTTCTGATGACAAGCCGCTGAGACTGTTCGGTGACATGCTGGAATTTAGAGATGGAAGAGTTAAATACCCTATTTCGACTGTTGGTTTCAACTAACGCCTTGGACGTATTTTTTAACAAGGCTTCGTTGATCTCTCATTTTGAGAGGGCTTGAGTGTATTGATCTTTGTAACGTACCTGAAGGTTGCTTGCATCTTTTAATTTGGTTTCGCTTTGCTGCAACTTGATTTAATACTTCTTCGCCGTTTCCAGAGTGCTGTTAAGGTCGTTTCTTGGCTCATCATGCCTAGATTGAGTAAGTTCGATTAGCGTGTTTTGTTGTTCGCACAGTTTTTCTGTCTTTTGGATTTGAACCTTACTCTGCTGATTCAAGCTAAGCTAAGTGACTTATTCTTGCTGCAACTCATGCAGCAATTCAAGCAGTGATTCAGTCAGGGCTTTACCGCTAGCTTCAGCAATTTGGTCGAACTCTATGCGGTTTCAAGTTCGCCCGAGCGCGCAGATGCCTGCCCGGCAGCAAGGCCAGCTTGTTCTAGCAGTCCATGTGAATCATCAACTAGGCTGCTGATTTTATTCGTTTTGACCTGCGCAGTGGCTTTCGTGCTGGCACTGGCTTTGTCGTCTTTTTCGAGCACTTGCTGGAGCGCGCTTCCAAGTTGTTGCTCAGAGGATGTTTCTTTTGCTAGGTGGCTAAGTTTGCTGATGTGCTTTTAGCAGCTTAGCTAGGCGGCGAGTGACTGAGTATGGCTTTCATCGGCATCGGCTTTGCTCAATTTTAGTTCATGTAACAAGCCTTGAGCATTTTTAAACAATTCTGATAACTCGGCAACAACAGTCTTTTTTTGTGCCCAGATGCTTCGAAATCGTTTTGCAGCCCCGTTAGAGCTGACAAAAAGGCCGCGGATAGATTATTAAACTTCTCTGATTCCTTGTTTAAGCCTCTGTTCTCACTGATTAATTGTCTAAAACGAAGCTGTTTGGCTTGACCGTCCGGTCCGCATCAAAGTTGCTTGTGGCTCTCAAACTTGGCTTTTAAGCGATCTACCTGCTGCACTGCTCCGGCATCTTGATCCGCGGGCGGCGGTGGCACTGCTTTTGCGGAATTGAGTTGAAATGCTCATCAAACTCAGGAGTTGCAGCAAATATAATTTCTGTTTCGTTAACCATTTCGTCGAATTCAGTCATGGAAGAAGCCCCCATAAATCCATTTCTTTGTCATGTCTTTATTTAGGTGAGCTTTATTGCAAAGGGCTTTCAATCTATGAAGCACCCCTCATGCAGGTTTAGACGCAAACGTGAGATTGCGCCATAGTGTTGACCAATGTTGAACGAAGAATTTCAATAGTTATGACCACCAACTAATCCTTACGAGCATTGCACAATCTCTAATGTTTTTCCGGTAAACTCATGGTTGTCTTTATTCATCCATCAAGCAGCTATCCATTTCGCATGACAGAGCAAAAACAAACAGATGACTAACAAACAACCCTCTATTGATCGCCTAGTTATTGCGGTTTCCTCTCGCGCCTTATTTGATTTGGCTGAAAGTCACCAAGTTTTTGAAGAGGAAGGCCTGGATGCTTATCAGAAATACCAGATAGCCCGAGAAGATGAGCCGCTGGAGCGGGGCGATGCTTTTGAGTTAGTACAAAAACTTTTGAAGCTCAATGATTTGCTGGAGGAGTCACCAGTTCAGGTGATTCTGTTATCTCGCAATAGTGCGGACACTGGTCTGCGTATTTTCAACTCAATTGAGCATTATGGCTTGGATATAACGCGTGCCGCTTTTTGTGGTGGCGATAGCCCGTATCGCTATATCTCGGCGTTTAACAGCCATTTGTTTTTATCTACCGATGGCTATGATGTCCGGCAGGCCCTGGAATTAGGTGTAGCTGCAGCGACCATATTACCTTCGAGTAAATCCAATCGTAAAAGCCCAGAATTGAAAATTGCCTTCGATGGCGACGCAGTGCTGTTCTCTGATGAATCTGAGCAGATATTCAAAAACAAAGGTTTAGAGGCTTTTACCCAAAATGAAAGAAATGCAGCCAATGAGCCAATGAGCGGTGGGCCGTTTAAACATATGCTCGCCGCTCTGCAGCAAATACAGAAAGCCTTCCCGCAGAATGAAGTGCCGCTGCGAACTTGCTTAGTAACGGCAAGAGCGGCGCCAGCCCACGAGCGAGTAGTTAAGACTTTGCGGGCCTGGAATATACGTATTGATGAGTCCTTATTTTTGGGCGGAATGGATAAAGGGGAATTTCTGCATGCTTTTGATGCGGATATCTTTTTCGATGATCAAGAGGGGCACTGTGAGTCTGCGCGAAACCATGTAGCTACTGGGCATGTTCCCCATGGGATAGCCAATTCAGAAAAATCAGAGACTTAGCTTATTAAGATAATGTGATTTGTTGTATTGGTCTTGTCTGCAGCTTACCCTGCGTTTACCGCTTTGCCTCTCCACTTTTTAACTCGTTAGCCTATGCTGTAATAGATACCCAAACCTAACAGGACCACGATCAGTAATTGTTGAAGCTGCCTGTCTGGCACGGCATTGCTGACTTTACTGCCAAGGTGAATTGCCGGTAAGGAGCCCAACAGCAGGCTGGTGAGCAAAGTAAGATCGACGTAACCTGCAAACAGATAACCCAAGCCAGCGATAAAGGTTAGGGGCACCGCATGAGCTATATCCGTAGCAATAATTTGTACAGCGGGCGTTTTTGAGTAAATTATTAATAATATCGCCGCACAAAATGCACCCGCCCCAACCGAAGATAAAGTAACGCAGACCCCAAGTATTACCCCCATTAAAAATGTCACGAGGCTGCGGTACTTGTGTAGCAGTTCCATTAAGCGTTCGGGCCTATCGTTAACAGCGTTAAATCTAAGCTTTTCTCTAAAAATCAGAATGGTAGCGGTGATTATTAACATCACACCTAAACTGGTGGTAAGCAATTCCTCGAATTCTGCTGAGTCTTGGGCACTGATATCTAGGATCAAGGCGTGCAAAAAAATTGACGTAGGGACACTGCCTAGGGCAAGCAGAGCGACTATACGCCATTGGACATTGCCACGGCGATGCTGCGCAAAAGCACCGCCAGCCTTAGTGAACGCTGCATAAAGTAAGTCTGTGCCAATGGCAACCGGGGCAGGATACCCAAATGCCAACAAAAGTGGAGTCATGAGAGATCCTCCGCCGACTCCGGTGAGGCCTATCAAAAATCCAACGCCAGCACCGGCTAAAATATGAAGCAAGAATTCCATTTTGGTCTACATTAACTAGATGACGCAAAGGTAGTGATATTTGCTCATTCTTAAAAGGAATATTTTGGCATATTTTAATAACTAAATGTTATAAGGGATACCCCTATACAATTATTTTCAAAATAGGCCTTGGAGGAATTATGAAACTGCAACAGCTGCGATACATTTGGGAAGTTGCGCACCACAACCTTAACGTTTCCCAAACCGCGCAGAGCCTATATACCTCTCAGCCGGGCATCAGTAAGCAGATTCGCCTGTTAGAAGACGAGCTAGGAGTTAAGATATTCTCTCGCAGCGGAAAACATCTGACACAGATTACGCCAGCGGGCGAGTCAATCCTCAAGACTGCCGGTGAAATCATGCGTAAGGTGGAGAGCATTAAATCCGTCGCGCAAGAGTTTTGTGACGAGCGCAAAGGTTCTTTGGCGCTAGCTACTACCCATACTCAGTGCCGCTATGTTTTGCCTGAGGTGATTCAGGGGTTCATTGAGAAATTCCCTGACGTTGCTTTGCACATGCATCAGGGCACACCAACGCAAATATCAGAGCTTGCAGCAAATGGTACTGCTGATTTTGCTATCGCAACTGAGGCGATGGAGCTTTATAGCGATTTAGTGATGATGCCTTGCTATAAATGGAACCGGTCGATCTTGGTACCAAAAAATCACCCGCTAGCTCAAGTATCCCAGCTAACCCTTGAAGAACTATCAGGTTATTCTTTAGTGACTTACACCTTTGGTTTCACCGGCCGCTCAAAACTAGATGAGGCTTTTAAGGCCAAAGGCCTAGTGCCGAAGGTGGTTTTTACAGCGGCCGATGCCGATGTAATTAAAACCTATGTCCGCTTAGGGTTGGGAGTGGGCATAGTGGCCTCCATGGCATATGACCCTGCAGTGGATTCAGACTTGGTGGCTATTGACGCCAGCCACTTGTTTGAGGCCAGTGTGACTAAAATTGGTTTCAGAAAGGGCTCGTTCTTACGAGGCTATATGTACGATTTTATTGAAATGTTTGCTCCGCACCTTACCCAAGAGATTATCCAAGAAACTAGCTATAGACATACCAAGGCAGACATAGACGCCTTGTTTAAGGATGTCGTGCTGCCCGTTCACTAACCTTTTTTACTTCTCAAGATTGGTGAGGTGCAGGCCGCATTCCTTGATTGTGGCCTCCTCCCACCACCACCTGCCTTCTCGTTCGTGCTGACCAGGCCCAGTTGCTCGGGTACAAGGTTCGCAGCCGATACTGACCATGCCTTTGTCATGAAGCTCGTTGTAGGGCAGTTCCAGTAGACGTATGTAGGACCAAACTTCAGTTGAGGTCCATTTTGCTAAAGGGTTAATTTTTATTACTTGGTGGTCTTCAGTAGAAAAGGTCGAGTCAATCTCAATAAAGGGTACTTCCGCACGGCTGGGGCTTTGATCTTGCCGTTGACCGGTTATCCAAGCGTCCACAGACTTAAGTTTTTGGCGTAAGGGCTGCACCTTTCTTATCTTGCAGCACTCTTCATGTCCGTCTGTATAAAAACTGAACAATCCTTTGTTTTTAGTTAGTTTTGTCACTTCGTTGGCGTCCGGAAACAGAGTCTCTATTTGGATCTCATAATGCGTTCTCACCTCTTCAAGAAAACGATAGGTTTCGGGATGCAATCTGCCAGTATCGAGAGTAAAAACGGCGAGGTTAAGCCGCTGTTTGACCGCCATATCGATTATGGCGACATCTTCGGCTCCGCTAAACGCCATTGCTGAGTTAGGGATTAGCTCACTCATCTGCGCCAAGATATCCTTTGGCAGCATATTTTCAAATTCAGTATTAAGTTGGCTTACTTGTGGCGCGGATAGCATTTTTTACAGAGTCCTTGTTTCTATGAGTACCGCTGACATAAGCGAGTGGGTAGACGTTTAATCGCCATCTTATACCACCAGTGGTGCGTAAGAGGAGAATATCAGTGCGGTCGTGTCACTGCCACATGCTATGTTCCACGTGAAAACTCTAACGATTTTAACGACTTAGACAGTATAAGTCCCGCTTTTACTAAATATTGATCTGCAATTGCCTTTGTGGGCTATATCTTGTGGTGTCTAATTACAGGTGATATTAATCACTGTAAACAATTCATGGTTTCTGATAAGTTCTAGTTTTTTAGAATCTTAAGCAGTTTTGGCGAGGTCAGGCGAAGTAATGGAAATAGCGGCATTGGATTTGGAAGGAGTCTTAGTTCCTGAGATTTGGATAGATTTTGCCGCAAAGACAGGCATTGACGCGTTGAAAGCGACGACGAGGGATATTCCAGACTACGACGTACTGATGCGCCAGCGCCTTGACCTGCTCAATCAGCATGGTCTTGGCCTGCCAGATATTCAGGAAGTTATTGCGACCATGCAGCCTTTAGAAGGCGCTCCGGAATTCGTCGACTGGCTGAGAGAGCGTTTTCAGGTGATCATTCTCTCAGATACGTTTTACGAGTTCTCGCAGCCTCTTATGGCACAGCTGGGCTTTCCAACTTTATTCTGTCACCGGCTCATTGCGGATGACAGCGGTAAAATTATCGATTACAAACTACGCCAAAAAGATCCCAAACGTGAGTCGGTTAAAGCGTTTCATCAGCTCAACTTTCGAGTAATCGCCTCAGGCGACTCCTACAATGACACGACTATGCTGTCTGAAGCAGACGCGGGCATCCTGTTTAGAGCGCCAGCGAATGTCATTAGTGAATTTCCTCAATATCCAGCAGTGACTGCTTACGAAGAGCTTAAGTTGCAGTTCATTGCGGCGAGCAATCGCGATTTACAACTTTAGCGGTTAGAAGCTTAGAATGGCACACAGCTGGCTTGGGCTGGAAACAAAGCGAGCGTCGAGGCGGGGCTAAAGGCTCTCCAAGGTAGTGATCAAGTTTTGAACCTTATCAAAGCATTCCTGATATTCTGATTCGCAGTCTGAATCAGCCACAATGCCGCCGCCAGCCCAGCATTCAATGATGTCTGTTTCACTGGTTCCTGTCACCTTGGCTGCAGAGGATCGCCAGTGTAGCGTGCGAATGGTTATATTGCTGTCGAAGTCGCCGGAGGCCGCGCAATAGAACACACTGCCGCAGTATGGCCCGCGATCAGATTCCTCTACCTCCTCGATTATTTCCATCGCTCTAAGCTTAGGCGCGCCGGTAATAGATCCTCCGGGGAAACAAGCACTCAGCATATCGATTGAGTCAAAATTAGCGCGTAGAGTCCCTATTACTGTGCTGACTAGGTGGTGAACGTTACTGTAAGTCTTAAGTGAGAATAAATCCGGCACTTTTATGGAGCCCGTTTCGCAGACTCGGCCGAGGTCGTTTCTAAGCAGGTCAACAATCATCAAGTTTTCAGCCTTATCCTTGGTGCTGTTTACTAACTGATTAATTTGCCTTTTATCAGTCTTCGCATCAGCGCCCCTTGCTCTGGTGCCTTTGATTGGCTTTGTTTCGAGGCGGCCTTGCTGATTACGCATAAAGCGCTCTGGAGACAGGCTTATCAGTGCACCGCCAGGCCATTGGATAAATGCGGAGAAAGGGGCGGGGCTGGCTAACCTAAGTTTGCTAAATGCATCGAAAGGACTGCCTGTGCAGCTGGCAGTAAACTTTTGCGTTAGGTTGACCTGATAGCAGTCGCCTTTTAGGATGTAATCTTTAACTCTTTCAAAGGCTTGTCTGTACCTGTTATAAGAAGTCTGAGGTTCAAACTTACCCTTGAGAGAAAACTTCTCGCCGGTTCGCTTATCAAGTTTTGAGCTTAACTCGCTGGCGCTATGCGCGAACAGGGTTTGCAAGTTCTCTTTGCTCGTTTTACTGCAATTTGGGTGAAAGGCAAGCCTAGTTCTTGCCAAGCTGTGATCAACGACTACAGCCCAGTGATAAACCCCTAGAAACCCGTCTGAAACTTCAAGCTCCGCTCGGTTAGAAATTTTTGGATAGCCTAGAAATCCGGCAATGCCGCCTTGAAAGGGCAGTTCTGCTAGAGCCGGACTCAATGGTTCATCAATATCTAAATGTTCCTTTTGCCATGCTCGGATTTTATTGAAAATAACGTCTGTTGAAAGAGTCGTGCTGACTATCAAGCTAGCGACTGGGTCAGCGCACACAATTGTGTAACGGTGGTCGTCACTGTTTTGGCTGCCAAACGCATTGCCGCTATCTTGGCAGCGGCTACTTTCCAGAATGACCGGCAGTGGCATTGAAGATATTAGCTCGAGCAGTGGCGAGCAATCCTGATTATGGGGAAGGTCGAGAATAGATGGGCTTGTCATAGTCAATATTTTTAGTAGCTGATTAGGCTGCCTTGGTTCAGCAGTTTCAACGTATGTTTAAGTGATTCAGGAGCTTGGGATATTTTCTTCATGTCCTGTTTAGAAATTTCAGGCGCTCGGCACAGGCTGTGAGCATACCAAGCTAGCTGCG
>JBLHVT010000044.1:0-26774 GCA_047628735.1 Glaciecola sp.
GTTTTGCTGCTAAGTCTCTAGTGGGGCCTATCGGCTGGTGGCTTATAGGTGCAGATTCTTTCTCACTATCTGTAAGTGGAAAGCACTTACACCAGCATTTTTATACTTCTAAGAAAGCCAAGGAAGCAGAAGAAGTTGCAGAAGGCGCTGATGAAACTGCGGCTCAGGCCGCTTAGAGCTTGATTTATTTAAATTTGCTGGAGGACATTCAACCCTCTGCAGGTTCACCCGCTTTTAACTGAGCGGGTGGTGAGGGGCCATAGAGCCGCCACGTGATTGGATCACTTAGCCAATGTCTTTGCATCCAATTACTCGGATCATCTTACGTTGGAATATTTCTTGCGGCGTTTATTACGCTACTTCTTCAAACTCTACACTATTTCCCATAGAATCCAAGCATTCGGCTATCTATTGAGCGCTCGGGTTCCATCATCGCGACAGCCCATAGTTTATGAAGGTCGCCAAAAAGTCCCCGAATGTTATTTTGAGCAAACTTGCGCAAGCCAGCTAGTGGAACAAACTTTGTATTAAAACGGGGATGTACTATTGAAATTGCTTGAACTTCTACGCAGCGAGTCAAATTTATCGACCCCAAAGTTATCAGTGATAGCTGGAATAGCTGCTATAAGCAACATGCTTATTCTCGTGATCATCAACATAGCAATCACCGATGCGGCTAATAAAGAGGAAAGTGTTTGGGAAGCCGTCTTATTCGTCTTCGTAATATCGATCTACTGCGTCGCTCAGCATCATGTCATGGTGACAGCGATAAGTGAGATCGAGTTGGTACTCGAGAAAATTCGAATCCGTATTGCAGACAAAATCCGTCGTTGTGACCTTCAGTCTCTTGAGGAAATTGGCCGCTCCGCTATATATTCAGGGGTTCAACAGCAGACCACCATAATTTCACAGTGTGCAATAGTCTTGGTTCTTGGTATTCAGTTCGGCCTCCTTACTTTCTTTACCGGACTCTATATTGCATGGCTCTCGATTCCAGCTATCCTTCTTACGGCGACAACTACAACTGGGGTGATTGTTTTTTTCCTCCGCCGTGGACGGCAATTAAAAATTAATATTTTGGAGACGGTCGAACGTGAGAACGCTTTGTTTGACTCGCTTACCGATTTCCTTTCTGGTTTTAAGGAGGTCAAATTGAACAGAGGCAGAAGTAATGATCTTTTTAATAGGTTCCAAGAAATTTCAAACTCTGCCACTTCGCTCAAGGTCGAAACCCAGTCTCGCATTTCTACGCAGTTTATAATTTCGCAGATTACTTTCTACATTATGGTTGCTGCAGTTGTGTTTATCGTGCCTCAGTTTAGCCCTTCATTCAGCGAGTCGATTACCAAGACAGCTACGGCGATCCTCTTTCTTATTGGCCCAATCTCTGGATTAGTGAGTGCCATTCCTAACCTGTCAAGTGCTAATGCCGCATGCGAGAGTATCTCGAAGCTTGAGGCGCAACTTGAGGAGGAGGCTAAAAAAGAAATGACAACGCTGGCCCCTCTTGTCGAGTTCAAGGAAATTGTTTTCGAGAACGTTGTTTTCACCTACCGAGACCGGAAGTCTGGGCAGCCATTTTCTGTAGGTCCTATCAACTTGAACATCAAAGCTGGCGAGATTCTATTTATTTCAGGAGGGAACGGGACGGGTAAGTCTACCCTTATGAAGCTACTTACTGGGCTTTATAATCCTACGCAAGGGGTCATTAGCCTGGACGGAGTTCCGCTTAACAATTCCAGCCGAGGTGAATACCGAACTTTGTTCAGCGCAATCTTTGCCGATTACCATTTGTTTGACCGACTCTATGGCCTTTCCAACGTTGGGTCCGCTAAAGTTGAGGAAATGCTTAAGTATCTGGAGTTGACCGATAAAGTTACGATCGACGACTCCGGGTTCGATACACTAGAGCTGTCCGGTGGTCAGAGAAAACGGTTGGCCTTGCTGGTCAGCTTGCTGGAGGATCGACCGATCTGCGTCTATGATGAGGTCGCAGCCGATCAAGATCCCACATTTCGCAAGCGCTACTATGAGGAGATTTTGCCATCGCTTAAGCAGCAAGGTAAAGCACTTATCGTGGTCACCCACGACGATAGGTACTTCTCGGTAGCCGATCATTTATTGAAAATGGATTCCGGTAGGATTGTCAAATATGACTAAAAGTAAGAACCTCGGTTTCTGGACAGCCGAGGAAAAGTGGATTAATTATTATGAGAATCTAACTACACCTGCGCTTGCTTCGATTTGCGCGACGTTTGTCGCCATGTTTCCAATGCGTTCATTTCGATATACCTTCTACCGACTAGCGTTAAATGAAGCCGACTTTGGTGTGACACGCATACCTTGCCGTTTGGTGGGGCGGTGATTTTCTCGTTGTTTAATCGTGTGAATTGGACCTGCTAGTCATGGACCTGCATTCCGGCGAAATTCACCTTTTTTTTGCGAGCCCCGAAGAAATATCAAATATCGGTTTATTATCACGTTACCAATCGCTGCTTTCGGACAAAGAGTTAAGGCAATATTCTCGATTTCATTTTGAGCAACATCGCCACCAATACCTTGTCACCCGCGCGCTTATTCGTAGCAGTTTATCCAGTTTCTATGAGGTTGAGCCTGCCCAGTGGTGTTTTGATGTAAATGCTTATGGCAAGCCCAGTGTAGCTAGCGGTCATGGAGTTTTGCCAATCCGGTTTAATATTTCGCACACCGATGGACTAGTAATGTGTGGAATTGTCCGTGACACCGAAATCGGCGTAGATGTTGAAGACATAGAGCGAATCACACGAGCAGATATTCATAGTCTTTCCTCATATTTCTCTCCACTAGAAGTCGCTGAACTAAAGCGCTTACCAAAAGAAAAGCAAAAACATCGGTTCTTTGATTATTGGACCTTGAAAGAATCTTATATCAAGGCTCGGGGAATGGGGCTTTCACTGTCGTTGAGTCAGTTCAGTTTTGTTTTTGAAGGAAACCGGTTAAGGGACTTTTTTGTGGAGCCTGAACTGAACGACGATTCAACGAACTGGCAATTCTGGCGTTTTGCAGTGCGCGCTAGATATAGGGTTGCTGTTGCCGTAAAGTCAGAGAATAGAAAAATCAAAATTAGTGCATATCACTCGGTGCCGCTAGAGAGTAACGATTCCTTTCCCTTGATTTTTTTTAAAGGGGGTTATGGTCGGGCGAGCGATAGTTTTGGCGCTGTAAAAAGATAATGACTCTTGTTCAGGCCACTTATTTTGCCTTAGCATTCGATCCCGGGTGTTGCGCCAGCCGATGAGGATAAGAGAATGACACATGGGCTGATTCAAATAAACCGTACTAACGCTGATTTATCGAGAGTGAGCTTAGTGATCTGGAACTTGATTTGGTTGTGTTGATGTAGAAAAAGAGAGATAAAAGGGCTAGCCTTCTATGAGTAAGAATATTGCATTTCTGGGCTGAATCAGGCATGGTTGCGTGGATTGAAGCTGAACAATATTAGTGGAGAATTGGGATATGGCCATACTTATTTTAGTTTACTTGGTGTCCTGCGCGCTTGTAGCAACGCTGGGTACCGAAAGAAGGTACCTAGGATACTGGGGCTGGTTCTTTATAAGCGTATTGGTAACTCCTATCATTGCTATGATGATCTTGTTGATTACGCAGCCTAGACGGCCAAAGACATTAGATGGTTGATTAAGTTTCTACATTAAATAAGTCAGAGCCGGGTCGAATGCCAGGGAATCATAAGAAAGCTAAATAGGTTTAGATCTGTGCTCGACACGCTTTAAGTATATGGTGGTGAGAGAAAGTATCGCCGCTGATAAATCTATTTGAAGAAAAGCCCGCCAGCCTTGAGAGGTGTTCGCGCCAGGGAGCAGGATCTCAAGTTTCGCTAAATTAGGTGCTACGAAGAAACTCTTCCAGTCTGCAAAGGGCAGAGCAATATTTTCATAGCGAGAAATCGCGAGGGCCAATATTTCTTACTGGCTGATGGAAAGTCGAATATAGATTGTGGAAGGATCGTGAATCTATTACACGGCTCTGGAGCATTCTACCAAGAAGGTAACTATGAAAAAGTGGCTAGCGCTCTACAAAGTCGAGTTGGTGCTGTTCTTACTTGTAACGATGTTAACGTTTGTCTACCTCGCGCCAAGTATTTTTATTCCTATTCACTCTGGCGAATCAGGTGTTGTGTGGCATAGATTTGGAAATGGTACAGTAACCGGACCTAAAGGTGGCGGAGTATTTAGCGCAAGATTAGGCTTTAATGACGCAGGAAATTCTGTAGAATTAGACGCAGAGGGTAATTCTGGAACGCCTTATCCTTATAGTGAAGGGATGGCCGTGATATTCCCGTGGGATAAAATGTACATCTACGACATCAGACTGCAGGAACATCACGTTCAGTATGATGTCTTGGCGAAAGATGGTTTGACCATGCGTGTCAGTATCTCAATCCGTTGGAAGCCCATCGAGGCCGACTTAGGAAAACTGCATCAAGATGTCGGACCGGAATATCTCGATACTCTCATTATTCCAATCGTAGGTGCCTTCGCACGGGAGGAAATTGGTCAATTTGATGCGGAGGATCTCTACGCCGAGCAGCGTTTACTTATTCAAAACAATATCCTGACGAATGTGCAGCAAAGAATGGTACACGAATTCTACCCAGCCTCTCAGCGAGAAAGTTTGATTAGAATCGAAAATATATTAATCCGTGAAATCGTGCTGCCAGAAAAAGTGAGCGAAGCAATTCAAGATAAAGTTGAACAGATGCATTTGGCTGATGCGTACGTATACCGCTTGGAACGCGAGGTGCAGGAAGCCGAGCGTAAAGCAATTGAGGCGCGGGGAATAAGGCGCTTTCAGGAAGAGATTAATGGAAGTATTACAAACGAATTTCTTCGCTGGAAAGGAATTGATGCAACGCTGCAATTGGCGAAATCGAACAATGCCAAAGTTGTCGTGATTGGGGCCGGCGACGAGGGTCTGCCGATTATCCTCGGCGGTCTTGATTCGCCGGCACAAACCTCAGGCGTTGCGATTGAGCGAGATGCAGAATCAGAGTCAGATATAAGTATAGAGGTGGGTTCAGAATCAAATGCAGGCACAGAGATTGACCAAGAGTTCGATTCCAGAGCTATACCCTAGCCCTGAAGCAGCCCTTAATTCTGATACGGTAAGCTCAGCGAATTTATTCGCTTACAATAAATTCTTGTAAGTTCTCAACTATTGTCTGTACATTCGGGTCATTGGGTGCGGGCAGGAATTAAGATTACCTCGCTGGCCAGTCGGTTTTTGTAATCAGATTCAAAGTATTCGGTCCCATGTGATCGAGTACTTATCAATATCGCTCGGGTGGGCAGTAGATAAAATAAAAGCAGAGCCAGAAGGACTATAGTATTTTCAACAGGTTTCAACAGATCACGAATTACTGTCGTTAAAAAGAAGGTCTTTAAACGCTGCGGTTTTTAAAAAATTTACCGAAATCTATACAAGAGACTTTTGCTTAAGTGGTCTAATTAACATCACGTCTTTGCGTTTTTATTACTTGTCTGATTTCTTACACCAAATTCGCGGACGTAACACACTAACACTTTTCTATCTTGGCTCCTCAAATCCTTTTTCCCCCTAACCGAACCACCCGTTAGATTGATAATCCCATTTTTTAGCGAACGTTAGGTCTTCGTTCGACTGAAATGCAGGTGTTTGTAAATCGCTTCTGCTGAGTTTCAACTATTGGATGGCCAACTTCAAACTTGCGCGGGTTCTAAAATGTCAAAAAGTGATAAAAAGTATCTGAATCTCTGGTAATATTACAATCAGTAATAAAGTTACTTAATCAGATTAGTTTGATTTTTTAAACAAAGGCACTCTCTCTTCAAATTCACGTTTCGATGCGTTGTTAACTCCAAAGAAATATTGCTTGGAATTGGAGTCGGTTATCAGGAAATGGAAGGGGGCAGCGTCGAGTTACTTTGGGATTTGAAGCGTGGATTATCATATGACTTTAATTGGTTTACTGCAGGAGCGTGCGAAGAAAACGCCTGATGGCCTAGCCTATAGCTTTCTCTCCAACGGCGAAGATCTAGAAACGTCTTTAACTTATTCAAGTCTAGATACTGAAGCCAAAAAAACTGCGTACCGCTTATCAGTAAAAGGGCAGCCCGGTGACCGAGTTTTGCTACTTTTCCAATCGGGTACTTCGGTCCTAATAGCATTCTTTGGTGTATTGTACGCGGGTATGATCCCCGTCCCATGCCCAGCACCAAAACGGAACAAAGCAGATGTTCGCTTTGCCAGTATTTTCAATAGTGCGAAGCCTACAATCGCATTGGTTCCAGCAGAGCTCGCATCTTTAGCCGAGAAGTGGCAAGAGTTTAACCCGAGTACTGCTCCACTTAACTATCAAGTTATCTCTGATTCTAATTCTGAAATAGCAATTGAGTCTCCAATAGATAGTGACCTGTTGGGGTGGATGCCTCCGAATATCACGGGCGATTCTATCGCATTTTTGCAATACACATCAGGTTCTACCTCGGCACCGAAAGGAGTTGTGGTAAGTCACGAGAATGTATTGCAAAACCTTGCGCACCTCGATCATGGGTGGGACCACGATAAAAAAAGCGTCATGGTCACTTGGCTTCCTTACTTCCATGATATGGGGTTGATCTATGGGCTACTAATGCCTTTGTTTCGAGGTTTTCCCTGCTACATTATGTCCCCCACGGCGTTTGCGCAAAAACCTTATCGTTGGTTAAAAGCACTTTCTGATTTTAAAGGTACACATACAGCGGCGCCAAATTTTGCCTTTGACTTATGTCTCAATAGTATTTCAGATGAACAACGTGATGGCTTGGATTTAAGAACTTGGTCCGTGGCTTTGAATGCTGCTGAAACGGTTCGGTTGAAGACGATTGAAAACTTTAACGAATTTTTCAGTGGCTCAGGATTATCAGCCAATACTATTTGTCCTGGCTTCGGCTTGGCTGAAGGCACGTTAAAAATAACAGCACTACCGAAAGAGTCCCCCCTTGAGCACTTACATCTTAATCGTCAGCAGTTGGCCGCCGGTATTATTTCAGACGAAGCAGTAGCCAGTGAGAATACAGTTGCAGTAGTTGGCTGTGGTTATCCGGTAGCTGATACGATAGTCAGTATCGTAGACCCTGAAAGTCACTGTTTAGTCGACAACGAAACAATTGGCGAAGTTTGGGCCAGCGGTCCCGCTATAGCTGAAGGCTACTGGAACAATCCGGTGGCTACAGAACAAAACTTTAAAGCGACTATTAAAAATGCCAGTGGCAATAACGATAAAGCTAGTGGTGCCTCATACTTAAGAACTGGTGACCTTGGTTTTATTCGTGACAAAGAATTGTTCATCACTGGTCGTATCAGTGAACTTATTATTATTCACGGTCAGAACTATTATCCCCAAGATATAGAAACCACTGTCGTTGCTAGTGATGTTTCCTTGCGGCCCGACTGCACAGCAGCGTTTAGGGTGGTAGTCAATGATGAGGAACGGCTCGTCGTAGCACAAGAAATTAAGCGCACGCATCTTAAAAACTTTCAGCTAGAGGAGGTTGCTCTTAAAGTGCGCAGTGCTCTTGCCAAAGAACATGGTTTACCTTTGCAAGCTGTGCTGTTTTTAAAGCCAGGTACATGTCCAAAAACGACAAGCGGCAAAATACAGCGGCATGCTTGTCGTCAAGGCTATCTTGAATCGACCCTGGCATTGGTCGGGCGTTGGGACGATGATCTGTCAACTGAGACGAGTCAAGACGAAAGCAGTACTACACGATTTGATAATACCAAAACCGCTAATACAGATTCTTCTTTAGGTGTGTCCGCTGAGAAGCTACTTGAATCAATAAAACGAATGGTTGCGCAGCGACTGCATATCTCGGCAGATTCTATTGATATCAAAAAGCCGCTGGCATTCTACAATCTTAGTTCTATCCACGCGGTAGGGCTAGCCGAAGATCTGAGTCAAGCTACAGGTCGTCAACTTCCTTCTTCGTTGCTTTATGATTTTGCAACTATCGCCAAGTTAGTTGAGTACCTCCAAGCTGATACCGATTCTTTAACAGCAGACGATCCGCAGGAACTTAGTAGTAGTCATGACCCCTTAAATGACTGTATCGCGATTATCGGTTTAGATTGTAAAGTGCCTGGAGCGAGCAACGCAGCAGCGTTTTCAGACTCGCTATTCTCTGATGCCGATGGAATAAGCGGCATACCTATGAACCGTTGGAACAGTAGCGAATACTACGATAAGCGAGCCGGCGCTGTCGGCAAAATGAATACCCTGAAAGGTGGTTTCATTGAGGATATCGATTTGTTCGATGAGGGCTTCTTTGGTATTGCCGCCGGTGAAGCTAAGCTGATAGATCCTCAACAAAGATTGCTGCTTGAAGTGTCTTGGAATGCGCTCGAGAATGCCGGCATATCACCAACCAGCTTGAGCGGAACCTCCACAGGGGTGTTTACCGGGATATCGAATAGTGATTATCAACGTTTGGTTTTTACTGATAAAAAACAACTCAATCCATGGACAGGGACGGGTAGCGCACTCAGCATTGCGTCGAATAGGTTGTCCTATTTTTATAATTTGAAGGGACCTAGTCTAGCGGTTGATACCGCATGCTCTTCTTCACTTACCGCGATTCACCTTGCCTGTAATAGCCTTCGTCAAGGTGAAAGTCAGCTGGCGATCGTTTCTGGCGTAAATCTCATTTTGAGCCCCGAGTGGAATATAGCTTTGTCCAGTGCCGAAATGCTTAGCCCAGATGGCCGTTGTAAAACTTTTGACGATAGTGCCAATGGCTATGTCAGGTCCGAAGGCTGTTCCGTGGTTATCCTTAAAAAATTGAGTGATGCGATAAAGGATAACAATTCAGTATTGGCTGTGATTCGAGGAACCGCTATAAACCAAGATGGTCAGGGCAATGGTTTGACGGCTCCCAACAGTCAGTCGCAGATCGACGTGGTCAAGTCAGCTGTGCTAAATGCAAATATTGCGCCTGAGACGGTTTCTTACGTTGAAGCTCATGGCACTGGCACCCCACTAGGAGACCCCATTGAGATCAACGCATTACAACAATCGCTTTGCCAAAACCGGAGTGTTGATCGTCCGCTCATCGTTGGGTCAGTAAAAACTAATGTGGGGCATCTTGAGGCCGCGGCCGGCATTACTGGTCTTATTAAAGTGATCCTCGCGATGCAAGCAAAAAAATTGCCTGCGCACCGAAACTTTGAGGTTCCAAATCGACATGTTGATTGGGACAATTTGGCTATCAAGATACCAGTGGAACATACGGTTTGGCCTGTTTCTGAACAAGTAGCAGGCGTTAGCTCGTTTGGCTTTGGTGGGACAAATGCTCATGTCATTGTGAGTAGTTTGGGGTCAGTTGATACTGCTAGTGAAATTTCACAAGCGACGCCTGTTGAAGGGGTTTCGCAAGAAAGTCAAACCGTTGGTAAAGAAAGATTGTTTTGTTTGTCGGCGAAAACGAAAACAGCTTTGGAGCAACAGCGATCAGCTATGAGCGATTGGCTCAAGGCAAATCGATCGGCAGATGTTGAGTCGCTTAGTCGAACTCTATCATTGGGGCGCGATCACTTTGACTGGAGGCTCTGTATAACCGGTTCTACCACAGCGGATCTTATCGCTAAGCTAGAAAATACATCTAGTAATTTCATCGATGCAGATAGTTTTAATAAAACTGTTTTTCTCTTTACCGGTCAAGGTTCTCAATATGCCGGTATGGGGAAAGGCCTTTATGAGAAAGAGCCTGTTTTTAAATTGGTTGTCGATGAAGGGAATCGCATATATCAAGAGCATTTTAATACTGATTTGCTTAACGTAATCCTCTCTGGTGAAGGACTTAATGAAACTGAGTTCAGTCAACCCGCGATCTATCTTATCGAAGTTGCTTTGGCGGAGCTATGGATAAGTAAAGGCATTAAGCCTGATGCAGTTTTAGGGCATAGTGTTGGTGAATATGCAGCGGCAACCATTTCTGGTGTGTTTTCTATCGAGGAAGGATTGGTGTTGGTTTCGCGTCGAGGGCAATTGATGCAGTCGTTACCTAAGACTGGGTCGATGGTGGCAATATTTTCTGGTGCGACTAGTGTTTTGCCGTTATTGGTGGGACATGAAAAAACTTTAGCTATCGCTGCCATTAACGGTCCATCGCTGACGGTTGTTTCAGGAGATACGGCATCGATTAGTTCTGTTACAGAGCAACTGGAAAAGAAAGGAATCCGCTTTAGTCCATTGAACGTGTCACATGCATTTCATTCGCCGTTAATGGAGCCGATTACTAAGGCTTTTACTGAAGCAGCAAAAAAAGTTTCCTATCAGCGCCCTAAGTTAACTTTTATTTCTTGCATGACCGGAACCAGTGTCAACGAAGAGATTGCCTGTTCCGATTACTGGGTTGAGCACGTGACTCAGCCAGTTTTATTTGAGGCTGGGCTATCGCGTTTTTCTACTTATCAGAACCTTGTTTTTATTGAAATGGGTCCAAAGCCAATGCTTAGCAGCATGGGTCGACAGTTCTTTCCGAAAAGTCTTGCCAAGTGGGCTTGGAGTATTCGAGAAGAAACCCAAGCTGATGGAGAGTTTTTGGAACAGTGTGCCTCTATTTATCGATGGGGTTTAAATCTGGATTGGCGGGAGGTAGTCGGCTCGGGAACTATGTTAAATTCATTGCCTAATTACCCATTTCAACGTCGCCGACACTGGATCAGCCTTGATGTCGGTGCTACGAATAGCGCTGACATTGACCTAAGCTCTAAGTTGGGTTCGGACAGTTCAAAAGAATCCATAACGACGAAACGTCCTCAGTTCGTTAAAGAAAGAGCTTATAGCCAATACCGGCCCGAATGGATATTAGACAGTACTATCGTTTCGAGTAATAAGCCGATTACTCTCAAGGGTCGAGACGATAAGACTGAGTGGTTTTTAACTGGCGATGCTCAAAGCTGCAAATATTTTGGTGCCGTGATCGAGGCTGCGTCGGAACAGTACACTCAATTATTTTTAGACAATGGAAGTAGTGGCAAGATTCAGTCTGGGAATGGCAACGTCGTCTTTTTTGCGAGTAAGTCTCAATCCCCAGCGGAGTCCATAGAAGACACTAATGCCTTGCTTAAATTGTTTCAACGAGTGCAGGAGGCGAAAAGCCGACTTAAAATCTGGGTTGTTACTTCTAATGCTGTGAACGTTAAAGATAGTGACCAATCTGAGGGATTGTTTCAATCGACTCTGTGGGGGTTCGCTCGTTCGGCAGGTCTGGAAGTTCCAGCCAACTGGGCTGGGCTAATAGATTTACCAATTGGCTTGGGAACAGATCGGGCTGACTATACGCCTAAAGTGAGTGAGGCTCTTAGCCAAGTTCTGCTTGAATCAATTGAAAACCAAACGGAAGATCAACAAGCGATAAGGTTCGCGGGATTCCTTGATGATCAGAACAATACTGGTTTAGTAGAGTTTGATATAGAGAATGACAATCAAGGTTTCGAACACTTATCCTGCCGGCTGATGGAGGTTGAGTCGCGTCGGTCAACGGATGTGATAGTAGAAGGTAAGTTGGGTTCAGATTGGAGTACTACTGGTACTTGGATAATTACGGGTGGACATGGTGCTCTCGGGCTACACACCGCCAAATGGCTTTTGAAAAAAGGTGCGCAAAAGCTTGTGCTTTGCAGTCGGCGGGAGCCAGATGATAAGACTAAACGCGAGATTGCGGCCTTAACGCAGACTGAAGGCGCAGTTATATCCGTTGCCGTGGATGTAGCTGATTACTCTGCGCTCGCAGAAGTAATGAATGACATAAATAGTCAAGGAACCCTCGAAGGCGTTATTCATGGCGCCGGCATTGGTGGTGCTGATGCTTTAGCTACCCTTACCGATGATTCCGTAGAGGCAGTGATGAATGGGAAAATGCGGGGGGGCTGGAACCTTCATAATCTTTGCGCCGATTTAAATCCCAATTATTTTATTTGTTACTCATCAATTGCTTCAGTCTGGAGTTCTCGAGGGCAGGCTCACTATGCAGCAGCGAATTGTTACCTCGATGCATTGTGTGCGTATCGAACTCAAAAAGGTTTGCCAGCCTTAGCTGTGAATTGGGGGCCATGGAATGGCGGCGGTATGGCAGAGGCTGACACGCTGCGAACGCTGGCAAATCAAGGTGTTTATGGTATAGATCCAGCTGTTGCTCTGGACCAGCTGGCATCTGTAATGGGAGAGTCTTCAACAATAAATCGTGAGCCTTCAGCTAACATTGCAACGCCTGATCGCCAACTCTCCCAAATTGTAATTTGCGATATTGATTGGCGGATATTAAAACCACTCGCCGAAGTGCTTGGCAAACAGCCCTTCCTGTCGCAATTAGGTGTTGTACAAACAAAAAGCGAGGCCGAGACATTTGGGCCGCAATATCATCAGTTATTAGCATTGACGCCACTCCAAAGACGTGACCGTCTGTTATCACTTATTTTCGATCAGATGGCATCCTACCTTGGCGTTGAAGCAAAACAGCTGGCTGCCTCAGGCGATGGGTTTGGCCCGAAGGGTTTTGTGTCCATGGGAATGGGCTCACTTTCTGGCGTTGCGTTGAAAAATTATTTGGAAAATTTATTAGACGCGACTTTCCCAGCCACACTTATATTTGATTATTCCAATCCCGAAGAGCTGGTCGGTTTCCTAGAGTCTTCGGTTTTTAGTATCTCAACGCCGTCATCAGAAACGACTATAGAAAAAGACACCGCGAGTAACGACAACCGTGATGAAAGTGTTGCTGTGATTGGAATGGCGTGTCGCTTTCCTGGCAATATTTCTTCACCAGAAGAGTTTTGGACGCTATTGTTAGATGGATCTGATGCCACTTCAGATATGCCTGATAGATGGGATGTAGAGGCCTTGTATTGTGAAGATCAGAACAGTCCTGGAAAAATGGCGGTTAAACGTGGCGGTTTTATTGATGGTGTAGAAAACTTTGATGCTGGTTTTTTCGCCATGACCCCCAGAGAGGCTGTCAGCCTAGATCCACAGCAGCGCTTAATGATGGAGGTCGTGTGGAAGTTGTTCGAAGACGCCGGTGTTATTCCCGCAGATCTGAATGGAAGCTCCACCGGTGTTTTTATTGGCAGCACATCCAATGATTACCGTGAAATGCTAGCCGGGCAGGCGCGCGAATTTGGACTAGATGCCTACTTCGTTACCGGTAATACGGCGAGCGCTGCTGCTGGTAGAATATCCCACCTCTATGGTTTGAACGGCCCCAGTGTTGCATTGGATACGGCCTGCTCTTCATCACTTGCTGCTGTTCATATGGCTTGTCGTAGTCTTCGTAGTCAAGAATCTTCTTTGGCGATTGCGGCTGGCGTTAATCTCAATTTAAGCCCGTCCGGTTTTATAGCTTTGTCACATGCCGGCGCCTTGTCGGTTGATGGTCGCTGCAAAACGTTTGATGAAAGAGCTAATGGCTATGCACGCAGTGAAGGCTGCGGTGCTTTGTTACTAAAATTATTATCTGATGCTGAGCGTGATGGCGATAAAATCTATGCGGTCATCGAAGGTAGTGCGATGAACCAAGATGGGCGTAGTTCCGGTTTAACTGTACCAAGTGGCAACGCTCAGCAGAAAGTTATTGCTAGTGCTTTAAAAGATGCTGGCGTCACAGCGGATTCGATCCAATACCTAGAAGCCCATGGAACAGGGACGAAACTGGGTGACCCGATTGAACTTAATGCGATCGCCAGCGCATTTCATTGCAACATAGAAGGGGCGCGCACTACCCTGAAAGTAGGGTCAGTAAAAGCTAATCTTGGACATATGGAGTCGGCGGCGGGAATGGGTAGTCTTATCAAAACTATTCTGTCTCTACATAAAGGAATTATTCCTAAACAAATCCATTTTAATACGCCGACACCCCATTTTGATTGGTCGGCATTGAACCTTGAAGTCCCAATCGAAAATAGTACGTGGACGGAAGCTCCAAACAAGCGCTTGGCTGCTGTCAGCGGCTTTGGCATTGGGGGGACTAATGTTCATCAGATTGTGCGAGGCTATGAATCAACGGTAACTGGCAAGGGTGTTGGACAACGACATGGTCAAGTGCCGAAGGCGTCTGCTGATGAGCGATACTATGTGTTGCCTATATCGGCTAATAACTTGCGATCATTGACGCTTCTTGTTGAGCGCTATATTGCCTTGATAGATGATAACTCTGAGCTGAGTCTGGCGGACCTATGTCAGGCCGCGGCACTTTCCCGAACCCATTTCAACTGTCGCTACGGACCTATGGCATCGGATATGACCGAGTTGAGGCGGGTTTTAGGTGAGTTCTCTAGAGTGTCTAGTAAGGCTGGCGAATTGGATTCTGGTTTGTTGAACGGCGATAACCTAGGCAATAGTGGCTCTATCAATAGCGACGGGGCAAATGGTTTTTCTGTAAAAGATGCCAAGTCACTGTCTGCTGCTTACGAAGCCGGTATTAAAGTTGATTGGAAGGGGATCTTCCCAGATCGTCGCAAAAATGATGTTTTGTCGTTTTGGGGATTGCCCCATTACCCATTTGATCGGGCTCGATATTGGTTGAAGTTGGAGCAACAGGCAGCGTCACCGCAAACTGATACTGCATTAAATATTATAAAAGCCTCTTCCAGTCAGCAAAGGTTATCTCTACTTGAATATTTCCTTATTCGGTTAGTCGCTGAGGTTATGGGAGTTAAAACGCAAGAGCTTGAACGTGAGCATCCAGGCTTTTTTCAGATGGGGATGGACTCCATCATGGCTATCGAAGTTATTAAGGGGATTGAGTCAGCGTTAGAGATAGAACTGTACCCGACGGCAATATTCGATTATCCATCCATACCGGAGCTGACGACGTTCTTAGCAGGGCGGCTGTCACAAAATGTGAATAGCTTGGTGGGGGAGAACTCTGATGAAGATAAGAATAGTGTGGTTGAGAAAGAGACAAACAAAGTGATCAAAGCTTCGGTTGCAGTGGCGGACAATAAAATTTCTGTCAATGACCAAATTGACCGTTTAGAAGAACTCCTTAAAAAAATATAAATATAAATATAAATATAAATATAAATATAAATATAAATATAAATATAAATATAAAAATAATAGGTATAGCTAGATGGGAAAAATAGTGTTTGTTGAAGGTGTTTGTGGGTCGGGGAAATCCACGACAGGACACCTACTTACTTTGCATATGCAGTCAAATGGTCACGCTGCAGAATGGATCTATGAGCATAAATTCCACCATCCCCTCTATGTTGATAAAGATGTGCAATTGGCCCGTGGAGATGGCAGTGAAAAATACCATTCGTTGTTCAATGACTCTCTTTCAAATTGGCGGACGCTGGCTGATAAGTTAGAGCAAAGTGACGAGATTAAAGTTTTCGATGGTGCGTTCTTTCAGATGTCAGTTGGTACTATGCTACTAATGAATATCGATTCTGCAGAGATTGGAGCGTTTGTGGCTGAGGTCTGCAAAATTATCGCTAAGTTAAATCCAACAATCATCTATTTAAGCCAACACAATACCCAACGCGCCTTGCTAAGCATGTTGGAAGAAAGGGGAATTGACTTTTCTGCGTTCATTGTCAGTCGGATCTCCGATTCACCTTTTGGCAAAGAACGTGACTTGTCAGGAGTTAAGGGCCTGACCGAGTTTTTTATACATTACCGCCAGTTGATTGAATCAATTATGGAAGACTCGGCCGCCGAACCTATATTTAATCTCACTCTTGTGAAATTGGATAAATCATTATCAACCTGGCCAGAGATCAACAGGCAATTGAGTGACGTCTTTGATTTGCCGCCCATGCCTGATTATTTCTTCTCGCCGGCAGGAGTAAATACGCTCGTTGGCAGTTATGAGGATGTGAGTAATGGTGACATTCTCACGATCGAGGCTGATAGTCTTGGACTTTATTTGGTCGACGGCATGAATACTCGCTTGTTGGTTTCACCGAAGAACTCTGAAGAAGCAATTCCTTTGGAATATTTATTCTCAGGTATGTGTATCGAATGTCGATTTGAGAATTCTTCGGCCGGGGGCAAGCTAATGAAACTTACTGGTGACCTGCCTGGGCTAAACGAGAGCTGGGTAAAAAAATCCGCGGGGGAGGTTGGTAGTGCCTAATAGCGAAAATGTCGATATCAATCGTCTATTGGCAATCTTAAGTGATGCCACTGCAAAAATTGAAGCGATTGAAAACGCCAAAAAAGAACCACTGGCAGTAGTCGGAATTGCTTGTAATTTTCCGGGCAGTAATACGCCGGAAGATTTTTGGTCGTTATTGAAAAACGGCGAGGATGCAGTGACAGAAATTCCTTCTGACCGCTGGGATACGCAAGAGTATTTTGATGCAGACCCTAGCACTAAGGGCAAGATGTATTCCAAAGCTGGCGGGTTTATCGATACCATCGAGCTTTTTGATAATGAGTTCTTTTCGATTTCACCCCGCGAAGCACTCAATATGGATCCACAGCAACGCCGCCTGCTGGAATTGAGTTGGGAAGCACTAGAGCGAGCCGCGATAGATCCTCAAACCTTACGTGGCAGTAAGACGGGTGTCTATGTTGGCGTGACTACCAATGATTATGGCGAGCAAATTATTCGTAGTCATGGACTAAAAGACCTAGATTCCTTTTTCTTAAGTGGCAACACCGCTAATGCAATTGCCGGCAGGATTTCATACTTCTTCGGATTTCAAGGGCCCTCGCTTACTGTCGATACAGCCTGTTCAAGTTCATTGACAGGGATTCATCTTGCTTGCCAAAGTTTACGCAGTGGAGAAAGCGACGTTGCGCTGGCTGCTGGTACTAATTTTATTTTAGCCCCTGACGCTTCAGTCGCAACCTGTAGTACTAAAATGCTATCCCCTTCAGGCCGGTGCAGAACATTTTCTGACGATGCGGATGGCTATGTTCGAAGTGAAGGCTGTGGTGTCGTGGTGCTTAAGCGATTATCTGACGCTGAAAAAGACGGTAATCCGATACTGGCGGTGGTTCGAGGCAGTGCGATCAATCAAGATGGATCAAGCGCTGGGTTAACGGTGCCTAACGGTCCAGCGCAAGAGAAGTTGATTAGGCAAGCATTAGAAAACGCGGGTATGCAGCCCAGCGACATCGGTTATTTGGAAGCTCATGGCACCGGTACCCCGTTAGGGGACCCTATTGAAATTCGGTCGGCGGCGGCGGTTTACTGCCAAGATAGAGCTGTCGATAAGCCACTATTACTTGGCTCGGTAAAAACCAATATAGGCCATCTTGAAGCCTGCGCTGGTATGGCGGGTTTTATAAAATCAGTTCTGTGTATTCACAATAGGGCTATTCCGCCTCATCTACATTTTACTAAACCCAATAAAGCTATTCCATGGAAAGATTATTCGATTTCTGTTCCTCAACAACTAGATGCTTGGCCAGATGAGGATACCCAGAGAGCGGTTGCAGTCAGTTCTTTTGGCGCAAGTGGTAGTAATGCGCATATCATTTTGTCTGCGAGACTTGAGGCTAATTCTACTAAGAATCCGGTAGAAATTGCCGCCGAGACACATGAGGTATGGCGCTGTCTGCCGATTTCCGCCAAGACTGAAGCGGCATTGGCGAAACTGGTTTCTCGCTATATTCAGTTTTTAGAATGTACGGTTGAGTCACCCTTTGCTATCTGTATGTCTGCGGCAACGGGACGAAAGCATTTTGAATATCGTGTTGCGGTTGTTGGCCGAAGCAATGCAGAGTTAGCAAAGGCTCTTCAAGAATTAGCACATGATGACCTTACACAAAAATTAATTGACACAGATAATGATGCCTTAACAATTGCAAATCGCTACCTCTGCGGTGAGAGTATCAATTGGTTATCTTTACAGGGGTATGCTGAACAAGCTAAAGCTATCTTACCTGTTTACCCATTCAAAAAATCGTCATTCTGGCTGCCTCTTCGTGACTTTAAACTAAGCAAGGGGAATCCCCAAAACGAAGCTGGCGTTAACCAAACTGGAATAGCGCTGTATGAACCTTACTGGAAAATCCAAAGTCGGCCACTGAACAGCGGGAGCGCTCTTTCAATAGATTTGCTTAAGTTGATCGCTGATGTGACTCCAGAGATCAATGATTGGCAGCAGCGAGATAGCATGGCGGATTACCTTGCCGGGATTACTGGCTTAGAACAAGCCAGCGTAAGTCTGATCAATAACGCTTTTTTGCAGCTTGGCATTTCTTTTTCAACAGGCAGTCAATCTTTTGAGGCTTTGTGCCAACAGTCCAGTGTAGCTCAGTCTAAGCGCCAGTACTTTAAATGTCTGCTGTCTATTCTGTGCGATGCGGCAGTGTTAATCGAAGAGATAGATACTAAGAAATCTGGAGAGAATAAAGCATGGCGCAGTACTGCGCTTTGGGCTGATTCGCCGAGCCTTATCGAAAACCTTGCCGGTAATAAAGTCATAGAATGTGAATGGGGCCTGCTCAGTAAGTGCGCAGAGCAACTAGCGAGCGTTTTATCAGGCACCTGCGACGCTGTGGAATTGTTGTTTCCTAATGGTGAGTTTACAGCCGTTGCGCCGCTCTATAAGGATGCCTATGGGGCCGTTGCGATTAACCACATTGTTGCTAAATCTGTTTTGGCAATTCGTCGTCAGTTACCGAAGGATCAAACGCTACGTATTTTGGAAATTGGTGCGGGTACTGGTGGCACAACAGCGCAGATACTGCCTTGTTTGAAAAAAGCTGGGATGTGGGGGAATGTTGAGTACACCTTCACAGATGTATCGCGATATTTTCTTGAAAAAGCGAAAGAGCAATTTTCTGACTACGAGGGAATGACCTATCGGATTTTAGATCTTGAAACGAATAGTTTGGATCAAGGGTTTGAGTCTAGCAGTTATGATTTAGTTCTCGGCATCAATGTTGTTCATGCGACTAAGGATATCGAGCAGGTACTTCGAAATGTTGAGCAGTTGTTGGTGCCTGGCGGTCTGTGTTTACTACAAGAAGCATTTTCTAAGATCCGCTTCATCGATGTTATTTTTGGTATGACAGACGGGTGGTGGGCTTTTACAGATCACAAACTCCGCCCAGAGCATGCGTTACTCAATTCGCAGCAGTGGCAAAATACGTTTGAAGAAGCTGGTTTCTCTTCCGCGTCTATTACAACTCCATTGGATGAAGAAGCGGGATTATTCGCAATGCAAGGTATCGTTGTTGCTGAAAAATCAACAATGCCTACTAGTCAGCGTCCACGGTCATGGTGGATTGTTGGTGGGGAGAATGAATTACAGGAAAAGTTTACTGCTTTGATAAAGCAGAAAGGTGATCAGGTGCACACCTTTGTTGAAGGCGATCCGTTGCCGCTGGCGGCCGAGTCTAATGAAAAGGTAAATGTGCTGTGGTGTGACGCTTTAGGGCAAGAGACGGGATATCCCTTCTGGATTGGTGCGTTCCTTAATTTTATTAAAATGATTACAGAGAGTCAGCTGCCCGCTACATTGTGGCTGCTGAGTAATGACGTCAATTTAGTTCATAAAAAGGTGAGGGCAAAAACTGCGGCTGTTGACTACGCAAGTTCTGAAACTCATAGCCTAGCCGCGAACAAACCCATTAATCCAGGGCAGGGAACGCTTTGGGGGATTGGCAAAACAGTGGCGTTGGAATATCCGGAAATATGGGGTGGCTTAATAGATCTCGATGGTTCTGAAAATCTAGCCAGCGATAGTCAGCTCTCCAAGTTACTCGATGATATCCAATCCAATTATAAAGAAGATTTTGTCGCTTACCGAAACCTTGACCGATATGTTCAACGTTTATCGAAGGTGATAGATATTATAGATAAGCCGATTTGTTTTTCTTCCAAAGCGAGCTACCTGATTACCGGTGGTAGCGGCGGTATAGCTATCGAATTAGCCAAATGGTTGATTGCACATAATGCCCAGCATGTGATTTTAGTTGGGCGAGGTGCGTTAACGGCAAGAACTGATTCTCAGATTCATGGGCTGAACGAGTCAGGGGGTAGTGTCAGTTATCATCAGATTGATGTTTGTGATAAACCTGCATTAAAGCTCTTACTTATGTCCTGTGGTGATGACGCCACAACTAAAGCATTCCCAGTCCTTGATAGCATTTTTCATCTGGCAGGCGCTTTGGATGATGGTGTATTACAGCAGCAAACCCCGCAGCGTTTTGACACGGTATTGCAACCGAAGCTAACTGGATCATCAAACCTTCATGAGTTATCGATAGAGCTAAACCTTTGTTTAAGCCATTTTGTTCTGTTTTCGTCCACCGCTTCGTTGCTAGGTTCGGCGGGGCAGAGCAATCATGCTGCTGCAAATGCGTTTATGGATGGCCTTGCTGCTATGCGCAAGCAAATGGGACTGCCAGGGCTGTCCATCAACTGGGGCGCTTGGGGTGAAATTGGTGCCGTGGTCAATCACCAGGTTGGGGCGCGCATTAATTCGAAAGGAATGGCATTAATGTCGCCTTCCCAAGCACTTGATCATATGGGTTTTGCTATGCTCCAAGGCTCGGCACAACTTGGGATTTTTGATGTTGATTGGCAGCATTTCGAGAACCGTTATGCCTTTAGATTATTCGAAGAGCTAATTATCGAAGGTGAATCCACGCAGGATACAGCAACAGCAGAAAGTGATATTAAGCGCCGGCTGATGCTTGCACTCGATACTAATAAGGAACGCTTACTTATTGACTATGTCGCAGGGCGGATTGCAAAAATACTGGGGCAGGAAAATCACGCCTTGATCAATATGAAAAATGGATTCTTTGAATTGGGAATGGACTCCTTAACTTCTATGGAACTTAAAAATATTCTACAAAGAGATTTGGCTTGCGAGCTGCCTTCAACACTTACATTTGATTTTCCCACCCCGTTAGAATTGGCGAAATATCTTGCAAAGATTTTTAGCCAAACTGATTCCGGAGATCAACATGTTGTTGATCAAGAAGGTTCCTTCTATCAAGGCAACTCTTCCGAGGGTGTTGAAGAGATGATTGATGAGGATTTGCTTGATGGTCTAAGCGAAGAAGAATTTGATAGCCTGATTGATGATGATCTGGATAAGTTAGAAGAGGCTGAATCTAACTATGAGTGACGTCAGAGACGACCTTCCTCCCGGGGATAGCAAGAGCAATGCAACGAAAGACAGTTCTGATCGACTGAAGCGAACCTTTCTTGCATTGAAGAAAACTCAAAAGGAATTGGCGAATTTAAAGCAGAAGCAGCGCGAGCCGATTGCGATTATCGGCATTGGTTGTAAGTTTCCAGGGGGTGTTAATAACACCAGTGATTATTGGCAGTTACTCTTGGAACAACGGGATGCTATCAGTGAGATTCCTGGGAATCGCTGGGATAACGATGCCTACTATGATGCAGATTCCTCTTTGTTGGGCTCCACTGCGACACGTCATGGCGGATTTATAGATAATCTAGACTTGTTTGATGCGGATTTCTTTGACATCTCACCCAGAGAAGCGCGCAGTCTTGATCCCCAGCAACGGCTAGTTTTGGAAGTTACCTGGGAAGCGTTGGAAAACGCGGGGATTCGTCCAGCAAGCTTGCGTGAAACGAAAACGGGAGTTTTCACAGCTATAAGCACAAGCGACTACTATCAGTTGCTAGCGGGGCGAGCGCCGGAAGAAATTGACTCTTATATGGGGTCAGGTAATGCACATAGTATAGCGGCTGGTCGTTTATCTTTTCTTCTTGGGTTGCGCGGACCAAGTATGGCGATCGATACGGCTTGTTCCTCGTCATTAGTTGCCATACATACAGCCTGCCAGAGTTTACGCCAGGGTGAGAGTGACTTGTGCTTGGTGCAAGGAGTAAATATTTTACTAACCCCGGAAATCACAATTAATCATTCGCGGGCTGGCATGCTTGCGCCCGACGGGCGTTGTAAGGCTTTTGATGATAGCGCTGATGGTTTTGTTCGTTCTGAAGGCTGTGGCGCAATTGTGCTAAAACCCTTGTCGAGCGCGCAGCGTGATGGCGACAATGTCCTAGCTGTAATTATGGGCGGTTCGGTTAATCATGATGGCCACTCAAGTGGATTGACAGTCCCTTCAGGCCCTTCTCAACAGGCAGTTATTAAGTCTGCGTTAACGAATGCAAATTTAAAACCCGAAGACATAAACTATATCGAATCACACGGTACCGGCACGGCTATTGGCGACCCTATTGAAATAGGCGCGCTAGCGGGCGTTTTTGGCACTAGTCATAGCAAACAGAACCCTTTGATTGTGGGGTCAGTGAAGGCGAATATTGGCCACCTTGAACCTGCCGCCGGTATCGCTGGATTGATTAAAGCGGCGCTGGTGATTCAACACCGTCATATACCGGGTCAGGTGCATTATAATGTCCCTAGTCACCTTATTGACTGGCAGAACATTCCCATTCAAATCCCTGAAGCAACTATGAATGTGGATGAAGACGCGGGGCCACTGATTGTTGGGGTTAGCTCGTTTGGTTTTGGTGGTACTAACGCTCATGTCATTCTTGGCGCAGAAGAAGATCTGTTTAGTAAGTCGTCACAACTGCCGCCGTCACAGAAGGCAGTTCCTCAAAGCTCTCATATTGTCAATATTTCTGCTAGAAGTGAAGCTGCATTCATTGAGCTACGACAGCGATATTTAGAATGGTTTGAGGAAAATTCAGAAGCTTCTCTAGCGGATATTGCAGCGAATAGCTGTTTGACTCGAAATGATTTTGAATGGAGAACTAGTTTAGTCGGGACTAGTTTGGATGATATTCGAGATTCACTTTCAAGCGCTGTCCCTCATAAAGTGAAACAGCCAGACCTTGCGCCTGTCTTTATGTTTACCGGGCAGGGCTCGCAATACAAAGGCATGGGAAAAACTTTATACCAAACTGAACCTGTTTTTAGAGATGTTATTGATCGCTGCCATCAAGCATTTATGTCAGTAACAGGACGCGATTTGTTAGATATCATTTTCAATGGTTCTGAACTGACAGCTACCCATAACTGCCAGCCGGCCATATACAGCATCGAAGTGGCGCTGTCTGAGCTGTGGCAATCGAAAGGTATTCGCCCTGGCGCGGTGATGGGTCACAGTGTGGGTGAGTACGCAGCCGCTTATACCGCGGGTGTTTTCAGTTTAGAAGAAGGCTTGCAACTGATTATCCGCCGAGGAGCGTTGATGCAAGGCTTAAGTAACCCTGGTGCAATGGCGGCCGTTTTTGCCAGTGCTGAGGTTGCTGCGAAGGCCATAGACGGGAAACAAGATCTATTGTCTATCGCTGGTATTAACGGGCCGGGTCTGGTCGTGTTGTCCGGAGATAAATTGGCACTTGATAGCGTGCTGGAACTGCTTAATAAGCAGGGCATTAAATCAAGTTCTCTGGATGTTTCACACGGGTTTCATTCTCCGTTGATGAGCGGCGTGCTTGACGATTTTCGACAACACGCACAGAGCGTTGCTTTCAAACCGAGCCATGTTCCTTTTTATTCTTGCTTGGAGCCTGAGCGTGATCCTCTTGCGCCAATGAGTGCGGATTATTGGGTACGTCATATTGTTGAGCCCGTATTGTTTTATTCGACGTTACAACAATTAAAGATAGCCAATAATCTGACTTTTTTGGAGATTGGTCCGAAGCCAGTTCTGACTGGAATGGCTCGTGCTTGCCTGCCAGGAGAAAAAGCCAACTGGTGCTGGAGTATTAAAGAGGTAGAGAATGATCGGCAAGAAATGCTGGGTCAGTTGGCAGCGCTCTATCAGCTGGGTGCTGAACCTGATTGGCGGACAATTTATCCAAATGCTTACAAGCGGATGCAATTGCCTAATTACCCTTTTCAGCGACAACGCTATTGGGCGGCTCCCGCCCCTGATGCATCTACTAATCTGATATCGGACGAAGTTTATTACAATGTTGTTTGGAGTGCGTTATCCAAAGAAGATAACAAAGTAGATACTAAGCTGATTGACTCTGAGCTGAGTAATTTAACTTATCTTATTGTAAGCGATGGGAAGCAGGAGCTGCCGCGATTAAGCAGTCTGTTTTCTAAGCAGCTCAATGCGCAAGGCAACAATCCTCGAATTGTTTCGGCAAGCGAGCTAGAGTCAATCAGTCTGGAAAATACCATAGTACTTTGGTTGCGTGACAGTGAAACTTCACAAGATTATGCGCAGGCAAACGGTGTCGCTCAGGAACTGTTAAAGGTAATGCAGGCGGTTATTGGTGAGCCATCTAGTAATTTATGGTGCGTAACCGAACAAGCTGTTTCTGTTGCTGATTCTACGTCAATAGCTTTTGCTGATTCAATTGCTTGGGCGATGGGTCGAACTATGGCTCTGGAACATCCCATACAGTGGGGTGGGATGATAGACCTCGAGCTATCGACATCAGAGCTCATGTCGATTCAACAGGTTGAAGCGGCAATCGAAAAAATTAAAATCCCTGGCAACGAAGACCAGCTGGCCATTAGGCAGCAGCAATGGCATATCCCACAATTACAGCACTGTGTACCGAGCGCTAAAAAAACAGTGTTTAATCCACGTGGTACCTGGCTAATTACAGGCGGTTGCGGGGATCTTGGATTACTAACTTGCCAGTGGCTATTTAACAAAGGCGTTCGTGAATTCGTTCTAATGGGACGAAGTGTCCCCAAAGCCACAGTGCAAAAGACGATTCAACAGCTCAATGAAAAGGGTGCCAACATTAGAGTTGTTGCCGAAGATGTATGTGATGAAAATGGCATGCGCAATGTTATCGCCGAATGTAATGTTCGTCAGCCTCTTAAAGGTATCGTCCATACAGCTGGCTTACCGGGTTACGACTTATTGGAGACGCTTAACTCGAAACGCTTCGACGAGGTTATGGCGGCAAAAGCTCAAGGGGCTTGGAACCTGCACACTCTTACTGATGAATTAGAGTTGGATTACTTTATTTGCTATTCGTCGATTTCATCAACTTGGGGATCGAAAGGGCAGGCCCATTATGGCGCGGCGAATCGGTTTGTCGATAGTTTAATGAGTCATCGGCGCGAGCGAGGACTGCCGGGGTTGAGTGTTAATTGGGGGCCTTGGTTCCAGCAAGGTATGTCAACGCCGGAGACGGTTAAAAAACTTGCGCAAGCCGGTGTACAGTCATTAAAAGCGAAAAACAATTTTGCAGCTCTAGAGAGGATTATTGATGATCCTAAACTAATTACCTGCGCTGTTGCTCAATTAGATGAGCCAATATTTAAGATGCTTAATCAACTAGTGTCGAAGAATAGTTTTTTGGATTGCTTACGCTCTAAGTCGGTGCCCGGCGAACAACTCAATCCTACAAAAGGGAATTTAAATAATCCTGCCCATGCTATTGGTACTGAAAACCTCAGCCGTGCAAATGCCTTTATAAAAATACAGGATGAAGAAAGCCTAGTTTTCAATTTACAAGAACTTACTGCCACGATCTTAGAGTTTCCTGTCGGACAACGGCCGGATGTTGATAAAGGATTTTCGGCGTTAGGGATGGATTCATTGCTGGCGCTGCAGTTTAAGGAGACCTTGTCGGAACAGACTGGTCTGACTTTGCCATCCACACTGACATTTGATTATCCAAACATTGTTAAATTGGCAGTCTATCTAAAGAATCAATTTTTTGCTGATCCAAATGTGTCGTCGCCCAGCGGTGAACGACGGGAAAGTGTAAATGATATTGGGAATAGAGATGCGGCCGTTCATGATATTGCTGTCATTGGGTTTGGCTGCCGCTTTCCTGGCGGAGCGAATTCCGCAGAGAGCTTTTGGTCGTTACTTAAAAATTCTGAAGACAGTATTAGTGATATACCAAAAGAGCGCTGGGACATTGATGACTACTACGATGCCAATCCTGATGCGGCTGGCAAGATGTATTGCCGAAAGGGCGGATTTCTCGATGGAATTGACTTGTTCGATGCGACCCTATTCGGAATCTCTCCTCGAGAAGCCAATCATATGGATCCACAGCAACGACTATTGCTAGAGACCACTTGGGAAGCATTTGAACATGCAGGTGTAGCGCTAGATAAAATCAAAGAAAGCCAAACCGGAGTCTTCGTTGGTGTTACCTCGACAGAATACGGCAATAGGCTTACCGCCGATGTCAATCAAATTGACCCATATAGCATCACGGGAAACACCTCAAATACGGCAGCTGGTCGACTTTCCTATTTTTACGGTCTTCATGGACCAGCCATGGCTGTTGATACTGCGTGTTCTTCATCGCTTGTGGCTGTGCATTTGGCCTGCCAAAGCTTGCGCAGCGGTGAATCACGAATGGCACTCGCGGCCGGTGTTAATCTTATTCTTGACCCGATGGGCACAATTGCGGCTTCTAGATCAAGAATGCTTTCTGCTGATGGAAAATGTAAGACCTTTGATGCGTCAGCTGACGGTTATGTGAGAAGTGAAGGCTGTGGCGTGGTAGTGCTAAAACCACTGGCTGATGCCGAAAAAGATGGCAATACTATTTTGGCAGTTATCCGAGGCTCTGCCGTTAATCAAGACGGCAGTTCAAGTGGCTTGACAGTACCGAATGGTCCTATTCAAGAAGCCCTAATTAAACAAGCGTTGTTTCAAGCAAGGCTGCAACCAGAAGACGTCAGCTATTTAGAAGCACACGGTACCGGCACTCCTTTGGGAGACCCACTAGAATTACAGGCAGCTAATACGGCTTATCGATCTGATCAACCGTCTTTGAAGGTGAAGCCAGAAGCACTGCTTGTGGGTTCTGTAAAAACTAATCTTGGTCATTTGGAATCTG
>JBLHVT010000045.1:0-25920 GCA_047628735.1 Glaciecola sp.
GCTCTGGTGATAGCTCTGATGGGCAGACGACCAACTTATTCGGGCATCTACTAATGCGCTTGGACTAGGTGAATCAATGAGAGAGTCGATTTTTTGTTGGAGTGATACTAGCTCGGATCGCAAACTTGTGAAATCCAACTCAATTTGACCGGTATATTCTAATACCAGCTGCTTAACTAATATCGACGTCTCATTGTCCAGTGTTTGAGTAAACCGCTTGGAAGATAAGGGCGCATCGACCGTTGGTGTTAATGGCGCTTCCTGCAGTGGATCAGGTGAATTTGGGCTGCAAGATTGAAGGATGAGAATGCCTGCCAAAGTAATGCTTGGCTCTGTTATTGCTCTAAAGGTTCTAATTATCAGCGCAGAGAAACACATTTCCATTTTCGCCTATTTGCCTCGTCTACAAGCAACTCATCTCCATCTACCACAACAGCTTCTTTCACTTGCTGTAATAATGGCAAATCGTTAATTGAGTCGCTATAAAAAATGCTTTCTTCAAGCCGTAATTCATTAGATTTTGCAGTCTTTGAGTTCAGCCATTTTTCTAGCTTATTGACTTTGCCCGACTGAAAGCAAGGAGTTCCTAATATCTCACCGGTAAAGTGGTCATTGTGCATCACCAAATCGGTAGCAATCAATTTATCAACGCCAAACATCTGAGCAATTGGGGTGGTAATAAAAGAGTTAGTTGCCGTAATTATTAAGCAGTAATCACCAGCTACTAGGTGATGGTTAACAAGTTCAACAGCTTTTGGCAAGATAAGCGGTTTGATGAACTCCTGAATAAATTCTTGATGCATCGTGGCCAGTTCAGATTGGGGCAAGTGTATGACCGGCGCTAACGTAAATTTAACGTATTCATGTATATCCAGCGTGCGTTCTTGGTACTGTCTATAAAACTCGTCATTACGCTTACCGTGCTCGATTGCGCAAACTAGTCCTTTGTTTATTAGATATTCGCCCCACGCATGATCGCTATCACCACGTAGTAGGGTATTGTCTAAATCGAAGAGTGCTAAGCGAGTTCTCATGTAGTGTTTGTGCTCCAAAAGTAAGATTATACCTGCGGACTTGGCACTGGGTCAGGAAATCCAAGTGAGTATCGCTATATTTTTCGGTATTCTATAGCTAAGTTACTGAATATTAAACGTATTAGCTGATATCTATAGTTTGTTGCCATTGAATAGTGAAGTCAGGTTGTGAAACAATACTGTTTTATTCCTGCCTGAGGATAAGTGCACGTGATTGACTCTAATGGATATCGACCAAACGTCGGCATTGTAATTTGTAACCGGATTGGCCAAGTCTTATGGGCCAAAAGGATTGGGCAAAGTTCATGGCAGTTCCCTCAAGGGGGAATTGATCAGGATGAACATATAGAGGATGCCCTTTTTCGTGAGCTAGAAGAAGAGGTTGGGCTAAAGGAAGCGGATGTAAACGTTCTTCATCAAACTAAAGAATGGCTGCACTATGATTTGCCGCAAAATTATATTCGTCAGCATAAAGATCCTGTTTGTATAGGGCAGAAGCAAAAATGGTTTCTTTTAAGCTTGGAAAGCGACGAGAGCGCAGTGCAACTAAAAGGGGATGTTCAACCTGAGTTCGATGAATGGCAGTGGGTGACTTATTGGTACCCAATAAGTCAAGTTGTCGAGTTTAAGCGGGAGGTTTACCGCCGGGCCTTAAAAGAGCTTGTTGCGCCTTTGAACAGATACCTTAAAGAAAACTGAGGCCTAACTAAAGTCAAACTAACAGTAACTTTCGCCGCAACTGCGGATTACTAAAAATCAATTGCCAGTCGACAGGCCTTGTTAGGGCGGTTGTTAACGTAGCGATTATCATTAATTTCTGGGACCAGTATGCTCGAACAATTGCGTGCCATTGTGCAAGAAGTCAACGCGGCAAAAAATTTGCAGTCAGCGTTAGATATTATTGTGCATCGAGTTCGAGAGTCTCTTAAGACGCAGGTTTGTTCTGTTTATCTGCTCGACACTGATTTAAATAGCCATGTATTGATGGCCTCAGAAGGTCTCAAAAAAGCATCGGTAGGCCATGTGAGCCTTCAAGTAGGTGAAGGCTTGGTAGGTTTGGTGGCAAAGCATGCTGAGCCCATAAATCTTAGGGATGCGTCTTTGCATCCGAGTTTCCACTATCTTCAAGAAACGGGCGAAGAAGACTACCACGCCTTTCTCGGTGTGCCGATTATCCACCATCGCTCTGTTCTTGGCGTTTTAGTTGTCCAACATGAAGACAAGCGCCGCTTCGATGAAGCGGAGGAAGCGTTTCTTATAACGCTGTCAGCGCAATTGGCTGGCGTTATCGCACATGCAGAAGCAACTGGTGCTATTGAGGGAATGAGTCCTTCTGGTCAAAAGACATCGGATACAGTTTTTTCTGGTGTTTCAGGCTCATCTGGTGCCTCCATAGGTGAGGTTGTGGTGATCTTCCCTCCTGCAGATCTTAGCCAGATTCCTAATCGGCGGCCTCGAGATATAGACCAGGAAATAGAATTTTTCAATAGCTGCCTAGAATCAGTTAGAACTGATATCAAAGATATCCACAATCGTTTAGCAGGGCGTGTAGCAGAGGAAGAACGTCAACTCTTTGATGTCTATTTGCATATGCTAGACGATGACGCTTTGGGCAATGAAGTAGTGGAACGCATTAAGCTTGGAAATTGGGCGCAAGGTTCGCTGGCTTACGTGGCTAATGAGCATGTTCGAACTTTTGAGATGATGAATGACGTCTATCTAAGTGAAAGGTCTGTGGACATTAAGGATCTTTGTAGTCGAGTACTCTTTTATTTGCAGCAGAAAGAAACTGTAGTGACTGAATACGGCGATAACACTATTCTGGTGAGTGAAGAACTAACACCGAGCATGTTAGTCGAGGTGCCAAAAGAAAAGCTTAAGGGCCTAATTTCTGTAAAAGGTTCTGGTAACTCACATGTTGCAATCCTTGCTCGAACCATGGGCATTCCTGCGGTCATGGGAGTGCTAGATTTACCTTTCAATAAGCTGGAAGGTAAAGAGGTTATTGTCGACGGTTATAAAGGTGAGGTAATAACAAATCCGTCTGATCAGCTGCGTATTCGTTTCCAAAATACCATTGAAGAGCAAAATCAATTAATCGCAGGTTTAGAAGGATTAAAAGATTTACCCTGCGAAACTGCAGACAAGCACCGTGTTAGTCTATGGGTAAATACAGGTTTAATGACTGATGTCATGCAATCTCTAGACCAAGGTGCTGAAGGAATTGGTCTTTTTAGAACAGAAGTTCCTTTTCTTTTAAGTGAACGTTTTCCAAGTGAACAAGAACAGACAGAAATTTATCGGGAGCAACTCGAGGCGTTCGCACCCAAAATAGTAACCATGCGCACGCTGGATATTGGTGGTGATAAATCACTGTCTTATTTCCCCATTGATGAAGAAAATCCTTTTTTAGGATGGAGAGGAATTCGAGTTACGCTCGATCATCCAGAGATTTTCATGGCACAGGTCAGGGCCATGCTGCGGGCAAGTATAGGTCTTGAAAACCTTCAGATAATGCTGCCAATGATCAGTAATATCCATGAAGTAAATTCGGCCAATCAGCTTATTAAAAAAGCCTATAGAGAGCTGGTCCAAGAAGGCCATAACGTAAAATTTCCCCCGGTGGGTGTAATGATAGAGCTGCCAGCGGCTGTGTATCAAACTCAGGCGCTGGCAAAGTTAGTTGATTTTATTTCCGTTGGCAGTAACGATTTAACCCAATATTTGTTGGCAGTAGATCGAAACAATCCCCGAGTCGCCAATCTTTATACGGCGTTTCACCCGGCGGTATTGGCGGCTTTGCAGCAGGTTGTGATACTCGCTCAAGCCGAAGGAAAAACTGTCAGCATTTGCGGTGAGATGGCGGGGGACCCAGGTGCTGCTGTTCTGCTGGTTGCAATGGGGTTCGATATACTGTCGATGAACGCATCCTCACTTCTAAAAGTAAAATCGGTTGTACGCAGTATTAGTCTAGACGCTGCACAGGATTTGCTTGACCAAGTTATGCAGATGGATGATGCGCAGATGATCAGAAGCGCCGTTGATTTAACGCTGTACAACGCAGGCGTCGATCGCTTGCTTCGATCTTCTCGAACAAACTAAAGACTTGATTCACCTCAACGGCGGAGCCAAGCATTGGCTAATTAGCCAGTGCTAAAGCCCCATCTGTGGGGGGGGGGGGTGAATATCCTTTGAGCAATTTCCTGAAAGGGGCTTGAAACTGTGTCCCTGCACGTTCTTCATGCATATATTCACCCGGAGCTACCGAGTTTATTGGACTTATCGACCCAGCCCAAACAAGTTCCGCTGTGCTGGTTTCATACATCTTAACCTCAAGGGTGGCAATATAGTTTAGCTCAACACTCGAGCTAACTCTTCTCATGAAAGGATCTATGTCTTGCTGCGCTGGAAATAAATTGACGTGATTGTAACGAAGCACGATTTTCAGATCGTTCATTTGGTCGTTACGGCGCAGCCCTTTTTCTTGAATTGCTATATCAAATTCGTTTGCAACGTAGTCGCGAAGAAATAGCGGCATGTCTGCGTTTTCTAGCGAAGATTCGGTGTATTGTGAATAGTTTCCGGGGCAGCACAGTTCTAGATGCGTGCCTGCATGCCGTCGCCAAGTGAGCAGCTACTTAAGATTGCTAAACAAACAAACAAAGCTAAGCACAATTTTCGTAAAAATCACCGAGGAATTTCCCGTGTAGTGGCTTACCAATCTACCGATAGGGTACTACTTAGGATTAAAGTTTTATTGATCTAGCTAAAGGAGGGATTAATCTAGATTGTTTTCTTTGCGCATTACTCGGGCCAGCTCACTATTGCCAAGATTCTCTAATGCTCGTATCGATTGTTGTTGGTCAGTGACACTGCGGTTTTGACTGAGCTTAAACTTACATTGAATTTCGCTGACTGTGATTTCAATTCCAACGATTCCTCTGAGCATGGATTCAGGGTAGCTGGGCAGCCATGGCTTGGGAAAATTTTTCTCAGCGCGTGCAGTAAGCTCATTTACGAGAGACTTAAGGCGGCTAGGTTCTGAAAAAACTGCGGCCGTCCCGTTAAAATGAACAGCCTGATAATTCCAAGTAGGGACACCCGCGTCTGCGTACCATGACGGGCTTATATAACCATGTGGGCCATTGGCGACAAAGAGAATCTGCTTGCCTTCAATGGTTTGCCACTGAGGATTAGCCCTCGCTATGTGTAGTGACAAGATTTCGCGCTCATCATCAAATAGAAATGCTGCGGGTGTAGCGAACGGTTTGCCATCGATTATAGAGACCAGTTCACCAAAGCTGTTATCGTTCAGAAACTCGGCGAGCTTAGCCTGGTCATTGGCATCAAAGTGATTGGGTATAAACATAGTACTTGTTTCCTTTGTTCATGCGCTTCACCTCCATCGACTGATACTGAACTTCTTATAGAACAGCCTTGAGCGGACAAAACAGCCTTGAACTCATAAAACATTCTTGAACTCATAGAAATGCCCCTGAGTACGCAAGCCTAAGCTGTTGTAATTTTGCTCGCTGAACCTAGTTTCATCATTTACACTCATAATCACAGCTGTGGAGCATAAGGTGCCATATTGACGTTCTGGGTTTTCAATAAACATCGAAGAGAGTGTTCTTTCCAATTCAATCGGAATGCCTGTATCTGGTAATTGCGCGTCCGAGGCCTGAACTTTACTGGTCATGATATTTATCAGCGCATCTGTGGTCAGCTGTGTGTCACTTTCGAGTAGCTCCTCTAGAGCGATCTTGCCATTAGTTATTTTCGGCCATGAGCTATTAAGTACTCCATTTGAGAGGCCATAGTAGCCAGGCCCCAGCGGCTTTATTATCTTTTCGAAATTATTAACGTAGTACAACGCTGATTCATCGCCGATAAGTAAGTTGTAACCAGCAAACTGATCAAATTGCTCGGCAAGCGATTCAGCGTAGTCTTTAGCCGAGTCATTGTGCTTAAGGAAATTAAGCGTGAGCTCACCTCGAGATTTTAGTTTCTTCTCGGTCCGCGAGGGGTCGCGAATATTGGTTACAGCAGCAAAGCGACCTGATCTCGATAGACCAAGCCAGGTTCCTCCAGCGAGTAGGTCCCGTCCCGCCAGAACTTCTGTTGATTGGTTTTCATCCCTCCAAAAGCTAGCCTGCTGTGTTGGTCTGGCAAACAGCTCATCTCGATTAGCCGCTAGAACTAGACGGTAGTTTGGGTGTACTTGGTGGGCAAACAGTATGAGGCACATGCGTGTCATTTTAGCGGGTCTGGTCTAGCAACTAAAGCATAGACTAATATGGCAAACAGGAAATTGAATTCAAGATGAGTGATACTTGATATACTCCATTTAAAACATGACAGCAGGTTTTCTGACCCAATATGCTTACTTTCCCTCAGTTCGATCCGGTCGCGCTATCGCTTGGTCCCATTAGTATTCACTGGTATGGGCTTATGTATATTGTAGCCTTCGGCGGAGCATGGGCGCTGGCGTCCTATCGTGCCAAGCGCGTGCCTGAACAATGGTCTGCAGAGCAGATCTCAGATCTAATTTTCTATGGAGCACTTGGTGCAGTCATTGGCGGACGCTTTGGATCTGTTTTCTTCTACAACTTCGACCGATTTCTATCCGACCCTATTTGGCTTCTTCGGGTGTGGGAGGGCGGTATGTCCTTTCACGGAGGTTTCCTTGGAGTGCTTGCTGCGCTGTATTGGTATTCAAGAGTGCTTAAAAAAGATTACTGGGAGGTTATGGATTTTATTGCCCCCTTGGTACCGTTTGGCCTAGGGGCTGGCAGGATAGGTAACTTTATTGGCGGAGAGCTGTGGGGCAGACCAACTGACGTAGCTTGGGGCATGGTTTTCCCGCATGTTGACCAGCTGGCCAGACATCCGTCGCAGCTGTACCAGTTTTTTCTGGAAGGAATCGTTCTATTTAGCATAGTCTGGTGGTTTTCCTCAAAGCCGCGACCTAGATTAGCCGTGAGTGGACTTTTTGCTGTGATCTATGGATGCCTACGCATCTTTGTTGAATTCTTTCGGCAGCCGGACCAGCAATTGGGGTTTATCGCTTTTGATTGGTTGACAATGGGGCAGCTGCTTTCACTGCCAATGATTATCGTAGGAGCTCTTTTTCTGGGCTTCGCTTATACAAAGCCGCCACTGACTACTAGCGCTTAAACACATTACAGGTGAAAAACTAACATGCATCAATACTTAGCACTTTGTCAGCGAATTATCGATCATGGGGTTTGGATCGAAAATGAACGTACTGCAAAGAAGTGCCTAACGGTTATAAATGCAGACCTGACCTATGACATCGGGAGCAACGAATTTCCAATCATCACTACTCGTAAAAGCTATTGGAAATCCGCAATCGCTGAACTTTTGGGTTACATCAGGGGGTACGATAATGCCGCTGATTTTCGTAAGCTTGGCACAAAGTCTTGGGATGCGAACGCGAACCTAAACGATGCTTGGCTGAAAAATCCTGCCAGAAAAGGTGAAGATGACATGGGGAGGGTTTATGGGGTTCAAGGCCGGACATGGAAAAAATCCGATGGCAGTAGCTTGGATCAGCTTAAAAAAATTGTTGATGATCTAAGTCGGGGATTGGATGACAGGGCTGAGATTTTGACATTTTATAATCCTGGCGAATTTGAGTTAGGTTGTCTGCGCCCATGTATGCATACACACAACTTTTCTTTACTAGGTGATAGACTTCACTTAACAAGTTATCAACGATCTTGTGACGTGCCGCTGGGTCTAAACTTTAATCAAATTCAGGTTTTTACGTTGCTGGCGCTTATCGCCCAAATTACCGGGCACAAAGCTGGGTTCGCATATCATAAGATTGTGAACGCCCATATTTATGAGGATCAGCTCGAATTGATGCGCGATGTACAATTAACTCGTAAACCCTTTGGGTCGCCGCAGCTCATCATCAATCCCGACATAAAATCCCTTAACGATTTAGAAACGTGGGTGACGCTGGATGATTTTTCAGTTGCGGGTTACCAGCATCATGATCCTATCGCCTATCCATTTTCAGTTTAACTAAAAAGAGATAAATTTTGAGACTAGCGCTTATTTGTGCAATGGCTGAGAACCGAACTATTGGTAAAGACAATAGCTTGCCTTGGCACCTTTCAGAAGACCTTAAATATTTTAGAAAAGTAACAATGGGTCACTGTATTATCATGGGACGAAAGACTTGGGAGTCCATCGGTCGGCCGCTACCCGGTAGAACTAATATTGTAATAACCAGAACCGAAGATTACCAAGCCGACGGGGCGAGAGTTGTGACTTCTCTCGAAGCGGCGATTGAGCTTGCCCAGAGCGTTTGCGCTCTTGATGGAGTTGAGGAAGCATTTATTATTGGCGGGGCGGGTTTGTATCAAGCGGCACTATCTCGCGCCGAAAGATTTCACCTTACCCGAGTCCATGCTGCTATCGAGGGTGATACTCATTTGATGGATTTTGATGAATCTCAGTGGTCCGAAATATCGAGAGACAAGCATCTCAAGTCAGAAACTAATCCCTATGATTACAGTATTTGTCTGCTTGAGAGAATAGCTAGCTGATACTCTTAAGCAACACTTTCGAATTGCGGCTATTGCTGTAAAGTTGTTTTCTAGATTCTGGCAAGTCGTCAGCCGCAGCGGGTTTAAAACCTCTTTCCAGAAACCAATGATCGGTTACCGTAGTCAAGACGAACACTTCTCGTAGTCCTTTCTCCTTGGCTTTGGTTTCCAAGCTTGAAAGCAGCTGATCACCGTAGCCTTTCTTTTGATAACTCTCGTGAATTGCCAGACATGCAATTTCGCCTAATTTCTCGGCCACCTGATACAACGCTGCGCAAGCAATAATTGCGCCTTCAAACTCTATCACTTGAAAGTTATCAACTTCTGTCTCTAACAGCTCCCGAGAGCGAGCGACTAAAGTCCCGTTTTCCTCTAGTGGCTTTATTAAGGCCAAAATACTGGAGATGTCATCGATTGTGGCTTGCCTGAGCAGATCAAAGTTATCCCGGCTAATCAAAGTGCCTTTGCCTTCTCGAGTAAAAAGTTCTTGTAATAACGCCCCGTTGTTTTTAAAACTAATTAGATGAGAGCGATGAACATTACGGCTAAACGCCGAAATTGCAGCTTGCAGCGCTTTTTTCATACACGCAGATTCACTATCGCTTTTTCCCGCCAACAGATTCATGTGCATGACCGCATCATTTTGATTTAAGGAAGGAATTAGGTCTCCCGATTGATCGAATATGCCTTGTGCAGGTGTTAGAAGAATTAGTTTATCGGCACCTAATGCGACAGCAGTCTCGGTAGCAATTTCTTCAGCGGTTAGGTTAAAAACCTCCCCGGTTAGAGAATAGCCAAGGTTAGAAAGTAAGACAATGTTTCCGCTTTGAAGTTGCTGATGAATAGCTTCACTCTGGATCTTTCTTACCCGGCCAGTGTAGTGATGATCAATGCCATCGTGTATTCCATAAGGCTTCGCCGTTACAAAGTTACCGCGACAAACTCTAATATCAGCTCCGTCCATGGGAGAGTTAGCTAAACCCATCGACAAGTGAGCTTCAGTTTCTATGTTCAAGCGGCCAACGCTCGCGAGAATTACATCTAAAGCTTCAGAGCGCGTTATACGCACCTGCTTATGAAAGGAAGAGTCGATGCCTTGATTGGTTAGCGCGGAGGTGATTTGCGGTCTTGCTCCGGTAACCAAAACAAGTTTCACACCTAAGCTATGCAGCAGATTTAGGTCATGAATAATGTTTGGAAGGTTCGAATCCAACAGAGCTTCGCCGCTCAACAGAACGACGAATACCTGGTCTCGGTGTGCGTTTATATACGTCGTAGACGCTCTAAACCATTCGATAAGTTGTTGATTATTTAACATAGTTAATATTCTATACTAGACAGTATTTGGTAATTAATTTTCGCAGGACATTAATACAGGGGTCAATCATATCTGTCGACATGTACTCATCAGGTTGGTGAGCTTGGTCAATATTTCCTGGGCCCATTATAATTGTGTCCATACCGAGTTCCTGTAAAAAAGGCCCTTCAGTACCAAATGCAACATTTATGGGAGCGTTACCAGAGAGCTCTTCGGCTATCTTTAACAAGGCGCTATTTTGTTCAGCGAAGAAAGCAGGAACGCCGGTAAAAAGGCCTTCGACTTCGACTGTCAAGCCTAGCGGGGTTACAACCTTTTTAACTCGTTCTCTTATTTCCTCTCTAACCGTATCGATATGCATACCAGGCATGAGCCTAACATCAAACTCCAATTCGCAGCTTCCGCAAATCCTGTTTGGATTGTCGCCGCCATGAATGCAGCCAAGGTTCAGCGTGGGGTGAGGCACTTCAAAAAGCGGTGAGGTATAACGTTCTTTTAGTTGTTCTCGATATAGCATCAAATCTGTTATCACCGAATGCATGGCATCAAGAGCATTGTGACCTAAAGCAGGGTTCGATGAATGGCCGCTTTGCCCTAGGATTTTGACCGACTCCATCATGATGCCTTTGTGGGAACGAACAGGCTGTAGGCCAGTGGGTTCTCCAATCACCGCGGCTCGCGCCTTGGGCCTACCCAATTGCGCGATTGTTCTCGCCCCTTGCATTGAGGTCTCTTCATCGGAGGTTGCAAGGATAATTAGAGGCTCTTTAAAATTATGATTTAACAGAGGCTTAACAGCTTCCATGATGATGGGAAAGAATCCTTTCATATCAGTAATGCCAAGCCCGTATATTTTCCCGTCGCGTTCAGTGACGCTAAACGGATCTACACTCCAAAGTTTTTCATCGAGCGGCACGGTGTCTGTATGACCGGCAAGTACTAACCCCCCGGGGCCGCTTCCTAATGTTGCGATGAGATTGAGTTTTTCTGGATTGCCGCCCGTAGGTATAAGCTCACAGGTGAAGCCAAGTGATTCAAACGAATTGGCAAGAAACTCTACAATGGCTCGATTGCCAGTGTCTATACGCGGATTTGTTGAACTAATACTTGAAAGGCTAACTACTTTGCCAAGATCTTGCATTAACTGTTTGGATTTGTTCAACATAAAATTTTTTCCCAGAGTCGTAAAAAATTTATTAAGTAAAGTTAATCACGAATCACTAGCTTTGCAATCATGTTGGTTTTTGTAGCAATAATAAAATCATCAATACGTGGCCCGTAACTTTGTCAGGCCACCAATAGATCGTGACCTTTCCCCATTCAGTCAAAATTGAGGTGTGCTGGTCTTAGCGATCAAATAAAGAGGCAATCTTACAGGAAAAGCTAAACGCGTCTTTAAACTCCCCAAAATGAAATTCACGCTTGAGCTTATTTACGCCATCGTGAAACTCGCGCCGCCAAGATGGCATCGTCAACAGGAGTTCGCCTGCCTTGTCGTCTGTGCTCACTGACGCCTGAAAGTGCCGGTTTTCGCAGTGGCGTAAAACAAAATCGTTAGTATTTTCTATCACAGAAACTCCTCTAACAAATTGTTTAGAAAATGATAACCTTTCTCTGTGGCCCTGATTTGCTGATTTAACCGCAGCAGTAACCCAGAGTCGTTCAGGGAGTCTACCTGCTTTGCTATGGCGCTAAAAGCCTGACCGCTGTGGTCTTCAAACTCAGAGATGCTAAACCCTTCCTTGAGTCGCAAAGCATTCATCATAAATTCCAAAACCCTCTCATCTTCGCCCACAATCAGTCGCTGCGCTGTGTGATCGACTGTGTTTTTCATATAATGATTAGGCTGTCTGTGTTTTCTAGTACGAATGATTGTGTCTGACGCGGGCAAGGAAAGTTTTCCATGTGCACCGGCGCCGATACCAATATAGTCACCAAACTTCCAGTAATTCAGATTGTGTCTGGATTGCCTGTTTTCAGTGGCGAAGGCAGAGATTTCGTATTGACTAAAGCCGTGTTGAAATAGCACGGCCTCTCCACTGAGTTGAATGCCTCGAAGAACATCCTCAAGTGGCAATGTAGGAGGCCTTCGGTAAAACGCCGTGTTAGGTTCAATGGTAAGTTGGTACCATGACAGATGCGTTGGGTGGTATGAGATAGCTGCAGTCAAATCACTAAGGGCGTTGCTTTGTGTTTGATTCGGCAGTCCATGCATAAGGTCGAGGTTAAAATTATCAAAGCCGGCGCCAAGCGCTGTCTCAATGGCAAGCCGAGACTGTTTGCCGTCATGGATGCGTCCCAATAGCGTTAGGCTTTTGTCATCAAAGCTCTGTATACCAAGTGACAGTCGATTTATGCCAGCGGCTCTAAAGTCGCTAAACTTTTTGGCCTCTGCGGTTCCAGGATTGGCTTCCATGGTTATTTCAATGTCTTCTGCTAAATTCCCATGGCGTCTTAAATGCCCCAAAATTCGGTCAAATCCAGCGCCGGAGAACAGGCTCGGTGTGCCACCGCCTATGAATATGGATACTATTTCACGACGGTTACACTCTGAATAATCGCGATCAAAATCATCGAGAAGGACATCGATATAGTCGTCTTCTGGGATATCGATCGGCGATTCATGCGAATTGAAATCACAGTAAGGACATTTTCGAACACACCAAGGGATGTGTATATAAAGGCTTAAAGGAGGGGTTGCCAGCATTTCATGAGCTCCCTTAGAGCCTGTCCGCGGTGGCTTAAATCATTTTTAATTTCTTTGCTTAACTTAGCAGAAGTGCAGTTATGACTGGGCACAAAGAATAATGGGTCATAGCCAAACCCATTTATCCCGCTTTCCTCAGACAAAATCCGGCCTTCCCATGAACCCTGACAAATTAGCGGTGTCGGATCTTGGCTGTGTCGCATAAAAACAATAACACATTGGAATCTAGCGGTTCTTAAGGGTTCGGGTACATCAGCTAGGTCTAGCAGTAACTTCTTATTGTTTTCTTGATCAGCGCCATGCAGCCCTGCGTAGCGCGCGGAATAAATGCCCGGTTTACCTTGCAGAGCATCGACTTCAATTCCAGAATCATCAGCGAGGCTTGGTAGCCCTGTTAGTTCACTGGCATGTCTTGCTTTAATAATCGCATTTTCGACAAAACTCAGTCCGGTCTCATCGGCATCGCTTATGCTGAACATTGATTGAGGTACAAGTTCAATGTCTTTGACCGAGAAAATTTGTTGAAACTCGAGGAGCTTTCCCTGATTGCTGCTAGCCAAAACGATTTTTTTCATAGGTAATTTATGCGTTCTTAGTAATATGGTAAATGGCAATTTCACCTAAGAAATTTGGCCATGCTTTCATTGCCCAATTTCCCTGATGTTGAGAATCTACTACTGTGCGAGTTAACACGGTTACGTTTTTTTCCCTGCACAGCGCATCAAAATCTTTAACGGTACAAAAGTGAATGTTTGGTGTGTCATACCAGTTGTGCGGCATGAATTTTGACACTGGCATACGACCATTGCTTGCCAAACTTAATCGGGTTTTCCAATTTCCAAAATTCGGGAAGGTGATTACACCGTACTCGCCAATGCGCAGCATCTCGTCTACCAATAAATCTGGCTTGCTGGATGCTTGAAGAGTTTGGGTCAGCAGTACAGTATCAAAGGAATTCGATTGAAAGTTTGTTAGGCCTTCGTCAATATTTTGCTCAATTACATTAACGCCTTTTTTGATACATGATTCGATATTGTCTGCATCAATTTCTAATCCAATACCGTTTACATTTTTTTTTAGTTTAAGATAGTTTAGTAAACTTCCATCTCCACAGCCGAGGTCAAGAACTCGACTTTTTGGCGTTATCCAATTTTGGATAATCTCTAAATCAGGACGCATCTTTAGACAATTCCTCAAAAACGCGAGTTAAATAGGCTTTGAATCCACCGATGTATCGAGGGATTGGCAATAAGAATGAATCATGACCTTGCTGCGCTTCAATCTCTAGGTAGGAAACTTCCTTTTTCGCTTTCAATAAGTAATCCACAATTTCTCTAGAACGTGCTGGAGGGAACCTCCAATCTGTACTGAATGACATGACTAGAAATTTGCATGAGGTTTGCTCGAAGGCGCGGCTTAAATCACCGCCAAAATCGATCGCAGGATCAAAATAGTCTAACGCTTTAGTCATTAAGAGATAAGTATTTGCATCGAAATTTTCGGAGAACCTTTCGCCTTGATAATGCAGATAACTCTCTACTTGAAAATCTAAATCAAAACCAAAGCTTAAAGTCCCCGAGCGCAAATCTCTGCCAAATTTGTCGCCATCAGGATCATACGGAGTTGTGCTTTTCCCAAATTTTGATCCCATCGCACTGTCGGAAAGATAAGTGATATGCCCTACCATCCTAGCAAGCATTAGGCCTCGCTTGGGATAGGTTCCGGCGTCCAGATAACGGCCACCATAAAAGTTGGCGTCATTGGTAATAGATTGACGAGCAACCTCATTGAAGGCGATATTTTGTGCGGATAGCTTCGGCGCCGTTGCTATACAGACAGCATGTCCGATTCTGTCAGGATAGCTAATGGCCCAGCGCATTACTTGCATACCACCTAGGCTTCCTCCGACTACAGCTGCCCATTTCGCGATTCCTAATCTATCGGAGAGCATTGCTTGACTATTAACCCAGTCACGCACGGTAACAACCGGAAAGTCGGGACCGAAATATTTACCTGTTGCCGGATCTATGGATGCGGGCCCGGTACTACCGGCACAGCCTCCTAGATTGTTAAGCGACACCACGAAAAACTGATCGGTATCTATTGCTTTCCCAGGCCCAATACAATTGTCCCACCATCCGGACTTGGTATCAGAGTCGCTGTGATAACCCGCCGCGTGATGATCGCCACTAAGCGCATGACAGATCAGTATTGCATTTGACCTCTCGCTATTAAGCTCACCATAAGTCTCAAAGACCAAATCAAATCCGTTAAGTAACTTGCCACTGCGCAGCGGCAGTTCTTCATCAAAATGAATAGTCTGAGGCTTAACGATGCCAACATTGTCAGATGGAAACTGAAGTGGCATTCGGTCTTTTCCTTGTTCTTATTTTTTCACTTTTCGTCATTTTCGAAGCTTAAACTATCTTGATTCTAGGAGCTAGAAAGGAACGGCAACACTTTTGGGTTGTCACTTTTATGAGTTCTTGATTACTTGCTAAGCCTCTAGATTTGGCGATGTTACTTTGTTCACCTGCGAACCGTCAGGACAAAATGGTAGTGGATGTTCACTGGTTTTTCCGTCGTCAAGGCTTCGCTTACCCCGGTCTTGGTCTTTATCTTCGCCTCATTCCAGTGAAGACCAACCAACTCGTCTTAGCCTGAGTTTCCTAGCTAAATCAAACTTGCATCAAACGCCTATAATCACCAGGGCGAGCTGACTAGTTATACCAAAAGTCGTTATCAAAAAATTCTGAACTAGCTGAATACCGATGAAAATAAAAATTGGCGAAAAATCCATTCCCCCCATCGGCGGTACAATTTTTCTGATTGGCCCCATCACCGGTTCAGTTAGCTGCCAGATGAGTTGCAGTAACGGGTGAGGGTTCGTGCTTCCCGAAAACATCATAACGAATGACATAATTATGGAGCCGATGATGGCGTAGTAGTAAATATTTATAATGAAAAGTAATACACCCACAAACGACCAGGTAATAATGTAGGTGATCGAAGGAATAGTACCCCCATAAACCAAAATCAAGCCGCAGATAGCGATAGCTTCGACCACCAAGGCTAGTGCCAGCGTCGAAAAATCAATGCCTTTATAGCTAGGGATGACAGCTCGGAATATTTTGACGGCGGGATCGGTTATTCGCACAACGGCTTGAGACATTGGATTGTAAAAATCCGCCTTTGCGACTTGAAGTAAAAACCTTAGCAATACTGCTAGCAGGTAAATCCCACCTAAAGCATTCACGATAGTACCTAAGGAACTGCCTAAGACTTCCATAATTAACTCTCTTAGCCCAACTTTCTAATTGAAAGGGTGGGCTCTATGATTTTTCATCCAGCTGTGCAATTAACTCTATCGACCGAACCTGCCTCGATTTAAGAACCGTATCGACCAGTTTTGGTAAATTTCCTAACTGAAACTGTTTTATCGCCTGTTCGGTTGTGCCGCCAGGCGAGGTGACATTAAGACGTAAGCGTTGGGTAGATTCGTCGCTAGCTATCGTTAGTTTGGCAGCGCCTAAAGCCGTTTGATAGGTTAGGGTACGCGCCAAATCTTCCGTTAGACCCATTTCCTGTGCCGATTTCTGCATCGATTCCATAAATAGGAAAAAATAGGCTGGGCCACTGCCGGATAGACCTATAATCGCACCGATAGCCGATTTTTGTTGTGCCAATACACATGTCCCTAGCGAAGACATCACTCTGTGCGGTGCTCTTTCTGAGTCTCATTGGCGTGTTCGCTGGCATACAAAACACTGACCCCTTTACCCACTAAAGCTGGAGCGTTCGGCATGCAGCGCACAATTGCTGTATTGGCCCCTAGCCATTGGCTTAAATGAGATGCGGTTATGCCGGCTGAAGTGGAGATAAAAAGAGGTGAACGTTTGCTTAACAACGTCTTGAGCTCGGCACAGACAATTTTCATCACCTGCGGCTTCACTGCAAGAACTATGATATCAGCCGCCCAAGTGAAGGCTTTTTCTGCCCCTTTGACGGTCATTCCGCGAATCAGGCTGTTGGCCATGTTTCCGGCCCCAAGAAATTTAATGACTGGCAGCTTGGAATTTGTGGCTAGTGTTTGGGAGTTACTGTTGCTCGACTGCATCGCTAAAATTGAATCCCTGAATAAGTGGCTATCCTAACGTATTCTAACGCATTTTTACTTCGGACGAATACTGAGGCATTCAAGACTAAAGTGTAGTCTCAGACAGGTCTGCTGCCAAATAAGGCAGTGCCAATCCTTATCATTGTCGAGCCTTCTGCAATGGCGGCCTCGAAGTCATTACTCATCCCCATGGATAAGGTATCCATGGACGGGTAATGGGCGGCAAGCGCTCTAAACTCTAGGTAAAGCTCATTGAAACTAGCCCGTTGATCTTGGTAATCGGATTGAGGCGCGGGGATTGCCATTAAGCCTCTAAGGGTCAGGCCAGGTAACTGTGCTACTAGTGCGCAAATATCGGCGGTATTTTTCAGTGTTGTCCCTGATTTGCTTTGCTCATCGGATAAATTCACCTGCACGCAGACATTCAAGGCCCCTCGATCTTTGGTGCGCTGTTCACTTAAGCGGCGTGCAATCTTCTCTCTATCGACACTGTGCACCCAATCAAAATTTTCAGCAATTGCTTTGGTCTTATTCGACTGAATGGGACCAATAAAGTGCCAGATCAAGGGGTATTTCTCAAGCGCTTGGATCTTATCTAAGGCTTCTTGCAAATAGTTTTCACCGAAATTATGAATTCCATGTTGAGCTGCGATCTCGATACTTTGTGCGCTATGTTTTTTACTAACAGCGAGCAGGGTCACTGAGTTTTGAGGGCGTTTATACTCAGCTTCAAATTGACGAATGTCAGCAGTAATACGATCGATATCTTTTGCTATGCTGATCACGTTTTCTCTGAAGTAATGATTAGTGTGGTCTGGGAACTTTGCTGCAGGACGGGTACTATAGGTGAGTGAGGCTTCTATTGCCAGTATGAGTTGCTAAGCTGGTAGCGCACAACGAATGAAGTAAGTAATTAATGTTAAAGCAGAAGGGCTAAGCAAGCGGACAATCCAAATAATATTAATAACGACGATCATAGGTAAGATTGATGGATATTACAGAGCTTTTGGGATTTAGCGTCAAACAAGGCGCGTCGGATTTACACATTACCGCAGGCATGCCACCACTTATTCGTGTGGACGGTGACATTCGCCGCATTAATGTTCCTGGGATGGATCACAAGGAAGTCCATGGGCTTATCTATGAAATCATGAATGACAAGCAGCGCAAAGACTATGAAGAGTTTTTGGAAACTGACTTTTCATTCGAAGTGCCAAACTTGGCACGATTTCGAGTCAATGCGTTTATGCAAAATCGCGGCGCTGCCGCTGTGTTCCGAACTATTCCCGCAAAAGTTCTTACTATGGAGCAGCTAGGCATGGGGGAGATTTTTCGTAAGATTTCGGACGTGCCACGCGGCCTAGTCGTCGTTACCGGGCCAACAGGCTCGGGCAAGAGTACTACGCTTGCGGCAATGGTAGATTACATCAACGATACAAAGTATGAGCATATTCTCACTATCGAAGATCCAATAGAATTTGTACACCAAAGCAAGAAGTGTTTAGTTAACCAGCGTGAGGTACACCGCGATACTCATGGTTTTAACGAAGCGCTGCGCTCGGCACTGCGTGAGGATCCAGATATTATCTTGGTTGGTGAGCTGCGCGATCTCGAGACAATTCGATTAGCTTTAACAGCAGCAGAAACCGGACATTTGGTTTTTGGTACATTGCACACGACATCTGCAGCTAAAACGATCGACAGAGTGATCGACGTGTTTCCGGCCGCAGAGAAAGACATGGTGAGATCGATGCTGTCTGAATCATTGCAGGCGGTTATTTCTCAAGCGCTTCTGAAAAAGTCTGGTGGCGGACGCGTAGCTGCTCATGAAATTATGATGGGTTCACCAGCTATCCGTAACATGATTCGAGAAGACAAAGTTGCGCAGATGTATTCTGCTATTCAGACGGGTGCTTCGTTAGGTATGCAAACTCTTGACCAATGCCTTAAAGTTTTGGTTGCCAAAGGTTTAGTGTCACGAGAAGAGGCTAAGGCAAAAGCAAAAATGCCTGATAGTTTTTAGATAAGTACTCAAGAGGTTTCTACGGCCCTCTACGTGTTTTTATTTGACCAATCTCGGTATTCATTAAACCAATTCTGTAAAATAATCTGAGCTGCTATGTCATCAATAGGGGTTTTTTTTTTGCCGTAACCTACCTCACCAGCTACCATTTCAATGGCTTCTTTTGAAGATAAGCGCTCGTCCATTCCGAAACTAGGTTTACCAAATCTTCCATGGAGCCTGTTAGCGAACTTTGTCGCTCGCACGGAAAGCTCGCTTTGAGAGCCATCTAAATTATAAGGTAAGCCAACAACAAATATATCCGGTTTCCATTGGGCAATCAGATTTTCTATATCCTGCCAATTTGGTATGCCATCTCTGGCTTTAATGATTTTTATGGCTTGGGCAGTGCCTGTAAGACTTTGACCAAAAGCCACGCCAATTTTCTGTGTGCCGTAATCAAATGCCAAGGCGGACAACGTTAAACCAGGTTTAGGTGGAAGTAAGTCGAGGCTCATTAATTGAATTCCATGATCACGAATGGCCGGCCTCTGGTGGTATTTGATTTAAGTTAATACCAAGTTGAGCTGCGGCAAGGCTGGCCATGGTCCTGTAGTGGTTGGAGAAAAGCAGTTCGCTTTTTGCTGGAGCTGTTAGCCAGGAATTCTCAGCGATTTCGCGCTCTAGCTGACCGGCATCCCAGCCTGCACAACCAAGGGCGATGACATAATTCTCTGGGCCCTCCCCGTTTGCAATATCTTCCAGAATCGTGCGCGAAGTACACAGAGAGATTTCATTGCTTATTGGAACAGATGATTTCCAAGACTTACTAGAGTTGTGAAGTATAAAACCTTTATCTCTTTCTACTGGACCACCGGCAAGCACTTTTTGTTCAGCAAATTTATCGGCTTCTCTGTCAAAAACAATACTCAATTCATCGAATATATCTGAGACCGATGCGGTTAGCGGCTTGTTGAGAACTATTCCAAGAGCGCCATCTGCAGAGTGTTTCCACATATAAGTCACCGTGCCTGCAAAAAAAGAGTCCTGCAGCTGAGGCATGGCGATAAGAAATTGATTTTCTAAATTTGTGAGAGGAGTTGTATTAGTCATAGTCCTTACAATTCAATAAGCTAAAAACTGGTTAAAGCGTTCCCTTCATGGAATCGCCATGTGCGTATTATTTCAAGTATGTCGACATTGGCAAGCATTTCATCCGGGAAGGGTGCGAATGGCGAGGCCATTTCTACGATCTTAATTGCCGCCTGGTCTAGCAGGCTGTGCCCTGAGGATTGCAGTATTTTGATGTCGTCGACTTTGCCGTCGGGCAGTATAGCTACTAAAAGTCTTAAGCTGCCATAGAGTCTGTCACGCCGTGCCTGGTCCGGATAATTGACGTTCCCGACCGCTTCTATTTTTCGGCGCCATGTATCTAGATAGAGTGCGTCTTCGCTTTTCTTTGTTGAGGCTGACGAAATAGTATATTTATGCGGTCTGCGAGCATATTCCTGTCGCTGCCGATCTAACTGGGCTTGCAGGCTAGCGATGGCCAAACTCATATCCACCTCTGTCGATTCATCCGAAAGTGGCAACTCTTCTTCCAGCGGCGCTTCTTCTAGCTGCTGATCAATTTGCGCCGCGCTTTGCACCGATGTGATCACGGCGGCATCTTGGCTCTCGATAGAATTAGAGAGGCTAGTGGTCTTTGGAGGCGGGACCACGTCTTGAATGGTATAAGCCTTGAAATCAGATTTGAAAGGAGTGCTTGGTGCCACAGATTCGTCGATGGTGCCGCTGCCTACCTGGTTTTCCTGAGCAAGAAAATCTGCATCATCAGGCGCAATTTCACTTCGATACTGAGCAACGGTTATTTCGAGCCCAGGTTCACTATTAAATTCATCCAAATAGGTAAATCCTACTCCAAGAATAAGAATGCCATGCACACAGGCGGAGAGGAAAATAGTGAATCCAAATCGCTCTTTTGATAAATCTTCGTCAGAATTTTCCATAAGAAACTCTTAAAAGTTTAATCAAGTGTTATTTCTCGAGCTGCTTGGCGATGCATGCCATAAGCTCACCAGCAATATCGAGGTCGTAAGCTTTATCGATTTCTCTTACGCAGGTTGGGCTTGTCACGTTAATTTCTGTCAAATAATCCCCAATCACATCTAGGCCAACAAACAGCAACCCCTTTTCAACTAAGCTTGGGCCTACTTGATCCACTATCCACCTATCTCTATCGCTTAATGGTTGTGCGACACCGGCACCGCCTGCTGCCAAATTACCACGGGTCTCCCCTATTGCTGGAACGCGCGCAAGGGCATAGTCAATTGGTACCCCATTAATCACTAAAATTCTTTTGTCACCATTACTTATTTCTGGAACAAATTTCTGTGCCATGATTTGGCGACGACCATTATCGGTCAGGGTCTCTATTACAACGCTGATGTTTGGATCATTCGGCTTAATTCGGAATATGGAGGCGCCGCCCATCCCGTCGAGAGGTTTGTAGATAACATCCTGATGAGTTTTATAAAAGTCTTTGAGCTTGGCGGCGCTGGACGACACAATTAGCGGTGGACAGCATTGAGGAAACTGTGTCGCGAATAGCTTTTCATTGCAGTCTCTCAGACTTTGAGGATTGTTAACTATTAGACAACCTTCTCTCTGCGCTTGCTCTAATATGTAGGTAGAATAGACAAAGTCCATATCAAAAGGGGGGTCTTTGCGCATTAGAATCACATCTAATGTGGCAAGCGATTGATCATTTTCAGACCCCAATGTATACCACTGTGACTCATCATCTTTGACAACGACCGGGCTCATTATGCCGTGAGCCGAGCCTTGATCAAGGTATAGGTCAGACTGCTGCATATAGAATAGCTCCCAACCTTGGCGCTGTGCGGCGAGCAGCATTGCAAGGGTGGTATCTTTTTTTACAACAATCGACTCTATGGGATCCATGACAACCCCAAGTTTTACACTCATTCTCAATCCCTAAATATTTTTGTGCTGACAAAACCCCTTACTGATAGTGGAAATAATATCTCACTTTGGGTAGCAACACTATTATGGCAATAACAAGGAATATTCAGTGATGCTCAGTTTTGGCAAGTTATTGGCTGTATTAGGAAGGACAAGTGTCTCTCAGTGCGCGAAACGGTTTATAATGTCAATCTGAATTAGCTTTGGTAGATCAGTTGTGAAAGCAGTCGCGTACATTTGGGGAATTGGCGGAGTCTTACTCTTGCTGGGCTTTGCGGTTTATCGGTTGGCACCCATGGCTTATGCTCTCAGTGGTTTGCCATTAAGTCCACTTCACTGGTTCTCCCTAGTGCTGACGGTAGCCTATATGGCCTATGCAGAGGGCTATAAAGGGTTTCATCTAGCTTTTGCTCCCAGAGTTGTTGCTAGAGCCCGTTATTTAGCTCAACATCCTAGGCCTCATCACTTGTTGCTGGCGCCCCTGTTTTGCATGTGCTACATCCATACCACTCGCAGGCGTCAATTAATCTCAATAGGTTTGACCTGCGTGGTGCTCTGTTTTGTCTTCATCGCTCGCCAGTTACCTCAGCCTTGGCGAGGTATATTAGATGCAGGAGTTGTCGTCGGTCTTTGTCTGGGAATCACATCGATCTTGTATTTTTTGATTTCCACGCGCGGCCAGCCCGAAAAATCCGCTGTTCTTGCGGAAGTCCCAACTGAGGCCTAATGGATAAGCAGCCTAGATGGATACAATGAAATCCGAAAAAAGCTGCGCGATCGTCATCACTTATCAGCCAGATATCACAGCGCTTTTGAAGCTTCTCGGACAATTAAATAAGGAAGTAGATTTTATTGTTGTCGATAATGGATCGGTTGATATCGAGCACATTGCAGAATCAATCTGTGTTTACAGTCGCTGCCAAGATATGGTCCGCCTTAATGACAATGTTGGCTTGGCTAAAGCTTTAAATCATGGCATTGCCTGGGCCATCGAGAATCAATGCGACTATGTCTTTCTTTTCGATCAAGATAGCAGCCTTTGTGACTTATTTATTAGTAGGATGATCACCGCTTATCAGGAGGCTAGCGAATACAGCGAAAAAGGTATCGCTGCCGTAGGACCTAGACTCATTAATCCACAGTCTATGCGGCAAACGCCATTCAAATTATTTAATCGCTTAGTACTCAGATCTGATCGACCTTTCGCCAATTCGGCAATCCATTTCACGGCTGATTTTTTAATTACCTCAGGCACTTTAATTGCATTAACGCATTTTGCCGATATAGGAGGCATGAAGGAAAATTACTTCATCGATAATGTGGATTTAGAATGGTGCTTTCGGGCTAAGTCAAAAAACTATGATCTTATTGGCACCGACGCCGCGCTGCTTTACCATGCCATCGGTGAGCGAAGTCTGAGTCCGCTGGTTCGTGCTGGTATAATGGCTCAGCATAACCCCTCTCGCACCTATTATTCGAGCCGTAATCGTACGCATTTATATTCAGTAAAATATTCGCCATTAGGTTGGAAAATAAGGGATATGGTTAGATTTGGCCTCAAGACCCTATGGTTATTAATTTCATCGCCAGAGCGAAAGCAATACTGGCAGAGTATTCGCTCTGGCATTAAAGACGCCAAATCGCTAAGCTAGTTTTGATGCTTATGCTCACGGATAACTCTAAATGACCGTGCCTTCCAATAGTTCCCTTCAGCCAAAGATTGCTATTTTGCTTTCAATCTATAACGGCGAAAAATACTTGGTCGAACAGATTGATTCCTTGCTAAGTCAAACCTATAAAAATACAGTAATTGTTATCCGCGACGATGGCTCGAGTGATAAATCCCATGCAATTGCACAAGAATATGCGTCGTTGCATCCTGGCAGTTTCCATATTTTAGCGTTAGATGCAGAAAATAAAGGGGCTAGTGGTGGATTCGCATTCCTCATGGAATATGTAGTAGCCAATAAACAGATGCTCGGTCTTGAGAAAGCCTACCTAATGTTTTGTGATCAAGATGATGTTTGGTTCGACAATAAAGTCGAATTACAAATGGGTGCAATGTCACAGACTGAAAAAAAATCAATCGCAGCTAACACCCCTGTACTAATTCATAGCGATCTAGAAGTGGTCTCTTCAGATAAAACCCTCATAGCAAAATCACTAATCTTATTTCAAGGGCTGGAAATTGAGAGAAATCGATTCCCCAACTTGATTATTAGTAATTTGGTGACTGGATGCACTGCACTGATTAATGAAGCGCTGGCGATTAAAGCATTGCCTATTTCCAACGGAGCCATAATGCATGACTGGTGGCTAGCAATAGTTGCTTCTGCATTCGGTGAGGTGGTTTTCCTGAAGAGGCCCCTGATTTATTACAGACAACACGACAATAATACAATCGGTGCCAAAAAATATGTCAGACCTTCAGTAACTAAGCTGAGCCTCTGGCGGCGGATATTAAGTAGCAAACCAAACAAACATTTAATCGTGGTCGGTATGCAGGCTGCTGAATTTAAGGAACGCTTTGGCGACGAGCTTTCTCGACGTAATAATTTGGCTCTTTTTTTATGCGCGTGTATGCGCATAAAAATTGGATTTATTCAGCGAGGCTTTTTTCGGCTTGCTAGACGGTTTTAGATCTAAAATGCGTCAGACTCGTAAGCTATAGTCCTCAATACGAAGCGTTAGCGCCTTGTTGTAGTAAGGATCTCCTTCTTTAAAATAAATCGCGTGACGCTTACGTATATAGGCAGACTCTGTTTCAAATTCGCTGCGTTGTTTAGGGCTCATATCATCCAAATATTTCGGCCGAGTTTTAGATTCAAGATGATAGAGTTTGGCAAAAGGAGTGCACAGTACTTTGTAGCTTGCCTCCCGCAGACGCAGGCAGTAATCTACATCGTTGTAAGCAACGCTTAATTCCTCATTAAACCCGCCTATTTCCAGTGCGACGCTTCGACGGATAAGCATGCGAGCACCGGTAACAGCCGAACAATTTCTAACTACGGTTGCATAGCCAAAATAGCCGGGTGACCTAGCATCGCTGTGTTTGAATGCATGTCCTGCGATTCCTCCGAGCTGCATAACTATGCCCGCGTGTTGCACTGTATCGTCCTCATACAATAGCTTGGCTCCTACAGCGCCTACACCTTCCTTGATGCCGCAATCTAAAAGGCTTTCTATCCAATCCTCACTAATCACGGTCATGTCGTTATTGAGCAATAGCACGTATTCTGATGAGCACCGTTTAATTCCCCAATTATTAATTGCAGACCAATTAAAGGGAATGTTCAATTTCTGCAGATCTATGTATTTATGTTGGTTAGCAAATTCAGCAACTTTTTGGAATTCGCTGTCATCACTATTATTAGATATGACTAATATACTGAAATTGCTGTAGCTCGAAAGCGCCATGGAATCTCATAACTTACTCTAACCTTTTATAAGTTGTTTGCTTAATACCGCACCGACAACATGGCCAATGAAATCGAGAAACAAAGTATCTAACTGCACATTAAAATAGTCTTCGTTTTTGTTGCCAAAGGCGAGCAATGCAAGCACCTGCCCATCGTGGGTAATTGGACAAATTGCAGTTGATTTAAGTGACTCGCTACATCCAGGGAAAAGGAATTCTACTTGCCATTTTTCTAGGGCGCCGCAATAGGTACGCTGCAGTCGGAACACGTCTTTAAAATCTTGTTTAAGCGTATCAGGCGGATAGGTTCTTATCGACTCGGAAACATTCAAATTGTTTTGTTCAACAAGAATAATTTCACAAGCATCTATATTTGCATGATTAGTTAACTGGTCTTGCGTGGCATTCGCTAACTCAGTCGTATTATTGGCTCTCAGAAGAGCCAATACAAGGCTTCGCGTGGTGTCAAAAAACTGATCATTGCTGCGCGCATTTTCCAGTAAATTCCCGAGCTTCTGCCGCGCTTCTAATCCTCGCTCTCTAAGAACAGTAACTTGGCGCTCCAGTAGTGAAATCGCTTTGCCGCTTTCATGAGGCAAGGACAGTTCAGTAATAAGGTCATCTTGGCCAACAAAGAACTCCGGGTGGGCTCTCAAATAAGCGACAACCTGAGCTTCTGAGGCATCAGTTTCTTTTATTTGATCAATCGCGGTTACATCGCTGCTCATATCTGAATTGTCCCTTCATATACCGTGCTAA